>NZ_JBVVQE010000001.1:0-299820 GCF_055811435.1 Mesorhizobium sp. WSM4837
GTGTCGTTCTCGCTCGGCGACGGCCTTCGTCCCGGCTCGATCGCCGACGCCAACGACGCGGCGCAGTTCGCCGAACTAGAAACGCTCGGCGAGTTGACAAAGGTCGCCTGGGCCAAGGATTGCCAGGTCATGATCGAGGGGCCGGGCCATGTTCCGATGCACAAGATCAAGGAGAACATGGACAGGCAGCTCGAAGTCTGCGGCGAGGCGCCCTTCTACACGCTTGGGCCGCTGACCACCGACATCGCACCCGGCTACGACCACATCACCTCAGGCATCGGCGCGGCAATGATCGGCTGGTACGGCACGGCGATGCTCTGCTATGTCACGCCCAAGGAGCATCTCGGTCTCCCCGACCGCAACGACGTCAAAACGGGCGTCATCACCTACAAGATAGCCGCGCACGCCGCCGATCTCGCCAAGGGTCATCCGACGGCGAAGGTCAGGGATGACGCCCTTTCCCGCGCACGCTTCGAGTTTCGTTGGGAAGACCAGTTCAACCTGTCGCTCGACCCCGAAACCGCGCGCTCCTTCCACGACGAGACTTTGCCGAAGGAGGCGCACAAGCTGGCGCATTTCTGCTCGATGTGCGGGCCGAAATTCTGCTCGATGCGCATCTCCCACGACATTCGGGCCGAGGCACAGAAAGAGGGCATGGCGGCGATGGCCGCGAAGTACCGCGAGGGCGGCAATCTTTATATGCCGGTGGACGGCGAACCGCCCATGCCGAAGATGCCGGAGCCGTCATGAGGCTGCTGGTCAAAGGGGCTGGCGTCGCCGGCCTCACCGCCGCCTTCGAACTCGCCGCCCGCGGTGCTGCGGTAACCATTGCCGAGACCCGGCATGGCCTTGGCGGCAACGCATCATGGATGGCCGGCGGCATGCTGGCGCCCTGGTGCGAGCGCGAAAGCGCCGAGCAGCCGGTGCTGGATCTCGGACGCGATGCCGCCGACTGGTGGGATGCGGTCCTGCCGGGTCATGTCACGCGGGCCGGAACGCTCGTTCTGGCAACGCCGCGGGATGCGGGCGAACTCGACCGGTTTGCAAGCCGCACGTCGGGTCATCGGCGGATCGACGAAGACGAAATCGCGCTCCTGGAACCCGATCTCGCCGGCCGCTTCCGTCGCGGGCTGTTCTTCCCGGGCGAAGCCCATCTCGACCCACGCCGTGCAATGGCGGCGCTGCATGAAAAACTCGCCGGAAGCGGCGTCGAGTTCCGCTTCGGAATGGACTCCCTGCACATGACGGGATTCGACCGCGAGATCGACTGCATAGGAATGGCGTCCAGCGATGAAAGGCTTCGCGGCGTTCGCGGCGAGATGCTGATCCTGCGTACACCGGACATCTCGCTGTCGCGCCCGGTCAGGCTGCTGCACCCGCGTTTGCCGCTCTATCTGGCGCCGCGCGCCGACCACCATTTCATGGCGGGTGCAACGATGGTCGAGAGTCTGTCCACGGAGCCGGTCACGGTGCGGGCGATAATGGAACTCCTGAACGCCGCCTATTCGGTTCATCCCGCCTTCGGCGAGGCCGCGATCGTTGAGACGGGCGTCGGCATTCGCCCGGCGTTTTCCGACAACCTGCCGCGCGTCGAAGCGCATGGCAGGACCGTCGCGATCAACGGGCTCTACCGCCATGGTTTCCTTCTGGCCCCCGCCATGGCGCGCCGGGCGGCCGACCTTGTTTTCGATTCTGACAAACCGGTGGAACTTGCTGATGAAACTGACGGTCAACGGCGAAGCGCATGAGATCACCGCCGCCACCCTGGCGGAGCTTCTCGCAGCGCTTGACTACGAGGGCAACTGGCTTGCAACGGCCGTGAACAGCGACCTTGTGCACGCGACTGAGCGGGCGCTGTTCCAGCTGAAGGACGGCGACCGGATCGAAATTCTCTCACCCATGCAAGGAGGTTAGTAACGTGATCGAGCTTTACGGAACCAAGCTTCCGTCGCGCCTGCTTCTCGGCACCGCACAGTACCCCTCGCCCGCCATTCTTGCCGATGCGGTCAAGGCATCCTGCGCGTCCGCGGTGACCGTCTCATTGCGCCGCGAAATGGCCGGCGGCAAGGGTGGCGAGAAATTCTGGTCGCTTATCCAATCGCTGCGGCTGCATGTCCTGCCCAACACCGCCGGTTGTCACTCCGTCAAGGAAGCCGTCACGACCGCAAATATGGCGCGCGAGGTCTTCGGCACGAACTGGATCAAGCTCGAGGTGATCGGCAATCATGACACGCTGCAGCCTGACGTCTTCGGCTTGGTCGAGGCCGCGCGAATCTTGTGCGACGACGGCTTTGCTGTATTTCCTTACACGACGGACGATCTCGTCGTCGCCGAGCGATTGCTGGAAGCCGGATGCAGAGTGCTCATGCCCTGGTGCGCGCCGATCGGTTCTGCGCTTGGACCGGTAAATATCACCGCGCTCCGCTCGATGCGCGGCCATTTCCCGGATGTCCCGCTGATCGTGGATGCGGGCCTCGGCCGCCCATCTCACGCGGCTCTCGTGATGGAACTCGGCTTCGACGCGGTGCTCCTCAACACGGCGGTGGCCAAGGCCGCCGATCCGATCGGCATGGCGCGCGCGTTCGGCAAGGCGGTCGATGCCGGCCGTGAGGCCTATCGCTCCGGCCTGCTCGAGCCGCGCGACCTCGCCGTCCCATCGACGCCGACAATTGGCCGGGCAGTCTTTCAATGAGACTCGATCCTTTTTATCTGATCGTCGATAGCGCCGCCTGGATTGAAAGGCTGGCGCCGCTCGGCGTCAGGCTGGTGCAGCTTCGCGTCAGGAACCTCGCCGAGGCTGCGTTGCGCGCCGAGATCCGCAAGGCGAAGGCCTTGTGCGCCCGATACAAATGCCAGCTCATCATCAATGACTTCTGGCGGCTGGCGATCGAGGAGGACTGCGATTTCATTCATCTCGGACAGGAAGATCTGCAAGCGGCGGACCTTACCCGGATAAGGGCTGCGGGTCTCCGTCTCGGCCTCAGCACGCACGACCATCTCGAACTCGAAACAGCCCTTGCCGCCAGACCGAACTATATCGCGCTCGGCCCAGTCTATCCGACCATCCTGAAACAGATGAAATGGGCGCCGCAGGGGCTCGAACGGCTTGGCGAATGGAAGCGCCGGATCGCGCCGACACCTCTGGTCGCGATTGGCGGCCTCAATCCCGACCGGATCGAGGGCGTCTTCGGTGCCGGTGCGGACAGCGCCGCGGTAGTGACCGACATCACATTGGATGCCAATCCGGAAGCGCGAACGCGCCAGTGGATCGAAAAGACGAGCCGATGGCGTTGAGGCGCGAACCGCATGTGCTTGTCGTCGGCGGCTCGGACTCCAGCGGCGGCGCCGGCATAGTCCGCGACATTGAGACGATCTCCGCCCTCGACTTGCGCACCTGCCTTGCCATTACCACCGTGACGGTGCAGACGCATGAAGCCGTCACGCAAATCCACAATTTGCAACCCGGTCTGGTGGCCGATCAGATGCGTGCCGCGCTGCAAGCCAATGCGGTCGGGGCGATCAAAATCGGCATGCTCGCGACGGAGCAAACCATCGTCGCCGTCGCGGATGTGCTGCGCCAAAACCCACAGATACCGGCAGTCATCGACCCGGTGCTGGTCTCTTCTTCGGGTTGGCCGCTTCTGGACACAGGCGCTATCGGCGTCCTGAAGCATGAACTCATCCCGCTTTGCCGTCTCGTCACACCCAACCTCATCGAACTGGCTGTCCTTGCCGGCTCAGACCTGGCCATCGACGAGGACGGCGCATTGCAACAAGGTCAGAAATTGCTCACCGCCGGATTGCAGGCCCTGCTGATCAAGGGCGGCCACGCCGCGGGGTGTCGATCGACGGACATCCTGCTGCGCGCCGATCAAGAGCCCATCCGCTTCGATGCGCCGCGTCTTGGCGGATCGATGCGCGGGACGGGTTGCGCGCTGGCCAGCGCCATCGCCGCGCACCTGGCAAACGGAAGCCTGCTTGAAGACGGCGTGCGCAAAAGCAAGCTGTTGGTTTTCGAGAAGCTTCGGAAATCGATCTCTCGGGATTGAGGCGGTTGAGCTTGGCGGGGGCTTTTCTGGGCAGCAAGCTGGCGGCCGGTTCTTCGCCTTCCTTCGGAGAGTCTCTCAGACAGCACGCGAAGTAAATCGCCTTGTCGGGTCTTGTCTCAAGCGATGTCGTCGCGAATGCAGGCCTTCAAATGGCCATCGGACGTTGTTGCCCGTAATGGCGGGACGATGCCGGCGCAAGCGTCGAGGGCAACCGGGCAGCGGGTTCGGAAAACACACCCGGTCGGCGGATTTGCCGGGCTTGGAATGTCGCCCTTCAGCACCTGCCGGCCTTGCCTGGCCAGCGGGTCGAGCGACGGAATGGCCGAGAGCAGCGCGCGCGTATAGGGATGCTGCGGCCGGGCATAGAGCGCGGCAGCAGGCGCGACTTCCATGATGCGGCCGAGGTAGAGAACGATCACCGTGTCGCAGATATATTCGACGACGGCCAGGTCATGCGAAATGAACAGCATGGTCAGGCCGAGCCGGACCTGCAGGTCGCGCAAAAGATTGATGATCTGCGCCTGAATGGAGACATCGAGGGCAGAGACCGGCTCGTCGGCGACGATGAATTCGGGTTCGAGCGTAAGCGCCCGGGCGATACCGATGCGCTGGCGCTGCCCGCCCGAAAATTCGTGGGCGTAGCGATCATAGGCGTCGACTGGCAACTCGACAGCGGCAAGCGCCTTCTCAGCCTTCGCCCGCCGCTCGCGCCTGCTGCCGATGCCCTGAATATCCAGGCCTTCAGTCAGGATCTGACCGATGGTCATGCGCGGCGACAGGCTGGCGAACGGATCCTGGAAAATATACTGCATCTTGCGGCGCTGGCGGGCCAGCGGCCCGGCGCTCAGCTTGGTGATATCGACGCTGGCAAACCTTATTTCGCCGGACGTCGGCTCGATGAGACGCAGCACCGAGCGGCCGATCGTGGTCTTGCCCGACCCGGATTCGCCGACGAGGCCGACCACTTGGCCGCGCGCGATGTCGAAGGAAATATCGTCCAGCGCCCTAACGACAGGACCGCGCGAGAACGCCGTCGGCGAAAAATGCTTGGTCAGGTTCCTGACTGAAAGGAAGGGAGCGTCCACTGTCAGAGATCCTCCCAGCGCAAACAGCGGCTTTGCTGGGTCGACGTCGCCGCGAACAATGGCGGTACAGCAGTGCGGCAGGCATCGACAGCCAGGGCGCAACGCGGCGCGAAAGAGCAGCCCTTGGGCAGCAAGGCAAGCGATGGAACATTGCCGGCGATGGTCGGCAGCGGCGTTCCTGCTGCCTTGAGCGTGGTGGCTTGGCCAAGCCGCGGCACCGAACGCATCAGCCCGGCGGTGTAGGGATGACGCGGACGGTTGAACACCTCGCTCACCGGACCCGATTCCACGATGCGCCCGGCATACATCACCGCGACCCGGTCGGCGATCTCGGCAACGACGCCGAGATTGTGCGTGACGAATAGAATGCCCATGCCGCGTTGCGCCTGCACCGCGGCCAGCAGGTCGAGAATCTGGGCCTGGATAGTGACGTCGAGGGCGGTGGTCGGCTCGTCGGCGATCAACAAAGTCGGATCGCACGACAAGGCCATGGCGATGGTGGCGCGCTGGCGCATCCCTCCCGACAGCTCATGCGGGTATTGCCGCGCCCGCCGATCAGGGTCGGGAATTCCGACCTGAGCCAGCAGCCGCACGGCATCAGTGGCCGCATCACGGTGCGATCTGCCGAGATGGATGCGGATCGGCTCGGCGATCTGTTCGCCGATGCTGTAGACCGGATTGAGGCTGGTCATCGGCTCCTGGAACACCATGCCGATGTCGTTGCCGCGCACCTTGCGCAGCGACTCGGGATCGAGGCCGGTCAGTTCGGTGACCGTGCCGTCCCTGCGCCGCAGCGCGATCGAGCCCTCGGCAATGCGTCCGACCTTCTTCGGCAGCAGGCCGATGATCGACAGGCTGGTGACCGACTTGCCCGATCCCGACTCGCCGACCAGCGCAACCGTCTCGCCCGAACCTATCACCAGGTCGACGTCCTGCACGGCGGCGATGTCGCGTCCGGCGATACGGAACACCGCTCGCAGACCGGAAATCGAGAGGATCGGAGCGTCCACGGTCAGCGCAGCAAGCCGACGTCGCGAAGGATGATGTCGACCTTTGCGCCTTCCTCGTCGTTCAGGCTGCGTTGCGGCCGCGCCATGGTGTTGGAGGCGATGATGCCGAGGCTCCTCATCGCGGTCTTGAAGGCACCGACCCCGGCCGAGCCGGCGCTCGTCCTGCCGAGCGAGATCCAGACGATCTCGAACAGCTTCAACAGCCGCTCCTGCTCCAGGCGGGCCTCGGCGTGCTGACCCGCCTGCATCAGGTTCCACAGCCTGACGTAGCCGTGCGGGTCGACATTGGCGAGGCCCGGCACGACCCCATGCGCGCCCATCGCAAGCACGCTGTCGACCAGGATCTCGGACCCGGTCATGCCGAAAAAATTCGGGTCGTTGGCCATGTCCTTGAGCACATAACGCAGATTGCCGTCGTCACCGCTGGAATCCTTGATGCCGGCGATAACGCCCTCGCTGGCAAGGCCGACGGTGGTCTGGCGCTCCAGCTTGACATGGACGCAGACCGGGATGTCGTAGGCGATGATCGGGATGTCGACTGCGTCCTTGATGTAGCGGAAGTGATCGCCGATCTCGGGCTGGCTGGTGCGGGCATAGAACGGCGCGGTGACCACGACGGCGTCAGCGCCGGCCGATCTGGCTGTCAGGGCGTGGTTGATGACGCGATCGGTTGTCGGGTCGATGACCCCGGCGAAGATCGGAACGCGGCCATTGTTGACCTTGACCGCGTGCTCGATGATGGCCCGGCGGCCGGCCTCGTCATGGAAGACCACCTCGCTGGTCGAGCCGAGCACGAACAGGCCGTGAACGCCGCCGTCGAGCAGGTTTTCGATGGTCCGCGTGAACGACGCAAAATCGACACTGAGATCGGAATGGAGTGGGGTGACGACGGGTGGCACGACACCGGTGAACAGGGGCATTTTTTCAAAAACCTTCAGGTCAGTTGAGATCGGAACGAGGGTCGAATGCATCGCGCAGGCCATCGCCGATGAAGTTGATGGCCAGCACGGTGAGCACGAGTACGGCGCCGGGAAACATCCATTGCCAGGGGTATTGCTCGAGCACCACGGTGGAGCGGGCGAGATTGAGCATGTTGCCCCAACTGGCTTCGGGCGGTGCGATGCCGAGGCCGAGGAAGGAAAGGCCGGCTTCGAGCAGAATGGCATTGGCGATCTGCAGCGTGGCGTAGACGACAAGAATGTCGATGCAGTTCGGCAGGCCGTGGCGGAACAGGAGATGCGGCAGCCCTGCCCCCATGCCACGGGCGGCGACGACGAAGTCGCGCTCGCGCAGCTCGAGCAGCCGGGCGCGCACCATGCGCGACAGCACCGGCCAGGAGAGCAGTGAGATCACCAGGATGGTCGGCGCGATGCCGGTGCCGGCGATCGAAGCGAGCACGAGCAGGAAGATCACCGGCGGCAGCGTCATTGCGAGGTCGACGAAGCGCATCACCGTGCCGTCGACAAGGCGCCCGCCGAAGCTGGCGACAGCGCCGACCAGGAAGCCGATGACGATCGAGATGGCGACCGAGCAGACGGCGACCAGCAGCGAGATCCGTCCGCCCTGCAGCAGCCGGGCCATGACGTCGCGGCCGACGCCGTCGCTGCCGAGCCAATGAATGGCGGACGGCCCCTTGTTGATCGCCCTGAGATCGATGGCGTTGGGGCTGAACGGCCACCACAGGGAATAGGTCGAGACCGCCAGCAGAATGGGGACGACGATAAGCAGACCGGCGCGCGCCGCACGATTTTCAAAGAACCGGCCGAGCGCGTGGCGAAGCGGTCCCTTGGTTTGCGGCCCGGCTGTCGGGTCGATTGTCGGAGCTGGTGCGGTGATCGTCATCACGACACCTGGATGCGCGGGTCGACGACGGCATAGACGATATCGGTCAGGAGATTGACCAGAATGACGCAGATGCCGATTACCAGAGGGGCGCCCATGATCACCGGGTAGTCCCTTGTGCCGACGGCGTTGACCAGCAGCAGGCCCATGCCCGGCCAGTTGAACACGCTTTCGAGGAAGATGGCGCCGCCGATCGCTATGCCGACCGTCGACCCGATCAGGGTGATGACCGGTAAAAGCGCATTGCGGGTTGCATGCTTGATGATCACCCAGAATTCGCGCACGCCCTTGGCACGTGCGGTCCGCACATAGTCCTGGTTGAGTACTTCCAGCAGCGACGCGCGCATGTAGCGCATGATCAGCGCGGCGTGTCCGATGGACAGCAGGCAGGCGGGCAGGACCAGGTGCGCGAGCACGTCCGCTACGGAAAAAGGGGCGCCGGCGGTCTGCATGCCGCCTGATGGCGCCCAGCGCAGCAGCACCGAGAAAAAGTACAATCCCAGAAGTGCCGTCAGAAACGCCGGGCTGGAGATGCCGACGAAGGAAACCACCGACAGCGCGATGTCGGGCAGCGTGTTACGGCGGACGGCGCTGAAGATGCCGGCGGAAATGCCGAGCACGATGGCGATGGCCAGGCCGGTGCCCATCAACAGCGCGGTCGGGCCGATGCGCTCCATGACCAGCGGCAGCACGCCAACGCCGCTGCGCTGGATCGAATAGCCGAAGTCGCCGCCGAGCGCAGCGCGAAGCCAGGCGAGGTATTGCACGGGAAGCGGCTGGTCGAGCCCAAGCCGGTCGCGCAGGACTTCGAGGTCGGAAGCCGACATCGGGCTGGACGGATTGATATAGGCATCGATCGGATCGCCGGGCGCCAGCCGCAGCAGGATGAAGATGAGGACGCTCAGGGCGACCAGCATCAACAGTCCTGTAGCGCTGCGGCGGGCAATGAAACTCAGCATTGGCTGTCCGTGGCGATGGTGAGCGGAGCCGGCATCGTGCCGGCCCGTATCATTGGTGGGTCGGAATGGCCCGCCAGCCGTTCTACTGGATGTCCCAGCGTTCCGGGTGAGCCGCATAAGGACCGCCGCCCGGCGCCGGCGTCCAGACAAAGTCACGCAGCTTGTTGGAGGCTACGCCATAGCGGTTGGCCACCCATAATGTCGCCCAGGGCAGATCCTTGTTCATCACCTTGCAGACTTGCTGCCAGGATTGGTCGATCTTGGCCGGATCGGTCTGGGCGAGCGCAGCGTCCAATGCGGCGCTGAGATCATCGAACTCGATGCGCATGGTGTTGAAGCCTGCCGGCGGAATCTGGGACTTGTTGAGACCCGGGCTGATGCCGGCCGGATTGGGACCGTTCTGCAGGCCGGCATAGACCATCGCAAACGCGTTCCAGTCCGGCGTGCCTTCCTCGTAGACGATGCCGTTATAAGTCGGCGTATCGACGACGCGCGGCACCACATTGATCCCGACCTCGGCCAGCATCGACTGGATGGCAGCCATCACGTTGGCGGCTTGCGGCGAGCCGTAATAGGTCAGCAAGGTGATCGGCTTGTCGCCGTTGATCTTGTCCCACCCCGCCTCGACAAGCAGAGCCTTGGCCTTGGCCGGATCATAGGCATAGGCTTCGAGACCTTCAGGAAGCAGGTGCGGCGCGACGTAGCCGCAATTGGCCGGTTTGGCCGCGCCGCCATAGAGGCTCTCGATGATGGCATTGCGATCGATCGCGTACATGATCGCCTGGCGCACGCGAACATCCTTAAACAACTCGACCTTCTGGTTGAGGCCGATGTAGTTGACCACATAGGAGGCGCCCTCGATCACCTTGAAATTGCTGTCGCTCTTGAAGGTTACCGCGTCGTCGGGCTCGACATAGGTGAACTGGATTTCGCCGGCGCGCAGCGCCGCAACGGCCGCCGCCGGGCTCTCGAAATACCTGTTGATGAGCACGTCGACCTTCGGCTTGCCGCCGCGATAGTCGTCATCCGCGGCCAGTTCGACATATTGATCGCTGGCATAGCGCTTGAACTTGAAGGGGCCGGTGCCGACCGGCGTCGTGGACCACCATGTGCTCGTGGCCAGCGTTTCCGGCGGCATCGCGGCCAGGGCATGCTCCGGCAGGATCATCACCTGCGAGAGAATCGACAGGAAGGAGCCGTTGGGCTTCGACAATTTGACGACCACGGTGCGATCGTCCGGCGCGTCGACCGACGCGATGTCGCCGAGGCGCGCGGCAAACAGGCTGCCGGACGCCTTGTTCCTGGCGAGCTCAAGCGTGAACTTGACGTCCTTGGACGTGAACGGCTTGCCGTCGTGCCAGCTCTCCTGGGCAAGGTTGAACGTGTAGGTCAGCTTGTCGTCGCTGACCTTGTGGTCCTTGGCCAGATCGCCTTCGAGTTCGGTCAGTTCGGCGTTGTAGATGACCAGCGGTTCAAAATAGGTGCTGAGCCAGGTAAAGCCGCCGGTCGCAGCCAGCGGATTGAAGTTCTTGGGAAAGCCGCCGGGGCCGACATCGAAGCCTCCGGTGATGGTCTTGGCGCCCTGTGCCTGGACGCTGGTGGCAAGGCTAATGCCGCCGAGCAGCAGCCCGGTAATGGCCAGATGACGAGCTATAGTTCTGATGCGCATGGTTTCCTCCCTTGGCATTGTCAGGTAGTTCGGCGTTGGGTCAGGTAATCCGGTTTTTGGCGATCACTTGCTGAATACCCCTGTAGTGGTCGTCGAGGCGCTCGCGCGCCCGGTCGACGTCCTTGGCGGCGACCGCCTCGACGATCTCGTGATGGTCGCGCCAGGTCGCCAGCGGCGTCGGATTGTCGAGGCTGGTGAAATTCGAGGCCTTGTTGAACGCCACCCAGAAGATGTCGATCAGCGCGCTCAACATGTGATTGTTCTGGCAGCGGAACAGCAACTGGTGGAATTGCTGGTCCTCTTCGGCAAAGCTCTCCTGGCGCTCGGCGCGCCGCCGCATGCTTTCGGTCAGCTGGCGCAGCGCGGCGATGTCTTCGGCGCTGATCATCTCGATGGTTTTTGCGATCAGGCCGGTTTCAAGGACACGGCGGATCTCGCGCAGTTCCTCGACGTCGCGTAGCGAATCCTGCAGGCCGTATGCCAGATTATCCAGCAACGGCTTGAACGAGAATTCCTTGACGAACACGCCAATGCCGCGACGCGTCTCCAGAATGCCGATCGACTCCAGTGCCTTGATCGCTTCGCGCACCGAGTTGCGGCCGACGCCGAGTCGCTGCGCCAGGAAGGTCTCCGGAGGCAAGGGGTCGCCCGCCTTGAGCTGGTTGCTCTGGATATATTTCCTCAGGCTCTCCTGCACGCTGACGTGAAGCAGCGGCGGTCGGGCCAGCGGTTCGATCGATTTTTGGTCCGGGTTCAACTTGGGTTCCGAGCTCAACTTGGGTTCCGGCATTTTTCTCCCAGCGCCGCTGAATTGCGGCCGATGGCGCGTCGCGTAGCGGTCGATGCTTGTAGCATAGCGACTTGTAGGATATCCTGCAAGCAAGAGGATTACACGCTGAATGAAGATCGTCCTGGCCGGCTCAAGCCATTGGCACGCCGAAATGCATCTCGACGCTGCATGTTTTTGCGGCGCCGAGATTGCCGGCATTTGGGATGAGGACGCGCAGCATGCGCGCGCCTTCGCGACGCGCCATCATTTGCCGTTCATCCCCGATTTTGCGAAAATCCTCTCCGGCCCGCCGGACGCGATCCTGCTGATGGGACACCCTTCGACGGTGCCGGCGCGGGCCCGTGCCGTGATCGAAGCCGGCATACCGCTGATCCTGGAAAAGCCGGCGGCCAGCAGCACCGCAGCGTTGGCCGCGCTCAGCGAGTTGGCGAGGCAGCACCAGGCCTTTGTCAGCGTTCCCCTGCCCAACCGCTTTGGGCCGGCCGCCACTGCCTTTGAACGGCTGCGCAGCCAAGGCCGCGCCGGTGCGATTGCGCATTGCCAGTTCCGGCTGGTCAATGGCCCGCCGCAGCGCTATGCGGCCGACGGCGTCGCCTGGGTGGCGGATCCGGCGATCGGCGGCGGCGGCGCGCTGAGGAACCTCGGCATACACGGCGTCAATGCCGCGCTCGGCCTGGCAACCGGCGCGCTCAGGCTAAAAACCGTTTCGATCGAGAACCGCATTCACCGCGCCCCGGTCGAGGACCATGCGCTGCTTGTGCTGCAAGACGCTGCCGGAGCGTTGTTGGTCGTCGAGGCCGGATACACTTTTGCTTCGATGCGCCCCGGCGGCGATTTCGAATGGCGTATCGTCAGTGAGAATGCGACCCTCATCGACTATGGCGAGCGCGCCTTCTGTGCGACGCTCGACGATGGCGCTATCATCGAATTGCCGATCGAATTGCCGGCGACGCGCTACCGCCTGTGCATGAGCGACACGCTCGACCGGCTGGCTCGAAAAGCGCCGCCGGCGACTTCGATCGATGACTATGTTGCGGCGATGTCGCTGATCGACGCCGCGTATGAAAAGGCAGGACGATGATTGGAATAGGTATTATCGGAGCGGGCGATTTCGGCGCCGCCCATGCAAGGGCAATCAAGCAGTTACAGGGCCTGCATCTCGTCGCATCGTGCCGCGGGAACAACGATGCCCTGGCCGCCTTCACCAGCGAACATGGTGGTCGCGGCTACACCGACTGGCGCAAGCTGCTGGACGACAAGGAAGTCGAGGCAGTCCTCATCGCCAGTCCTCACCATCTCCATGCCGAAATGGCGATCGGCGCGGCGAACGCCGGCAAGCATATCATGCTCGAAAAACCGATGGCGCCGACGGCGGCGGCCTGCGATGCGATCAACGCCGCCGTGGCCGCCGCTGGCGTCAAGCTGATGGTCGCCCATCTCATGCATTTCGCGCTGCCTTGCATGGCGGCCAGGCAAATGCTTGAGCAAGGAACGCTCGGCCGGCCGCTCGTCGGCTCGAGCTGGATCATCAAGCTGTGGATGGAGCACAATCGCCGCGACTGGCATCTGCGCAAGGCCACCGGCGGCGGCATGCTGTTGACGGCCGGCATCCATGCGCTCGACCGCCTCGTCTGGCTCATGGATGACGACGTCGTGTCGGTGAGCGCTATGCTTGGCGCCATGTCCCATGATCAGGAAGCCGACGACACCGCCCTGCTCGGACTGCGCTTCGCCGGCGGCGGGCTCGGCCAGGTGCAGAGCGTCGGCTATCGCAATGGCGCGGCCGGCTACGTCATGGACCTGGTCTGCGAGCAGGCAACGCTGCGCATCGACATGGACCGCGGCACGATGCTTGGCCGCGACACGGCCTGGACCGACCTGCCCGGCTCGTTCGAGCCGAACTGGATGCATGCCGCGCTGGTGCGCGAATGGAGCGCGATGCGCGATGCCATTGCCGACGACAAGCCGGTGCCGGTCGACGGCGCCTATGGCCGCAAGATCATCGCCATTATCGAGGCCGCCTTTGCGTCGAACGAAACGCGCCGCGAGCACGAGATCGCCGATGCGCCCTGAGCTCGACGATCACCCGAGCCACTTGCCCGCAGACGCGCCGCGCGGCGTCTGGGGCGCGGTGATGCTGGCCATCGACGATCGCGGGGCAATCGACTGGGAAGCGACGGAGGAAACGATCGCCCGGCTCTGCGCATCAGGCGTCGACGGCATCTATTCCAACGGCACGGCCTGCGAATTCCACTGCCAGACCGAGCCCGAGTTCGACCGGCTTTGCGCCCTGGTGGCCGCGATTGCCGGCCGCGCGCGCCTGCCCTTCCAGATCGGCATCAGCCAGTCCAATCCGCGCGTCGCACGCGAGCGGCTGATGCGGGTGTCGGCGCTTCGTCCGGCCGCGGTGCAATTCACCTTGCCCGACTGGTGGCCGCCCAGCGACGGCGAGGTCATGCGCTTCGTCGGCGGCCTGTGCGAGACCGCGCCCGACATGCCGCTGGTGCTCTACAATCCACCGCATGCCAAGCGCCGCCTGACGCTCGAAGGCATCGCCAGGCTGCGTGCAGCGGTGCCGTCGCTGGTCGGCGCCAAATTGCCGGGCGGCGACGCCGGTTGGTACGCCGACATGCGCCGCGAACTGCCGGGATTTTCGGTCTTCGTGCCCGGCCATACGCTGGCGACGGGATTTGCCCAGGGAGCGCATGGCAGCTACTCCAACGTCGCCTGTCTTAGCCCCAAGGGCGCGGTAATGTGGTGGCAGACGATCCGCACCGACGTGGCGGCCGCTGCCGAGGTCGAGACGCGCATCCAGGCCTTTCTCGCCACCCACGTACTGCCCTTTCGCGCTCGCTATGACGTCAGCGATGCGGCGCTCGACAAAGCGATGGCGGCGGCCGGCGGCTGGGCGCCGCTTGGCCCGCGACTGCTCTGGCCTTACAGCTCGGTCCCCGACGAGGCGATCGCGACGCTGGCCGAGGCCGCACGCATGACCTTTCCCGAATGGTGGCAGTGACCTCGGCTATCGCATGTGCCTGCCCCCTGATCCAAGGGGAACAACCATGGCCTGTTCCGGATTTGACGCCTGACAGACTCGTGGTCATGCTGGACCGATGACAAGAGGTGTATTGCTGGACCTCGCAGGCGTCATCTATGATGGCGACACCGCCATACCAGGCGGGATCGACGCCGTCACGCGTTTGCGCCAGGCCGGCTTGGCCATACGCTTCATAAGCAATACCACGCGCTCGTCGAAACAGAGCGTTCTCGAACGTCTGCAGGCGATGGGACTCACCGTTACCGGGGCAGATGTTTTCACCCCGGCGCACGCTGCACGCGATTGGCTGCTTCGCAATGGCCGAGCGCCATATTTGCTGATTCACCCCGGCCTTGCGCCGGACTTTTGCGAACTGCCGGATCGCGACAAGCGCGCCGTCATCGTCGGCGATGCCGGAGACGCCTTCACCTATGCGGCGTTGAATGACGCGTTCCGCGAGCTGAGCGCCGGGGCCGAATTGCTGGCCCTTGCCACCAACCGGACGTTCGGGATGCCGACGGCGAGCTCAGCCTCGATGCCGGGCCATTCGTCGCGGCATTGGAATTTGCCTCGCTGAAACGCGCAACCGTTCTCGGCAAGCCGTCGTCGGAATTCTTTCTGTCGGCGCTGGCAAGCATGGACTGTCCGCCGGACCAGGCGATCATGGTCGGCGACGACGCCGAGGCCGACATAGCTGGCGCGCTAAGCGCCGGACTGTCGGGCGCATTGCTGGTGAGGACCGGCAAATACCGGCACGGCGACGAGAAACGGTTTGATCCGCGCCCGACCGCAACCGTCGCCGATCTCGCGGCGGCGACCGACTGGATCCTTGCGCGCCGGGACTGAACCGGCCGCACAGCGTGCGCTTCGCTCGAGATATCCGGGCTAGGTCGTCTGGCGCTCCATTTCCACCTCGGCCCCCAGACTTTCGATGTCGCGGAAGATCGAAGCGACAGCCAGCGTGCGCCCTTCGCGCTTGAAGCGGAGCAGGCAATCCCTGGCAACGATGTCGCCATCGATCGCGATCTCGTCCCATTGCACGGCATGGCCGACATAGTTGATGGGAACATCGTAGTGCTGGCTCCAGAAGAACGGCACGGCGAGGAACTTCTGGCGATGGCCGAGCATGTTGAGGGCCGCGGTTTGCCCCTGCCGCTCGGCAACCACCCAATGCTCGACCCGAATGTTCGCGCCACTGTGAGGATCCGGCCACCGCGCAATGTCGCCGGCCGCGAAGATGCCTGGTGCGCTCGTCTCCAAAAAGGCGTTTACGACGACACCGCGGTCAAGGGTGAGCCCCGCCGTTTCGGCAAGCCCTGTCCGCGGTCGCACGCCGATGCCGGCGACGACGAGATCCGCCGCCAAAATATCGCCACCGTTGAGTTTCACCTCGCTGGCGTCGATGCTGCTCGCAGTGTCCTCGAGATGGAATACGACACCATTCTCCTCATGCAGGGCGCGGATGAAGTCGGCCATTTGCGGACCCATGATCCGTTCCATGGGCCGTTTTTCCGGCGCCACGACATGAACTTCGATCGAGCGCGACCGCAGCGCCGCGGCAACCTCCAGGCCAATGAAACTGGCGCCAAGCACGACGGCGCGGCGCGCAGTCGTGGCTCGCTCGATGATCGCCTTGCAGTCTGCGAACGAGCGCAGCGTGTGAACATGTGGCTGGTCGGCGCCTTGTATGGTCAGGCGAACCGGTTCGGCTCCGGTCGCCAGGAGTAGCCTGTCGTAGGCAGTCCGGGCCCCGTCCGCGAGCACAACCTCGCCAGAACGCGTATCGATGCTGGCGACATCCGCATTGAGGCGCAGGTCGATGCCGTTCTTCGAATAGAAGCTTTCTCGGCGCAGCGGAATCCAATCCTCCGGTGCTTTGCCGGCGAGGTAGTCCTTGGAAAGATTGGGCCGATCAACCGGCGGCGCTTCGTCGTTGCTGAGCATGACAATGCTGCCTTGATAATGTTCGCGCCGCAGTGTTTCTGCCGCCGCGAAACCTGCGGCGCCGCCACCGACAATGACGATTTTTTCGGGAGCCTGGCTGGAGCCGCCAGGGCGCGGATTGGACACCGTCCGCTTGCGTTTCTCGCCCACGACTATCCGATCATCGCGTTGTTCCACCGACCAGCACGCGAGTGGACTGAAAGCAGGGGCGCGCAAGGCCTCGCCTGTACGCAAATCAAAACACGCGTGATGCCAGGGACACCGGACGGTGTCTTCCGCCACAAGACCGTCGACGAGCGGCCCGCCATAATGTGTGCATGTCGCGCCGATGGCGAAGATCTCGGCCCCGCGGCGCACCAGCAGCACCGGCTCATCGCCGCAATGGCCGAGGAGCTTTCCGCCGTCGGCAAGGTCGGATAACGTGATACCCTCGACCAGATCCGGCCCGGTTGGTTTGGCATGATCTTCAGCCATTTTCCTCTCCCTTGGCGCGATCCAGAAGATCGCCTGTACGGCCGAGAAGCGGGAAATCGTCAGGTCACCAGGCTCGGAATACCTTCTGCTTGGCCAGCGCGCCTTCAGGTTTTCGGACACCGCTTGTGCCCAAACGTCCGGCCGCGTCATTCGTTGCCAGTTGCGCAGTACACGCCGTCGATTTCCTGGCGTTTGGATTCGTTGCCGAAGGAATGACGCCGTCGCGTAAACTTTTTCGCCGGACATGCGTTGTTCGTTCTCCAAGCCAAGGAGACAGCAGATGAAATCGGAAATCGCCGGCGAGGCCGCCAAGCAACGCCACATCCAGCGCGGCATCGACGCCAAGGACAAAACGAAGGGCAACGGCAAGCAACAAGGCGCCATGCAGGCCGGAGCACGCAAATATCCCGAGCCGCCCTTTCCCGAGCAGCACCAGCCGAAGCCAGGGCATGAATGGGCGATAGAGCCGGCGCCGCTTTACGACGCGCCATTCTATATCGGATCAAAAAAGCTGGACGGCAAAGTGGCCGTGATCACCGGCGGCGATTCCGGCATCGGCCGAGCCGTGGCCGTGCTCTATGCGCGCGAAGGCGCCGATGTGGCAATCGTCTATCTGTGCGAGGACAAGGATGCTGAAGAAACGAAGAGGGCCGTCGAAGCCGAGGGCCGGCGCTGCACGCTGGTCAAGGCCGACGTCAGCGAACGCGACCACTGCCACAAGGCTGTGACTAAGGTGGTGAAGGAATTTGGCCGGATCGACGTGCTGGTCAACAACGCCGCTTTCCAGGTCCATTCCAGCGACTTCAGTGAGCTGACCGAGGAGCATTTCGACACGACGCTGAAGACCAACCTCTACGGCTATTTCCACATGGCGCAGGAGGCCGTTCCGCATATGAAGCCTGGTTCGGCGATCATCAACAGCGGCTCCATAACCGGCATCGAGGGCTCGAAGCAGCTGGTCGACTATTCGATGACCAAGGGCGGCATTCATGCCTTCACGCGCGCGCTGTCCGGCAACCTCATCGAAAAGGGAATTCGGGTCAACTGCGTGGCGCCAGGCCCGGTGTGGACCCCGCTCAACCCGTCGGACAAGCAAGCCGGCGACGTCTCGAAATTTGGCGCAGACACGCCGATGAAACGGCCGGCGCAACCGGAGGAAATCGCGCCGGCCTATGTGTTCCTCGCCTCGCCGCATTGTTCAAGCTACATCACCGGCGAGATATTGCCGATCATCGGCGGCTACTGAGAACGTGTCGCCCGCACTGCCTCGATCATCGTGGACCTCTCGCCTGTGGCGGAGGTAGCGGCGATCTCAGATATGAAATGGTCGACAGATGTATTTCATTGCCTTGGCGACGGACTATGACGGCACGCTGGCGCACGATGGGATCGTAGTCGAAAAGACGCTTGCAGCCCTCGAACGGTTCAAGAAAAGTGGCCGCAAGCTCATCCTCGTCACTGGCCGCGAACTGCCCGACCTCAAGCGGGTTTTTCCCGAACTCGGCGTGTTCGACAAGGTCGTCGCCGAAAATGGGGCGTTGATCTACACGCCTGCCAGCGAGGAAGAACGTGCGATCTCACCGGCGCCGGCGCCGAAATTTGTCGCCAGTTTGAAGAAACGCGGCGTCAAGCCGCTTTCAGTCGGACGGTCGATCGTCGCGACCTGGGAACCACACCAGGCAACAGTTCTTGAGGTCATCAAGGAACTCGGGCTGGAGCTGGAAATCATCTTCAACAAGGGCGCGGTGATGGTGCTGCCCACCGGCATCAACAAGGCAGCCGGGCTGGCAGCCGCACTTGAGGACCTCAAGCTGTCGCCACACAATGTGGTCGGTATTGGCGATGCTGAAAACGATCATGCGTTCCTGCGGGCCTGCGGCTGCAGCGTCGCTGTCGAGAACGCCCTTGCGGCGGTCAAGGATACAGCGGATCTTGTAACGCGCGGCGCACGTGGAAAGGGCGTCGAGGAACTGATCGAAAAGCTGGTAAAGCGTGATCGGGAATTTGTCCGAAAAGGCCGTGACGGCATCCTTCTCGGTTCGGTCGGCGGCGACGAAGTCTATCTGACGCCGACCGACACGGTTCTGATCGCCGGAAGCTCCGGCATCGGCAAATCCACCTTGGCCACCGCGCTGACGGAACGCTTCGTCGAGAACGGATTTCAATTCTGCGTTTTCGATCCGGAAGGCGACTATGATGGCCTCGAAGGCGCCGTCCGGGTAGGCGATGCCTCAAGCGAACCGACAAAGGCACAAGTGCTCGACCTGATCGAAAAGCCCGACACCAATGTGGTCGTCAACGGGCTGGCGTTGCGGGTCAACGAGCGACCAGGCTTCTTTGCCGACCTGCTCCCCGGTCTTGGCAATTTCCGCTACCGTACGGCGAGGCCGCATTGGCTGGTCATCGACGAGGCGCATCATCTTCTGCCCAAGAGGCGCGACGACACGCGCGCCATCCTGTCGTTGGAATTGCCGGGCACTGTCCTGATCACCGTTCATCCGGAAGCGATCTCGACCGACGCCCTGCGTCTGGTCACTGCCGTCATTGCGCTCGGTCCCAAGGCCAAGAATGTCATCAAGGCCTTTTGTCAGGAGACGGACACCAAGCCGCCAAAGGATATTCCCTCGCCAAAAGGCGAGCGTGTGCTGTTCTGGCGGCCGCAAGCCCGCAAGAAAATTGCCATGGTCAAAGCGATCGAGCCGCGCCAGTCGCTCAAGCGTCACAGCCGCAAATATGCAGAAGGTCAACTCGACGAGGCCGGCAGCTTCTATTTCAGAGGTCCCGACAACGCGATGAACCTCCGGGCCCACAACCTGATGATCTTCGCTCAGATTGCCGAGGGCATCGACGACAGAACCTGGGAGCATCACCTGCGCGCCGGCGACTATTCCGAATGGTTTCGCCGACAGATCAGGGACAAGGATCTGGCGCGCGAGACCGCCGAGGCGGAAAAGGACGAAATGCTCTCGGCGCAGGAAAGCCGCAAGCACGTTCTGGATGCGGTGCGTCGCCGTTATACGGCTCCTGCCACCGCCCCGGAGGAATAGAGAGGAATAGGGTGCGAAAGGATCGCCCACGCACATCATTCTCGGAGGCACCGGCCGTGTTGGTTCTCTGCAGCCATGTCGCTTTTACAGCAGGGCGAAGCAGTGGCCGGTTGACCGCGTCATCCACGCCGAGTTCCCTTTCATCCATGGCGTTTTGACTGGTCAGGGTTCACTATATCCAATGGCAAAGAGGCGCAGGTCATAGGCCTCGGGATCGCGACGAAAGATCAACGCGCCCTTCCGTTGGGAATTCTGTGGGACATAGTCGAGCGTAGCGCTGCTATCCTCGACGACCTCATCGCCGTTGCGGAGCTCACCTTTGATCTCGACAGCAGCAACTGATTTCCCCGCCCTGTTTGCAGCGGCGAACTCGACCACGTAGCCCCCCTCGGTGACCGCGACCGCGAGTGGCACCACAACGATCCGGGCGGTCCCATCGCGCGTGCTCACGCCATCGACGACAAGATAACCGAGCACGGCAAGCAGGACTACGGAGCTTATGCCCGCCACGACCCACTCCGTGACCGAAGTCCCGGGTTTGCGTGTCTTTGCTTTGTTGTCGGACTGCTGCTTCTCTTGCTTGTCGCCTTTTGCGGGGTTCCTTGTCACAGAATGAGCCTCGCAACCGCCGCCCCGAGCGCGCCAGGAAACGACAGAACCACGACTGCACTGAGTGTCTCCGAAAAGCCGGCGCCATCGGTCCTGCCGAAGGTCCACAAGATGTAGAGGTTCACAAGCATCACCAGGACATAGCCGACGATCGCATAGCGAAAGAAGATGCTGACGAATCCAGCGCCTGGCTCGGGACTGTGCGAGCCGCGGAATTCGAACTCATAGACGAAGGCGTGCATGAGAGCGAGGGTGACCACCACCAGGGCGATTTCCTGCCAGGGCTCCATCTTGTAGGCGATGAGGACGACCTCTTCCGTCGGTGCGATGTTCACCGATAGAAACAGCGCTCCGACCACCATCAGGAACAGCTCTCCGGTGTAGCCGGGCTCGGGAATGTCCTCCTCCTCCAACAAACTCGGGCCGAGCTGAGCGCGTGCCAAGGATGCCCCGAGACTGCCTGGGACAATTTGCACCGCAATTTTGCCAATCACCTCCCGCAGCGGCATTTCGGCGGTCACGATGCCGAAAATAAACAACACCGCCGTAGCCGCCACAGCGGCCACAAGTATCGCCACAAAAGCATCGGCGATGCGGTCGCGCAGCGCCACCGTGTGGCGAAAGCCTCCGTACTTGTGCAGCAGCACCAGCATTGGCAAAGTGACAGCGAGGAACAGGGCGAGCCGCAGTGGGTGAAGGTGAAAGCCCAGCGCCCAGGCCTCCATGGTCATCAGCACCGGGGCGGCGAAGATCAACGCTCCGGCAAAGGCACGGCCAAGACCAATCCAGAACTCACGCGGCGTTAGCGCATGCCTGACGATGATCTCGGTTGGGGCCACGTCCGCTCCTCAGAGATAGCCTGCGGGGAACAATGTTTCCTGGACAATCTTGTTCCGCACCTCTGCATCTTCGCCACAGCCGAACGGCGCTGCGATGTTCAAAGCCAAGCCAAACCTGTTGGGAACTCGCGAGCCAGCTTTCCGTTCAACCTCTCGATCGAATGACAACCCAAAGCCGACACAGCGTCTGGAGTGAAATCATGAAATCGCAGCTCGTCGCCGAAAGCGCCGGACAAAGGACGTTCGTGGTGGTGCTTGATCCCGGAGAGGAAGCGTTCGCGGCGCTCACATCTTTCGCTGTCGATCACGATATTGGCGGTGCCTCGCTGACCGCGCTCGGCGCCTTCGAAAAGGCGACTGTCGGCTGGTTCGACATCGAGGAAAAAACTTATCGGAAAATCCCGGTGCTAGAACAGTGCGAGGTGCTCAGCGCGATCGGCGACGTTGCGATCGGCGACGACGGCAAGCCCAGCCTTCACGTCCATGCGGTGCTCGGATTGCGCGACGGCAGCACGAAGGGCGGACATCTGCTCGATGGCATTGTTCGGCCTACACTCGAAGTCACTTTGGTGGAAACGCCTGGTCATCTGCGCCGCAGAAAACGTCCGGAACTCGGCATCGCCTTGATCGATCTCGATGCCTGAAGCCAAGCGCGGATCAGGCTAGTGGTGAAAACCTGACGCTTGGTCCCCGAGGTTAGACAACCGCTTTGGGTGGGAAGCCGTAGTTCGTTTAGCCTCCTGAACGAGCAGAGAGCGCCATAATCGGAGTTGCGCGGCCATCGCTATGGAGGTCGCGTCTCGGACACGTTCCGGACGTATGGTGCCACATAGAATCAGCACCCGTGTCGCGATAGCTCTGGCGTTATTCTCGACCATCACAGATGGATGAACTTCCGCTTGGAGATGCGGCGGAAGCACAGAAAGCCCGTCTCGACATAGGCCTCCAGTCTCGCCAGCAACCCATGACCTAAATTCGATATGGATGGGACGGGTGGTGGTAGCCAAGTCCGCCGAGCCTAACCCGATCATGCTGATGATGACACGGACGCTGGTTAATCTGCTCTTCGATTCGCGAATGCTATGGTAGTGATAGCCTCTCAACGCCGGTGCCGTAAGCTACTCGCTTACGCGTCGCTTTGAGGAAATCAGACATCAGTGTCGAACGAGATAGGTTTCCATCGTGCCGACGCCTCTCAGTTCCACAGTGCAGCGCGGTTCTAGCTCCCAAGAGTCGTGCAAAGCGCGTCTGGTTGCCTCCGAGATTTGCATGCGGTCGGCTACGCCCTGGGATTCGAGCCGGCTTGCGATGTTCACGGTTTCGCCCCAGACATCATAGACGAACCGATGTCGGCCGATCAGACCGGCGATCACCGGTCCGGTGTGTACGCCGATTCGGACGCGAAAACTATCGCTGCCCGACGCCAAGAGCCTCAACGAGTCCAGCATGGACTTTCCCAGCGCCACGGTCCTGTCGGCGTGATCGGCCGCCGGCTCCGGAAGACCACAAGCGGCCATATACGCGTCTCCGATTGTCTTGATCTTCTCCACGGAATGCTTCTCCGCCAGCGCGTCGAACATGCTGAACATCCGGTCGAGGCGCTTGATAAGGTCGGATGCCGGCAATTTCGCTGCGATAGGCGAGAATCCGACAATATCGGCAAAAAGGATGGTCACTTCCTCGAACCGGTCCGCAATGATCTCCTCGCCCCCTTGTAGCCGCGCAACGATTTGACCGGGCAGGACGGCATGTAGAAGCGAGTCGGCCCGCCGCTTTTCCGCCTCTATCCGCTGAAGATACTGGTGCTCGCGGTCGCGCCAACGCTTTTTCTCCAGACTGGAGTTGATCCGGGCGCGCAACAGGACCGGATTGAATGGTTTAAGCAAGTAGTCGTCGGCTCCCGCCTCGATGCAGCGGACCACGGCGTCGACTTCGTTCAGCCCCGAGATCATAATGACCGGGATGTGCCGCCACCGGCGCTCAGCTTTCAATCGCGAGAGCACCTCGATGCCGTTCATGTCCGGCATCAGTATGTCCAACAGAACAAGGTCGAATTCATATTCCGCAAGGCGGGTCAGCGCGGACAGGCCTGACTCGGCAGTGACTACCTGATGACCGTCGTGCAGCAAGCGGCGCGAGAGAAGATCGCGGTTACTGCCGATGTCGTCGACGACAAGTATTCTACCGCTGCGTCCTGAGAATGCATCGTGCTCCGTCTTGCCGAGCGCCCTTTCAAGCCCTGCTGCATCGATCTCTGCCTGATCCGTCGTCCACAGCGCTTCGTTGTCGCTGGCGCGCGATAGGCCGGCAATTGCATCGACATGCGCCAACAGCTCGGCCGCAGCCGCGAGCATCACCCTGACATCTTCGTCCAATGCGTGTTCGTGCAATTCTTCGGCTTCTTCAAGGATCATTTCGGAGTAGCCGATAATCGCGTTGAGTGGTGTTCGCAAATCGTGGCGCAGTTTCGCCTCGATCTCGCGCCCTGCATGGTCCGGACAGTCGGCTTTGCCATGGATCAAGCTGTCGATGAGGCTGTTCAATTGCCGGGCAGCGGCGCCGACCCTCTCAAGATCTGGAGTGATGTGCACCAGACTATGGTTCTGCACCTGTTCTAGCAGCAGTTCCTGAAATCCCGAGATTGCCCGTGCCGGTCCAGCAAGCCGCTGCGCCAGATGGGCGGCTATTGCGTGGCGTTGGAACTCGTTGGCAGTCATGTCTCCAATCCGCCGACTCGGCGGCTCACGGATTTGCGGCAAGCAATTGTTCGATTTTCTGGACAAGCCTCGGCAGGTCCACCGGCTTGCTGTCGTAGTCATCGCAGCCGGCCTCAAGCGCCAATTCCCGATCGCTGGTCATAGCATGCGCAGAAAGCGCGATTATAGGGATCCCCGAGGTGGCCGGATCAGCCTTGATCCGCCGTGTCGCCTCCCATCCGTCCATCACGGGCAGGCTCATATCCATAAGGATCAGATCCGGTCTTTCCGAAATGGTTAGTTCCACGCCGGATTGTCCGTTTTCCGCAATAAGCACTTCGAACCCACGCCGCGACAACCGCCGCGAGAGCATGTCGCGATTCATTTCGTTGTCTTCCACCAGAAGGATTCTCGTCATCTTCGGCCTCTTCTAACGATGGGTCAACGAACTGAGATGCCGGGCCAACCTACTCGGCCGCGGAAATCTGGCGTTCGAGCGCCTTGACCAATTGAGACCTGCTGTTCGCGCCCTTGGTCACAACGGCAACCGCCCTATCGCGGAGCCATTCGAGCTCGTTCATCGACAGATCTTTCGAGGTAACTACGACCACCGGAATGTTCTGCAGTTCGGGCGTCTGCTGCATCTCACTCAATGTCTGAAACCCGTCCATTTCAGGCATCAGCAGATCAAGCACCACCAGGCGCGGCAACAACCGTTTCATCAGGCCAAGTCCGCGCGCGCCGTCGCTTGCCTCGTGAACCCGCCAATCCTTCTTGATCAGGATACGCCGAAGGAAATCGCGGGAAGCTTGGTCGTCATCAATTACAAGCACATCGCGGTTGCCACCGCCGCAAGCCTCAATTGTTTGAATCAGCTTCTCGGTGTCGATCGGCTTCGTCAGGTATTCAACCGCCCCGAGTGAGAGGCCGAGTTCGCGATCTGCAAGTATCGTCGCAAGGATCACAGGAATCTCGCAAAGCTCCCTATCGTTCTTCAGAGATCGCAGCACTGACCAGCCGTCCTGATGCGGCATGATGATGTCGAGAATGATCGCCGCGGGGCGATGCGCTCGAGCAGCGGCTATTCCTTCCTCGCCGCTTGCTGCTTCGAACGATGCCAGTCCCGCCTCCGCCAAGGCCCTGGCGATGACGGTTCGGGCGGCTGGTTCATCATCTATGATCAGAACCGCCTTGTCTCGTGACGGCAACGGCACAGCTTCGGAGGGGTGTTGCTCGCCAGATTCTTTTTTGAACTCGGCTGGAATCTCCATTGTGAAGGTCGAGCCTTTTCCGAGTTCGCTCTCGACCTTTACAACGCCTCCGATCATTCGGCTAAAACTCCGGGTTATGCTGAGGCCAAGCCCCGTTCCGCCATAGTTGCGAGTGGTGGATGCGTCCGCCTGCGTGAAAGCGTCGAAGAGCCGTTCCTGCTGCTCCGGCGTCATCCCGATCCCGGTGTCGGACACTTTGAATATCAGCCAATCGCCCTTTGGTCGTCTGTCGCGACGCACCGTGAGTGTTACACGACCCCCTTCGGTAAACTTGGCGGCGTTGCTGAGCAGGTTAAACAGGTTCTGACGCAACTTCGTCTGATCCGAATGCATTTTCCCGAGGTCGTCGTCGAGGTCCAGTACGAAACCGTTTCGGTTTTTCGCCATCAGAGGCGCGACTGTGGCCTGGACGTCGCGCATCAAATCGGCGACGACGAACGTTTCCAAGAAAATTTCCATCTTGTTCGCCTCGATCTTTGACAAGTCGAGGATGTCGTTGATGAGCGCCAGGAGATGGCGACCAGCCGCGGCGATCTTCTCCAGTTCCGGAACGAATTCCACCATGTGCTGGTCGCTCGCATCTTCGATCAGCATCTCGCTGTAGCCAATAATCGCGTTCAGCGGCGTACGCAGTTCGTGGCTGACGGATGCGACGAAGCGGCTCTTGGCTTCATTCGTCGATTCAGCACGGCTCTTGGCGCGCTCGAGTTCGTCTTGTCTCTGTTTCAATTCCGTGATGTCGGTGTAAACGGCGACCGCGCCGCCGTCAGGCGTTTTTCGCCTGCTTACGCGAACCCATCTGTCGCCGAAGCGATCCTCACAGACGAAGCCCGCCGGGTCCTTGTGGATGTGTAACCGCTGGGCAATCCACTCCTCCGGCGACGCGCCCGCAAGGTCGACTTGCCCGCCCGCCAGGCGTTGCTCCAAGATTTCTTGAAAGCTTTGCCCAGGAAGAGAAGCTCGCGCATGGTCAGGGAAGAATTCGCAAAATTTGCTGTTGGCCAGGATGACCCTGTCCTGCGGATCGAATAGGACAAATCCGTCAGAAATTGCCTCAAGCGCCGCTGCTATCGTCCGTCTTTGCTGCTCCGCCTCGTCTTCCAGTCGTTTCTTTTCAATCGCGCCCGCGCGAAAAAGTCGAAGCGTCCGCGACATTGCGCCGAGTTCGTCGCCTCCCTCAATCGGTATTTCAATATCGTAGCGTCCTTGCGTCAGTTCGCCGATGACCCGGTTCAGCCGCCGTAACGGGCCAATGATCGAGCGAAGAACAAGGATTGTAAGAAGCGACCCAATCAACAGCACGATGACCACCAGAATGGCAGCGGTAGTCGCGGTTTTCTGGGCTAGCCTTACAGCCTCGTTGCGAGCAGCTTCTGCCTCGGCGCTCACTTCCTCGACAAGTTCGTTAAGGGCGGCATCGACATTCGTGCTGTGGGTTCGCGCCTCCGCCAGGAGAGCGTTTCCAATGATGCGGTTATCCTGAGTATAGCTGTCCGCCGCCTCTAGTGCCCTTTTGACATAGTCATCGATCTCGACACGGATTTCCCTCACTGCATCGGGGGATGATTTCGAAAGGCCGTCCAGTTGGTCCAGCAGTCGCTCACGCGCCTGCTCGGCATTCCGCTGGGAGTTCATTAGCAAGCTGACCGACAAATCGGTGAGCCAGTATCGCAATTCGCCGAAGGTCACGTGCGCCGCAGCCGCATTCGCCGCGAGATCGAACAATGCCTTAGTGTCTGCGGTGCGGTCGGCACTGCGATAAAGCGCCTGCGTGAGAAGGATGGAAGATACGATGAGACTAATGAGGCCGGCCGCTGTCAGTGCAGCTACGCGGGCCGCGATCGGCAGACTGGCAAGGCGACGTCCCAGGGATTTCGACGGCGCCGGTATGGCTTCCACCTCGTGGGGTGTCTGTTCCAGGACGCTCATTTGAACAAGACGATGCTGATTGCGCCCCCCAAATCGCCGGCTTTTCCGCCCTCCTTGGGATATCCAGTTATGTCGATCTCGCCCTTCGGCTCGCCGTGGCAGGAAAGGCACGACTCCGTATAGTATTCGGGCAGGAGCATTCGAAATGCCGGGCGTCCCTCCACCTCGGTCACATCCGTGTAGGCTTCGCCCTTTGCTCTCTTCGGATCTGAAAAGACGCTTACGATGATGCTGGCTTCCCAAGCGTCCGGAAGAGATTTGCGGTTGCGCACGAGTTGCTCGGGCGCTGTCACGCGCACCAGAGCTTCGTTGCCAACCTTGGCGGCGAATTTCTCATTCAACAGACGCGCGAAAACGGCCGGCACGAAGCCCTTGAACCCGATCCCAGCGCGGTTGATGTCATCTTGCTGCTCGTCCACCACCTCCCGCATAGCCCCAATCTGGGCCTCAAGCAGACGCCGGTCGCGATTGGTCAATTCGCCGGAAAACGGGTCCTGGCCGGTGTTTTTTGAGTAAACGGCGATGGCCTCGCTCGCAAACCGCTCGCTGTCGAGGTGCTTGTCGCCAAGTGCTGGATCGTTGATTAGTGTCTGATAGTTGGAGACAACGCTTCGCCCCGCGCGAAGCAATTCCGCAAGTCGGATTCCCATCGCGACATCTTCAGTATCTCCCGCTCCCATGGCAGCCGACGCGAGGAAAGCGCAACCGACAAGAGCAGCGCCAATGCTTCTCCGCGTCAAGGTTGAAAGGGCGAACATCTCTCCATCCCGTCGAAGGAAGCCAAACAAAAAGTATAGCACGACGCAGGCCGATAGCGTAGCGACAAACGCCCATGCGCAAGCGGTGAGAGAAGGAACGAAGCATCCGCCGCCGCTCCGAAGCGGCCCTGGCCCGCAAACCCGTTTTTGCCGAACGTCTCTTGACCACCCTGGGTGGAGCACCGAGAGGTTAGCGGTGGATTTGTCAAGCTTGCCTTTAAAATATAGCTTGCTAAAGCTAGAAAATTAGCTTTGAAATATATATTAGTTGTGTTCGAGCGCAACCTCACGCACCGTAAACTTAGCATAGCAATTGTTTGTAGAAGAAGATGATGGTTCTGGCCTTATGTTGTCGGCCGGCACAACCTATGCATGTCATCTTGATCGCTTGATGAACCATCATCGCTGAAAGGAAACAGAACTATGTTACGAAAAACAATCAGCATTTCAACCCTCGCCGGCGCGGTTGCAGTCGCTGCCGCCGCGGTGCGCCCAGCCGGACGAGACCGATAAGTTCGGAATTGAGACGAGTCAGACGCTACGTAACCGGTCCTTCTCGCGGTGAATACCGCCAGTGCCGTTCCGTGCCGTGTGTTCGAGCCGATGATTAAGATGACTTCGATGTGGACGAGTTTTCATAATGGCACCATTGGCTACATTCGCGGATGGTTCCGCCTTCGCGCCGAGCGAAAAGCTATGTGGATGATAACGGACGGGTTGAGCCGGTCACCGGATGACATTCTTAACGACATTGGTATCTCGCGCGACGAAATCACGTGCGCTTTGTCAAAGCGTCCCAATCCGAGTTCCGGGTCGGGTCGGAATGCGGCCGGCCCATGATTTGTCCAGCCCACAGTATCTGCCATGTCGCATGCCAAGGTCTCATTGTCCCCGCGGCGGCGAGTCGAACCGACCCCGAGTGATCACGGCGCTGGCCGATCGGTTACCTGCTCGCAGATCGTGATTCAGTGGCTCGTCGCTCCACGACTGCGCAACAATGACAGCATTCACCCCCTGTGCGGACGTTGAAGCGCGATGTCAGGAAGGTCGTTAACGGGTCAAGGCTTCCCTTCAATTTCTCCGACAGAAGGGCAGAGAAGGGTCGAAATCGGTATTTCGTTTTGGGTATCAAGCGTCAGATTTTCACCACTTGGTCCGCTGAATTGCGATCCGGGCCGACTATCCCTTTTGTTTGTTTTGCTTGGCATCCGCGGGCGCCTCGGGTGCGGCGTTCCAGCCGAACACGCTGCGGCCGCCGAGCAGATGCGACTGATCGAACTCTCCGGCAACGATTTCCTTCAGGCTAGGGCCAGTGACATAGCGTTCGACCTGCCGCGACTGGTCGTCGAGCCGCTTCAAGGCACCGATTTCTTCGTCGCGACCGAGCCTGGCCTTGTGGACGGCCGACTTCAGCACGCCGATCGTCTCGTCATAGACCTTCAGCGGCACGGGGAATGGATGCCTGTCCTTGCCGCCATGTGCCAGCGAGAAGCGCCCGGGATCGGAAAACCGGCATGGCGCGCCATGCAGCACCTCGGCCACCAGCGCCAGCGCCCGCACCGTGCGTGCACCGACGCCGGGGACCAGGAGAAGTTCGGAGAAATCGGCGGGGCCACGCTCGGCAGCCGCCGCCATGTTGCCATGAAGACGACGCATGACGACATCGGTTTCGCGAACGTCGTGGTGCGCCGGCATGACCAGGTGCGGCAGCATTGGCTGGTCGGGCTC
The DNA here is from genome assembly GCF_055811435.1 of Mesorhizobium sp. WSM4837. Taxonomy (NCBI): domain Bacteria; kingdom Pseudomonadati; phylum Pseudomonadota; class Alphaproteobacteria; order Hyphomicrobiales; family Phyllobacteriaceae; genus Mesorhizobium; species Mesorhizobium sp. WSM4837. The sequence continues at coordinate 29,737 of NZ_JBVVQE010000001.1, forward strand.
CGGTGCGGCAGCCACGTCACGTTCGAGCGCGGCGAACTCCCTCAGAATGCGATCCGGTCCGAGGTCCTGCAGGAGATCCAACTGTCCCTTGCGCGAGGCATCGGCCCGGCGGTCCGTCAGGTTGACGATCTCGCCCTGGTTGGCGCCTTCGATGGCGGCATGCGGCTGGTCGACAAAACTCTTCAGGCCTTCGGACAGCCAGTGGTAGCGACGCGCCACCTTGCTGTCGCCGTTCATGCCCTGCTGTACCACGACCCAGTCGCCGTCATCGGTGACGATAAAGCCATGCAGATAAAGGTCGAAGCCGTCCTGGACGGCGGCGCTGTCAACCTTGGCGACAAGCCGGCTGGCCGTCGCCAGGCCTGTTCCGTCGAAGCCGACGCGCTCGCCGATGACGGCAAGCTCATGCGGGGTCTTGCGCGAATGCGCGCCGCGGCCGCCGCACACGTGAATACCGAGTTCGCCGGAAAGCGGAGCCAAACCACGTTTCAGGGCGCCGATGACGCTGGTGGTGATGCCGGAGGAATGCCAGTCCATTCCCATGACGGCGCCAAACGACTGGAACCAGAAGGGATGCGCCAGCCGGCGCAGCAGCTCCTCGCGACCGTAATGGTGAATGATCGCCTCGCACATGACCGCGCCAAGGCGCGTCATACGGTCGCCGAGCCATTTCGGCACGCGTCCGCCATGAAGTGGAAGGTCTGCGCTTCCCGATCGTTGTGCCAAATTTTTGCCTGTTTCGACCTATGCCTTGCGCTCAACAGATAGTACCGAAAGCGGCGTGAAGAAGCGATGATGCCGGTTCGTTTGGATTACAAACTGATCGCAATTCAATTCAGCTGGGCCACTCGGGTCCCATCGGCGGCGTTGCCGGTTACCGGTCGGCCGGATTTCCGACCGCCGGATCGCGCCGCCTTGAATATCTTCCCACACGCGGCAGATCGTCGCCAAATTCCACCCACGGCAGCTTCATGTCCCAATAGGCATGAGCCTGCGGCGCAAAGCGCTCGGGGTGGTCGAAGAAGCCGATCGTCAGATAAAGTTCCTCGGGAAGCCCCTGGTCGAAGTAGGCTATGGATGTCCCGCAATCGGCGCAGAAGGTGCGGAGCACGCCTCGAGTCCTTGAGAATTTTTTTGGCGCGCCGGTGAGCAATCTGAATTGGGCCGGCCGATAGCCGACCCAGACGGTCAGTGGGCTGCCTATCGCCTTGCGACAATCGTCATCGTGATCAGAGCAGATCCAGAACGGGTCGCCGTGCATCTCAGCACTTATCGAACCGCAAAAACAGGAGCCAGTCTCAATCCTGGTCATCGAACTATCCTTCTGATCGAGACGGCCGTTGCGGGTGCACGGTCCGCAGGGTGATCGAATAGCGGTGCGCGGAAACCGGCGGGATGCTGTGTTGCCATTCGGTGCGCGCCAGGCCCGTCATCAGGTAAGCCGACCTTGGCTCGAGGGTGACGGTCACGCGAGCCCATCTCGTGCCGTTCTTCCGGCGGAGCCGAAAGCTGCATGGCGCAAGAAGAGAAACGCCGGCCACGGCATCGAACTGCGGCTTGTCGCGATGCCAGCCGATACCCGCGCCGGGCCGATACTCGTTGATCAAGACGTGCGCGAAAGCATCGGCGGGCAGCCGCGCAAATGCCGCCACCTTGTCCCTGAGCGGCATCAGAAAAGCAGGGATCGGCGGCGCCTCGACCACCTTGCGTTGGTCAAAATCGTAGCGCAGGCCAAAACCGGCGACGCGGCGGTTTGCGAGATGGCCATGAAAGTCGAAAGGCTGGAAGGCGAGACTTTCGAGCTGCCGCACCAGTTCAGCCTCGTCCTCCGCCGTGATCAGTTCCGGCCGGTAGAGAAATCCTTCCGGCAGATCGTCACGTGCGTGAAAGTCAGGCGCGCGAAACAGGTCGCCTTGGCCAGCGGTTTGCGGCTGCCTTGTTTTGAGCGATGGCATCAACCCTAATTGGTGGGCCGGCCGCTGGCGGCAAGGCCTTGGAGGCAACGGGCCGGCCGGATCATCGCCTCCACGTGCGCGAGACGGAACCCGGATTGCCGGGGCGGGTTATTGCCCAGGCGAGTCGAGTGGTGGGAAATGCCTTCAACTGTTATCCAAAGCATCAATTACGACCCGGCGACGAGGACCCTCTCCGTATGGTTTGTCCCAAGCGGAAATCGCTACGATTTCAACGACGTGCTGCCGCAAACTTATGCGGCATTCCGCAAGGCCTGGTCAAAAGGCCGGTTCTTCAACGCTTTCATTCGAGACCGGTATAGCTACCATCTGGTCGAGCAGAGCCAGTCGGGATGAAACCCGGTGCCTTGTCGTCAGAAATTCATCCGGAAAAGGAACGCATGCCCTCACAGAATCCAGTCGGCCTGCCCGATTCTCATTGCGCCGGCGGCGTGCCGGGTTGATCGCCGCCCGTGGTCGTCTTCGGCGTCGGATCGTTGTCGACCTCGGGATTTTGGTCGACGGTGTTGGTGTTGCTCTGGGTCGGTTCAGTGCTGCTGGTGCTGCCCTGTGTCGGCTCGGCCTCGTTGCTGCAACCCGCCAAAGCCAGAGCCGCCAAAAATAATAGGCTCGTCAGCGACAGTCTCGTCATGGCCAACCGCTCCCTTCCTGCTCGACAACGGCGTGGTGGTGAATTTGGTTGCAGCGGAATGGCTTGTCTGTTGGCCCAGGACCCCTCTGATCACCGCCACGCCGGCGTCAAAGGAACAAATCTCGGCGCCGCCACGTTGCATTTCCTGTGCAATGCTTGTGACAGTGAGGCTATCGTCTTGGCGCCGAGAGCAAATTGGAAGGGTTTTCTGAAAATCGGAGAACTCAGCTGCCCGGTGGCGCTCTATACGGCTGCCTCAACCTCAGAGCGGATCGCCTTCCACACGATAAACCGCGCCACCGGCCATAGGGTGCATCGCGCCTTCGTCGACAGCGATAGCGGCAAGCCGGTGGAGAAGGACGACCAGGTCAAAGGCTTTGAGATCGGCTCGGGTGAGTACGTCGTGCTCGAACCCGATGAGGTCGCAGCCGCGGTTCCCGAGAGTGACAAGACGCTGTCGGTCTCGGCCTTCATCGGCTGTGCCGATGTCGACGATGTGTATTTCGACAAGCCTTATTACCTGGCCCCGTCGGACAAACACGCGGAAGAAGCGTTTGGGCTGATCCGCGAGGGCATGCGCAGGAAGAAGGTCGCCGCGATCGCCCAGACCGTGCTGTTCCGGCGCGTCCGGACCCTGCTCGTCCGCGCCTATGACGAAGGCCTGGTCGCAACGACGCTGAATTTCGATTACGAGGTGCGCTCGGCGGAGGAGGCTTTCGACAACATCCCCGACTTGAAGATCGAGGGCGAGATGCTCGAACTGGCCGAACACATCATCAAGACCAAGAAAGGCAAATTCGATCCAATCAAATTCGACGACCGTTACGAGGCGGCGCTGGCCGAGCTTGTGAAGGCAAAGCTCGAAGGCAAGAAGATCGCTGTTCCGAAGCCGGCCAAGCGGGAGAAGGTCGTCGATCTCATGGATGCGCTGCGCCAGAGCGCCGGCGTTGGCGGCAAGCCGGCCTCGACGAGAAAGCCCGCGGCAAAGTCAAAGCCAGCGCGCCATGCCAAGGCGAAGCAGACAGCGCCGCGTCGGAAGGCCGGCTGACCGATGGCGCTCGAGACCTACCGCAAGAAGCGCAATTTTTCCGTTACCCCGGAGCCGCAGGGCCGCCGGGCGCCCAAGACCGGCAACAGCTTCGTGATACAGAAGCACGATGCCACCCGGCTCCATTATGATTTTCGCCTCGAAATGGACGGCGTCCTGAAGAGCTGGGCCGTCACAAAAGGGCCGAGCCTGATCCCCGGCGAGAAGCGCCTTGCCGTCCACGTCGAGGACCATCCTCTGGAATATGGCGGCTTCGAAGGCACAATCCCGAAGGGCGAGTACGGCGGCGGCACCGTCCTCCTTTGGGACAGAGGCACCTGGACGCCGATCGGCGACGCGCATCGCGGCTATGCGAAAGGCCATCTCGATTTCGAACTTCACGGCGAGAAGCTTGGCGGCCGCTGGCATCTTGTGCGGATGGCCGGAAAGCCCCGGGAGAAGCGCGAGAACTGGCTGCTGATCAAAGGCGACGACGACGCCGCGCGCACCGAACGTGATCCCGACATTCTGGACGAGCGGCCGGAATCCGTCGCGACCGGCCGCAAGATCGACGACGTCGCCGGCGAAGAGCCCGGCTGGTCGTCCAAGACAGGCCGCATTCGCAGGCGCCGCGGCGGCAGCACCAGGCCAGCTCCAGCGGAAGAGGCCCCCGCCACTGTCAGCGTTCCCGAACCGTCAAAGATAAAGGGCGCCAAGAAGGCGGCGCTTCCCGATTTCGTCGAGCCGACGCTGGCGACCCTGGTCTCGTCAGCGCCGTCGGGCGAGCGCTGGCTGCACGAGATCAAATTCGACGGCTACCGGCTACAGGCCAGGATCGAAGCCGGCCGCGTCAAACTGTTAACGCGGAGCGGTCTCGACTGGACGAAGAAATTCGGCAAGGCGGTCGTTTCGGCGCTGGCCGATATCCCTGTCGGGACGGCACTGATCGACGGTGAACTCGTGGTCGAGACGTCAGCCGGCGCATCGGATTTTTCCGCGCTGCAAGCCGATCTCAGCGAGGGCCGCAGTGATCGCTTTCACTTCTACGTCTTCGACCTGCTTCATCTCGACGGCTACGATCTGCGCGACGTTGCCTTAATCAAGCGCAAGGAATTGCTGGAAAAAATCATCGGGAGTAACAGCGGCATCATCAGCTACAGCGGCCATTTTGAGGAGGACGGCGCCCTGGTGCTGCGACATGCCTGTCGGCTGAGCCTGGAAGGCATCGTCTCCAAGCTTCGCGATGCGCCCTACCGCGCCGGCCGCAGCAAGAACTGGGTGAAGTCGAAATGTTCGGCGCGGCAGGAATTTGTCGTGGCCGGCTTTATCCCCTCGACAACCTCGCGCAAGGCGATCGGTTCGCTTGTCCTGGGTGTCTATGACCACGGCAAGCTTCATCATGTCGGGCGCGTCGGCACCGGCTACACAGCGGCGGTCGCCGAGAGCCTGTTCAAGAAGCTCGAGCGGATGCGCGTTCCGTCGAGCCCGTTCGACGAGCGTCTGAGCGCCGAGGAGGCTCGGCAAGTCCGCTATGTCAGGCCGGATCTCGTCGCCGAAGTCGAGTTCCGGGCGTGGACCGCCGACGGCAATCTGCGCCACGCCTCGTTCCGCGGATTGCGCGAAGACAAGCCGGCGAAGGAGATCGTGCGCGAGACGCCGAAGACGAGCAAGGCAGTGCCCCAACCTCAGCGCCGGACCGTCAAGCTTACTCATCCCGACCGCCTTTACTGGCCGGACGAGGGCGTGACCAAGGAAGGTCTCGCCGACTATTATGCCGAGGTCTGGCGCTATGCGTCGCCCTACATCGTCGGCCGAGCGCTGGCGCTGGTGCGATGTCCCAACGGGATTTCGGGCGAGCAATTCTTCCAGAAGCATGTCTGGAAGGGGCTCAACCCGAACATCGTGCTGGTCCACGACCCCAAGCATCCGCCCGACGAGCGGCTGATCAGCATCAATGATCTCGACGGGCTCATCGGTCTGGTCCAGTCGGCGGCGCTGGAGATCCACCCCTGGGGCTCGACGGTGAGCGATTGGGAGCGTCCGGATATGATCATCATGGATCTCGACCCCGGCGAGGGCGTGAGCTGGGAGGCAGTGATCGAAGGCGCCGTCGAGACCCGCGACCGGCTGAAGGATGCAGGGCTTGTCCCCTTCATCAAGACCTCCGGCGGCAAGGGTCTGCACGTCGTGGCGCCGTTGAAGCCGAAAGCCGAATGGCCAGAAGTAAAAGCCTTTACCAAGGCGATTGCCGACTCGATGGCCGCCGACAGTCCCAACCGCTACGTCTCGACCATCACCAAATCGAAACGACGCGGGAAAATCCTTGTCGATTATCTGCGCAACCAGCGTGGTGCGACCGCGGTCGCAGCCTATTCGACAAGAGCACGACCGGGTGCAGCGGTGTCGATGCCGCTTGCCTGGGACGAACTCGGCCCCAGCATCGGACCGGCCTATTTTACCGTCGAGAACACTCCAACGCGGCTTGCCTCGCTGTCGTCGGATCCCTGGCAGGATTTCCACGCGGCCGCAGCGCCAATCGAAGACCGCGCAAAGCGGCGCAAGAAAGCGGCTTGAGACGGCACTGCGAAGCGCATGCATCGGAATAGTCAGGCGATTTGCTCGAACGTGCATTGCTCCGGAGCCTTGTCCGGCCGCCAGCGCAGGAACTTGGTGCCGTGCCGGAAACGGTCGCCGGTGACATGATCGAAGCGTACCTCGACCACCAGTTCGGGCCGGACCGGCTCCCATTCGCCGCTGCGCTCGGTGCTCCAGCGGCTCGGCCCGCCCGGCGCCTTTCCGGTGAAGCCGGGTGGCTCGCGCATGGCTTCGAGCCTGCGGGTAAGCTCGGCCCTGTCATCCTTGGCAATGGTCGAGGTGAACCCGACGTGATCGAGCTTGCCGGCCTGGTTGTACAGACCCAGCAACAGAGAGCCGACCTGCGGGCTGTTGCTGAGATAGCGAAAGCCGCCGACCACGCAATCGGCCGACCGCAACCGCTTTACCTTGACCATCGCGCGTACCCCCGGTTGGTACGGACCGTCCAGCCGCTTGGCGACCACGCCGTCTGTCGCCCCATGTCCGGCATCCCCTAACCAGGAGCGGGCTTCCTTCACATCGCGCGTGCAGTGCGAAAGCACGATGTTCCTGCGGTTTGCCGAAGCGACGAAAGCCTCAAGGATCGCTCGCCGTTTTTTCAGGGTCCGCGCCAACCAGACGGTTCCGTGCTCATCGCAGAGCATGTCGAACAGGACGATGCGAGCCGGGGTTTCGGCGGACAGCTTGCGGATCCTGCTCTCGGCGGGATGAAGCCGCATCTGGAGTGCGTCGAACGAAAACTTGCCGTCGACCGAGATGACTATTTCACCGTCGACGACAAAACGGCGCGACGGCAGTTCCTTCAATGTCGCGACGAGTTCGGGAAAATACCGTCCGAGCGGCTTGCCTGACTTTGCGCGCAACTCCACCGCATCATCCTGCCGGAATGCCAGGCAGCGAAAACCATCCCATTTGCGTTCGTATTGCCATCCGTCTCCTTCGGGAATCGCATCGGCCGCCTTTGCCTCCATCGGAGGCGTATCGAGCGGCAGGAGGAAATCGCTGGATCGGCGGGTGCTGTCGAAAGCAGGATCGCGGGGTATGACCTTCATTGTGCTGCCTTTGTCCCCCAGCCCAGCCTGCTCCCAGGCGCTTATTTCCGCTTTCCGGCCTCCGAGCCGATGCTCTTGCGCAGCGCATCCATGATGTTGATCACGTTGCTGGCCGGTTGCTCGGCCTTGGCCTTCGCCTTGGCCGGACCCTTCTTGCCCTTCTTCTTCGAGGCAATGATCTCCAGCAGCCGCGCCTGGACGGGATCTCCAGTCATGGCGGGATCCCACTGCCTGGTTCGCTCATCGATAAGGGTCGAAACCATATCCATCAGTTTCAGGTCGGGTTTGACGTCGTCGATCTTGCCGAAATAAACCTCGGGGTCGCGAACCTCGTCGCCATAGCGCAGTGTCCACAGCACGATGCCCTTGCCTCGTGGTTCAAGCATGACGGCGCGTTCGCGGCGGTACATGACCAATCGCGATATTCCGACCGTCCCCGTCGATTGCATCGCGTCGCGAATGACCGAGAATGCCTCCTCCCCAACCGGGTCGTCAGGGGTGAGATAGTGCGGCTTGTCGTACCAGATCCAGCCGATGCTGTCGGCATCGACAAACATGTCGATATCGATGGTGCGCGTGCTCTCGAGCGCAACCGCTTCGATCTCGTCGTCCTCGAGCAGGACGTATTCGTCCTCGCCGCGCTGGTAGCCCTTCACCTCGTCGTCTTCAGCAACGGGCTTGCCGCTGACGGCATCGACATATTGGCTGACCACCCGATGCCCGCTCTTGCGATTGAGCGTATGGAACCGGACCTTCTCGCTCTCGGTGGTAGCGGGCGTCATCGCCACCGGACAGGTCACCAGCGAAAGCTTCAGATAGCCTTTCCAGAAAGGACGTGGCGCCATCGAGCACCCCCGGCAGGAGTAAAACAATCGAACGCAGCAGGGCGATCGATTGTTCCAGCAGCTTCTTTTGCGAACCGGGGGCCAATCGCATGGTTCGGCAATTTTTGCCAAGGGTTGATGAAACAATTTGCCCGCAATCGCCGTTTCCCCAGCAAGCTGAATTTGGGCGAGGAGGAGGCCTGAGCAGCACCACGCCAGGGTTTCGGCCTTGGAGGTGAAGACCATGCGCTTTGACGCCTTGAGGTTCAAAGATCGAACGGATGCGGGGCGCCAGCTTGCCGCCGATTTGGCCAGGTTCGCGGCAACCGATCTACTGGTGCTGGCGCTGCCGCGCGGCGGCGTGCCGGTTGGCTTCGAAGTGGCGAAGGCACTCGGTGCCCGGCTCGACGTGCTGCTTGTGCGCAAGATCGGCGCGCCGGGCCATTCCGAATATGGTATCGGCGCGGTCGTCGACGGGGAAAATCCCCAGCTCGTCCTCAACGAGGAGGCGATGGCTTTGGTCCGGCCGTCAGACGAATACGTCGAAGCAGAGAAGCGGCGGCAACTGCTGGAAATCGAACGTCGCAGAAACCTCTATCTCGGAAGCCGGCCTGCGGCTTCGGTCCTGGGCCGGACCGTCATCGTCGTCGATGACGGCATTGCGACCGGAGGCACGGTCAGAGTGGTGCTCAAGGCGCTAAGAAAGGATCGCGCCGCGCATGTCGTCCTGGCCGTCCCGGTCGCACCCCGGGACACGCTGGACCTCATCAAAGCCGATGTGGACGAAGTGGTCTGTCTCGCCACGCCTGAGCCGTTTGTTGCGGTGAGCCGGTACTATGAGGATTTCGAGCAGACCACCGACGCGGAGGTGATCCGGCTGCTGCGTGAGGCGGAGCAGTTTGAGAGCAAATCGTCGACGCGATCTGCCGAAGGAGCACGCCACGGCTAGCAAGGACCGACAACCGATGGAGATCGTCGAGCGCGGCGATATTTCTGCGCGAACTCAAAATGACCAAATCGCGCCATCCGATAGAACCGCTCTTCAGTGGCGAATGGGCCTGAGCCATACGGCCCCTCCCCTTGCGCTCGCAGCCAACCTGAAGCGCGGCCCCGGTCAGGGCCGCGCCACCGCGCGCCAGCGGCGGTTGAGCCGTCAATCGCGCAAACGATTGGCAGCGTGATCCTGGCGCTGCTCAGTCGCGATCTGCCTGGAATCCAGACCGCGTTGCTTCGTGTGCTGGGCCTTGTCGCGGTTGGACAGGACTTTGTTTTCCTCGAGCTTGTCCTTTGGGGTGGTGGTCATGGCGCCTGCACCGGAACCCTTTCCCCGCGCACCCGCTCCGATGTGCTTCTTGCTACCTTTTGCCATGGGCTTGCTCCAATTCTTAGTGGTCGGGACGGTTCTTGTGATGAACGCTCTCCTGATTTTCTCCGCGAAGGATGTTGCGATCGTCAGGGTCAACGAGGTCGGGTGTCTTGGACCTGATTTCCGACCCCTTGCGCAGCGCTTCACGTTCCGCTGCTGATCGCTTCAGGTCGGCCTCTGCGTCGAAATCCTTGCCGGCGCCCTTCGTGTTTTCCCGCTTTTCAATGATGCGCAATTGCTGCTCATGGGTTCTGCGTCCAGCCATTGGTTTCCTCCAAGGTGCCTTGCGGTCGATTTTTGAGGCCCAGATCTCTGGCGGAACCGTCGACCGCCGGTGATTGCAGTTGGCCACGGTCCTTGCCGCCAATCGTGCGCCACCACGATCTGAGCCTGTCCTTATGGCGATAATGGCAGGGCGGCGGGATCGTTCCGAGATGGCGGCCGAATAAACCGTCTATTCGCTCATCTGCTCCGGGCTGCTCATCCGCATCTGCCATGATCCGTCGGTCTTTCTCCCCGCGGTGTTCCGATGGAACATCAGAGCATCTCCGTCGTTCGGCGACTGATCGCCTAGGTCCACGTCTGACGCCCCGCCGCAGCGAGCGCGTAAAGCTGCAAGAGGATGGACCGCACGATCAAGGACGCCACGGTCAAACGCTTCTACTACAAGAGCCACGATCAGTTCAGGTAACACCTCGCCGACTTCGTTGCCGCCTACAACTTCGCTCGTAGGCTCAAGACCCTCAAGCGCGATCCAACGGACTCGCGAGCAGGTTACGCCGCCCTGCGCCGAACTGGAACTCGGTCGGGCTTGAGTAGCTCGTATCGATCAAGGGATCAAAAACCGCACATCTGGCGAAGTCCTGGATGATTTCGGCACATTCTTTCGAGCGCACGATGCGATGAAGGGCTGATCGGAACTTTGCTTCCGCATTCTTGGCAGCCGAGGTTGGTTGGAACATGTCGCCCCGAGTCGAACGCATTCACAGCGATGAGCGTCTCCCGGCCGAGGTCGACGTCGTCATCGTCGGCGGCGGCATCCTCGGCTCTACGGCCGCCTATTTCCTGGCGAAGCGTGGCCTCTCTGTGGCTCTGCTCGAGAAGGGCCACGTCGCCTGTGAACAATCGAGCCGAAACTGGGGTTGGTGCCGCCAGCAGAACCGCGATCGGCGCGAACTGCCGCTCTCGGTGATCTCCATGCGACTGTGGGACGAGCTGACGCGCGATATCAATCGGGACCTTGGATTTCGACGCTGCGGTCTCGTCTATGCCACTCACGACGAGGCTGTGCTCGCCGGCTGGGAAAGGTGGCGCGAGGTCGCCAGGGAGTACGAGGTCGACACCCGCATGCTGAGCCGGGCGGAGGTGGCCGAGCGCGTCCCCGAAGCGCGCGACAAATGGGTCGGCGGGACCTATTCGGACCGGGATGGTAAGGCCGAACCTGCACTCGCCGCGCCGGCCATCGCCGATGGGGCCAGAGCTCTGGGCGCCACCATCCACCAGGAATGCGCCGCGCGGGCGCTCGACTTGGCCAATAGCAAGATTGCGGGCGTGCACACGGAGAAGGGCTACATCAGAACCAGCGCGGTGCTGTGCGCCGCTGGCGCCTGGTCCTCGCGCTTCCTTAGGCCGCTCGGGATCAGTTTCCCCCAAGCGAGCATCCGGCAGACCGCGCTGCGTTCCACCCCGACAATCAACATAGGCGAGGCGATCTCCACACCCTACTGCACGGTCACGCGCCGACTGGACGGCAGCTATACGCTTGCGATCAGCGGCAAGGCGAACCTCGAAATCACGCCCCAGGCTATCCGGTATAGCCGAGAATTCATGCCGCAATTCTTGCGTCGCCTGAAGAACGTCAGGCTCGGCATCGGCCAATCGTTCCTTTCGGGGCCGGATTCAATGCCGGCGCTGCTGACCAGCGACGATCGGATCTTCGAACAGAATCGGGTGCTGGATCCTCCACCCTTAAAATGGCTGGTAAGCCAAGTGGTGGAGAGTGTCCGGAAGACCTTCCCCCAACTCGGCGATATAGAGATCGATAGTGCCTGGGGCGGCTTCGTCGATTGCACGCCGGACGCAGTGCCTGTGGTGTCGCAGGTGGACGGGGTGAAAGGCCTCGTCCTCGCGGCGGGCTGCTCGGGCCACGGCTTCGGTTTGGGCCCGGGGCTTGGCTATCTGGCCGCAGAGCTTGTCGTAAACGACACGCCTTGCGTCGATCCTACACCGTTCCGCCTGTCGCGTCTGGTCGACGGCTCGAAGCTGGACATCGCCGCTATCTGAAGATCAGCCGGAAGTCAGGCCTGACGCGCACCAAGCGAAGTCAAAGTGTCAGCAGACGGGTAAGCGGAATCCCCACGTTGCCTCGCAGTCAAGTCTCCGGGTGCATGAGTGCAACGTGGTAGGAGTTGCACCAGAATCCGCTCGGGAGAGCGCCGCGCTCATCGCGCTCGTCTTTGGCGCAGTTGGAACCGTCGCAGGAGTTCATTCTAGCGTTTTCTGCTTCTGCCGGTAAGGCGAATTGCTCGGCCCATACGCCGCGCCAGCGGCCGGGATGTTTGCCGCAACCTACACACGTGGCAGCGCAAACTTCAACGCCGTAGCCCTGCACTACGGCATTATGCGGGAGACCGGTTTCTACGGCGCTGGGGTATCGTCGACAACGTCTTAACCAACCTGTGGGTGCTCGCCCCCTGCGCGGGGCACGCACGGCTTTATCTCACCCAGCTCTTCCACAGGCGGAGCGGCCCCGCACCTCGTCCACGCCGGAGGCGTCAATCTCGGCGCCGCTTCTTACAAGCGCCCTCGCCCTGCTTCTCCCGGTTGTCCTTGGCCTGGGGCGGTCATTGGCCCGGGACAACACACTGGAGGCAACCATGCCCAACACCGCCGAGATCCTTGTCGACACATTTCGACGGCCGTGCCTTACAGGGTTCCGCTCCAGCTTCTGGTGATCAAGAACAACATGCTCAACCAGATCGCCTGGGAGCAAATGATGTTCCTTGGCAACCCGCAATTTGCCCGCGAACTCCAGCCGATCGATTTCGCTTTGGCCGCTGAAGCCATGGGGGGCATTGGCTACAGCGTCACCCGGCCTGAGGACGTCGATGGGGTTCTTGATGCCGCGTTTGCCGCGGAAGGCCCGGTGATCATAGAGGCGGTCGTCGACGCGTATGAACCCATGCTGCCGCCGCGCATGCCGGACGAATATCGCAAGAACATGCGCACAGCCCTGCGGGAAGGCCGGGCCGCAAGGAGATCGAGGCAAACCTCGCTCGCGAGCCGCTGAAGACGATGATGGGCTGAGTTCCCTGGCCGGTCAGTCCTTGGCGTAGGCGCCGGGCTGGCGGCCGCTCTTCGGAGCCTTGGCATCCTTGGAACGCTCCGCGATCGACGGACCGGCGCCGGATGTCTTTTCGGTTGCTGCACTGGGCGTGGACCGCCTGGACGGGTCCTGCCCTTCGGATTGACGGGTTTTGTCCTCCACCTCGTCCCTTGACCGGGTCAGGCCCATGCCGCCGGCAGGCTTCTTGTTGCCGGCCGCTTCCTGGGAGAATTGATCCGACGCGTCGGCATCTTTCTTTGCCGGGTACTTGGTCGCGCCATGTTCGTAACGGGTCTCGTTTTTGTTCATAGCATTTCTCCGGTTTCACGGATTGTGGCTAACACTCCTGTTACGGTACCGCCGCAGCGCTCCCGGCGGCGGTATATGCGATGCGTGCAGCGCCCGGCCGGCGCGGCTGCCGATGTACGGCGACGCTCAGGCGTCCTGCGCCGGTCAGGCGTCCTACCATGGCGCGTGCAGGATGTCGGCGCCCGGCTGCTCGTCGAACAGAACCGCGCAGCCGCGCGCCCACGCCACCGGCGACAGTGCGTTGGCCACGATTTCGTCCGGCGAGATGAAATCACCGGTCAGCACCCGCAACTCTTCGACGGCTTTGGCCATCGACACCAATCGCCCTGCGGCGCGGTCGGTGGTGCAGGCGTCGATGACGGAAACGAGATCGATCATTTGGAACTGGCCCATCATAGGCCTCCGCAAACAGCATCCCTTCGCAGCTATGAACGTCGCAACGATCTACAATGTTCCCGGCCGGCCGAACGCATCGGCACTAAGCCTGGTCTATCGCGTCCTTGAGCTTGCTCAGGAATGCCACCAGAGCATCCTCCGGCCGATCGGCCTCGTCGGTCAGCATGTCGATACCCCAGCGTCCGAGGACCGCTTCCTGGACGACGCTCGGTTGCGGCATGAAGACGAACGATTTCGGACGATTCCTTTCATAACCGGACCGACGCCAGGTTTCCCAAAGCCGATACAGCAACAGACGGATGTTCATGTCTGACATGCTGTAGCCGATGAACAGGACGGTGCGCCCGAGTGCGTCGGCGCGGAACTTCACATCCAACGGCGACTCGAACGACAGCCGCTCGAAATAGTCGGACTCCGCCAGGACCAGCGATGCGTCGTCGTCGAAATCGCCGTGATATTTGATGATCTGGGTAACCTCGCCGTTCACCTTGGCGATATCCTTGGCATTGGCCACTTTTACGAACGCGCGGTCGTGGACTTTGAACGCAACCTCAAGGTTTCGATCATAGTTGGTTGTGTAGATGATCGGGAAATCGAGTGACACGATCAGCTTGTGGATCGCCGATCCCTTGACTTTTTCCCGCGAGACCCTCCATTCGCGATCCATCCAACTGCGCAAGGGGCCGAGACTGCCATGCTTTAGCCGGTAATATTCGGCAAGAGCCTGGTAACTGGACTCTGGCCTGTCGACCACGTCTCGATCGAGGCCAAGTTCATCCACCATATGCTCGATGAGCGTCTCCCAGGATGGCAGGCCGACGCTCATCGACACACCCGCCCCAACGAACAAGATCGCTCGTCGCTCTTTCACGGATTGAGCCAGTTGCTCAAGTGCAGACGGCATGGCCAACTCACCAGGCAAGATCCAACACAACTGCGAACGGCGCCCTCTGTTCCGGAGAAGCCCGGATCACGCCAAATCTGTTCAGAAAATCGGTCTGTTCAGAAAATCGAGTGTGTTCAGAAATGCGGCGCAGACGGGAACCGCTGAGGCAGATCTAAGTTTGGTTGCCAGGGAGGCACCACGATGGCCGCGCGACGAGATCAGACGCCCGCCAAAACGAGAGGCGATATTCAGGCCGGAACAACCAGGGATAAGACTCCGGGGTTCGACCCTGCCGCCGCACCCGGTGAGACCGACGCCGAAGCGGCAGATGTGCCGACTTCTGTTGCCGAGGCTCGTCCACGGCGACAGCCCGAGTTCACGAATGAGGCAAGCTTCGGCGATGCGATGCGGCCGACAGGAAGCGAGCCTGGTCTTCAGCCTGGCAAGAACTGGCCGGTGCTGGTGATTGCCGCAGTCGTTGTCGTAGCGGCCGCCGGCTTCGTGCTAGCAGCCATGCTGCGCTAGCGAGATAGGTTTCGAGAGCTTATCGGCCCCCGGACATGAAACGGGCACAGATACGTGACCCATCCCCCGTAACTTCCGTAAGGATCTGGCCGGATCGCCGCGCCGCCATGTCACGCCCAAAAGCATAGTTCAGTTCGGTGAACGCCGTGATGAACCTAGCCGATCTTGCGGAAGATCGAGCCGATGATGCCGCATGACGACAGGTGGATGCCGAACAGCGCCGAGGCCATCACGTCGATGGCACCCAAGTAAATCGACTCACCAATTCACAAGCCACTCATGATCATTTTCCCGACTGCCAAAAGGCTCGGGTAATAGCCGCTGTACTTGGGCAGGCTGCCGGGCATGTCCAGCACACGACGGTGATAGAATATATCCATCCGAACCGGCGGCAGCCGGGCCCCGGGCTCGAAATTGCTGGCCGGGATGAACATCGTCTTGAACGGCCCAAAGCCCGCAACCTCCACAACCGGCTTGCCGCAGGTCCGGCAGGCCCCGCGATTGAAGTTCGGCGGCGGACGGTATTTCTTGAATGAAAAATTGCCGGCGTTTTTCAGCACGACACCCTTGGCGCGAACGGCAGCCACGTCCGCAAACGGTTTGCCGTTGAACGCCTGGCAAATCAGGCAGTGGCACCGGAATCTACCCTTCGGGGCAGTACGCACCTCGAACGAGCAAGCGCCGCATTCGCAGGAGCCGTGCAGTGGCAACAATGGGTCGGTCGTCATGTGCTGATGCTCCTGAACTCGATTTGATGACGGCATGCTGGTCACCGGAGCATCATGTTGAAGATGGTATCGATTGGCTGTCTGAAGGGCGCGCGCAGAAGGTTGGAGAGGTTCCAACGGCCCCGCTCATAAATCCCTTTGATTTTTGCGATTGCGTTCATGGTCCACTCCGATGTAGACAGAAGAAACTTACGCCCTGATGTAGCCCCTTAAGTAGCCAGTGTCAACAATGTATTCACAAGAAACTTTGAGGTACCATGCAGGACGCACCCAGCCGCCCCTATCACCACGGTGATCTCCGCCGTGCGGTTATCGAGACGGCGTTGGATATGCTTCGGGAGGAGAAGGGCTGGCAGTTCACCCTGCGGGAAGTCGCCCGCCGGGCTGGCGTAAGCCACGCGGCACCCTACAAGCACTTTTCCGATAAGGCCGCGCTGCTTGCGGAGATCGCTATGATTGGGTTCGACCGGCTGCGCGAGTCCCTATCGGCAGCGAAGTCTGAAGCGCCGAAAACTCTGCGCGACGAAATTACTCCGATAGCTCGAGCCTACGTCGCGTTCGGAACGGACAATCCGGCTCTCTACCGCCTGATGTTTAGCGCGGAGGAGGGAAAAGCGGTGGGAATGCATCTCAATGAGCGGGCGCTGGCGGTATTCGACGTTCTCGTCGAAATCCTCCGGCGGGGCCAGGCCGCGGGGAGCATTCGCAAGCGGCCTATAGAAGGTCAGGCGGCAGCCGGCTGGGGGCTCATCCACGGCATGACCATGCTTGCGATCGATGGACTCCTGGTGCCCGAGAAGGTGGGATCGGCCCCCTTGGATGCGGCCTTGAGCACACTGTTGGAGGGGCTGGGAAACCCAGCACCACAACAATAGCTGGTGCCATCCCGCTCGCCCCGCCTACCGTATATCTGTGCCCTTTAATGTTCAGGGCCTTATTCGTAGCCGAGGGCCAGGTCATTGTGAACATCTGTCGCAGCGATCGCAGCCTGGCCGAAGGCGACTGCGATCTGGTTCAGAGCCTTGACCAGGTCGCCGATGGCATACACCCCCTCGACCGAAGTCCGCTGATGCTTGTCGACGATGACATAGCCCTCGTCGCAGCATTTGACGCCCATTGCCAGCGCAAGGTCGGAACGCACCTGGCATCCCATCGCCGGATAGATGACGTCGAAATGGCGCACCTCGCCGTCCTTGAGGATGGCCTGGTAGCCGCTGTCGGTGGGAACAAACTTTTTGAATGCGTCGCAAATAGCAATGTTCTCTTCCGTGGCCACGCGTCGTGTGCTGGCGGAAAAATCTGGAAGATAGCGTGCGATCATTGTGACGTGCTGCGTATACTGCTTGAGGAACAAGGCCTCTCGCAGCACCTGCGCCTCGTGACCGATGACCGCGACCTGACGATCTATGACTTCGTAGCCGTCACAAACCGGGCAAAGGCGTACGCTGCCTTTGGCGATGGCCTCGCGCAGACGCGGAATTGCAGGCACGACATCGACGATACCTGTCGCCAGGAATACCTTTCGGGCGACGATCCGCCCGCCGTTGGTTTCGGCGCCGAACCCGCCTACGGTCGGCTCGACCGATGACGCGTGATCCTGGATCAGTGTCGCTCCGAACTTGGCGGCCTGGGAACGAAGCCGCTGCAGAAGATCGGGGCCGCTGATCCCTTCCGGAAATCCCGGACAGTTGCGGCTTTCCGCAATCAGCCTCGCGCGCGGTTCACCCGCGTCGACCACGACGACCCGATGACGGAACCTGGCGAGATAGATAGCCGCCGCCAGCCCCGCAGGTCCACCGCCAACGATGAGAACATCCGCTTCAGTCGCGGACGAGGCTGAATGTCGGCGTTTGCGCGCGGGTTGATCCATCCGCGCCGAACGCATTCATGGGAAAGATGTTCCAGCGCCGAAATCGAAGCCACGACATCTGTCGCGGCAAGGCGTTACCACTCGATCGTCGGCCGCGCGATCATCAGCCAGAAAATCCCGAGGACGGCAGCAAAGGCGGGAAAGCCGAAGGCGAACCACAGCCGGAAAAGCCTGGTATACCGGGCCGGCAGCGGGGCCCCCGTTTTGGCGGCTTCGGACGCCAGATTGCGCATTTCCCTCTGCATCCATACCACCGGCAGCCAGAACACACCGGTGACGATATAGAGCGCGATGGACAGCACGATCCAGCCTTCGGAGAGCGAGTAGCCCGCCAGCCAGGCGAGCGCGACGCCGGTTATCGGCTGCGCCACGACGGCAGTTGCCGTGAAGAGAAAGTCGGCGACCACTACGATGCGCGCCACTGCCGCAATTGTTGCCGCATTGCCGGTCCTGTGGGCGAGAAGCATGAAGAACGCGATGCCGGCGCCGGTGCCAAGCAGCACGCTGGCACCGATGACATGCAGGAACTTCAGCACGAAATAAAGCATCAGCGCTCCTCCAGGATCGCCAAGGCAACAAAGTGAAGGACGATGATCGGCAAGACCTTCAGGAATGGCCCAAGTGGTTCGTTCCACAGGTCCGGGCGCAGGAAAGTGCCCACGACCAGATAGAACAGCGACAGCGCGATGCCGGCGTAGAGGCCTTTTCGCGCCGTTGGCCGCCAGGCTATGAGTGCGCCGACGACGATGTCGGCAAGAGCGCCGGCGATCACGGCAGGCGCCGACAACATGCCAGCCCCCGTGCTTTGCATGAGGCCGATGCCGTTGCCGTAGCCCGTGGTCAGCGAAACAATCCCTGTCATGATCCAGAAGAACGGCAGCACGACGAAAATTGCAGGCTTTGTGAAATAAAGCCAGGCAAACCATTTCTCCTGCACCGTCGCAGGATTGAGCGCGAGGAACTGCGCCAGGCTTTGTGGCCGCATGCCGGTCAGGGAAATCCAGTCCGACGGATCTCCGAGCGCCCCCCGTGCGATCTCCCTGGCGGCATTGGTGCGCATTGGGGGCCGCCAGCCGAGCATCGCGGCAAAATCGCCGAGGCGATAGAGAAGCCGCGCACCCCAGCCCGGTAAGACCAGCCTGGCTGCAGGAGCCCAGCCGAGCCAGCGGCGGAAAGTACCGATGATCTCATCCATGGTCAGCTGTTCGGGACCGGCAAGTTCCAGCGCCAGACGAGACGGACTGCCGGGATTGAGAAAGAAGAGCACAGTCGAGACCACATCATCGAGCTGCACGACCTGCAGCCGGCCGGTATCTGGCATTGACGGCAGGATCGGCAGCGAGGCCAGGCCGCGAAACAATGCACTGGCTCCAAACACAGGCCGGCCGAGCACCACGGAAGGGCGAAGGATTATCCAGTCCAGGTCAAGCGCCGTCAGCGCCTGATCGCCGGCATATTTCGTCGCCGAGAACGACGAAGGCTGTGCCCGATCCACACCCATTGCCGAGAAGTGGATCACCTTGGCAACGCCGGCCCGCGCGCAGGCGAGAAAAAGAGCAGCCGCCGCATCGCGATGGACTTGCCCGGTCTTTTCGCGCGGGCTGTCCTGCAGAACGCCGGCACAGTTCACCACGGCATCGACGCCAGTCAGGTGCGGCAGCCAATCCTCAGGGCGAAGTGCTGCGGCCATATCCAGCACCAATGTCTGGTAATCGCGGGCTGCATTTGCCCGAGGGCTACGGGTGATGCCAACCACCTCATGTCCTTCGGAAACGAGGCGGGCGCAGATCGAAGCGCCGATCAAGCCGCTGGCTCCAACAACGAGAATTCTCATCGGCCCCCGATCTCCGGTAGCCACGAGATCGTCGCCGTTCTATTCGACGCGTATTTCCTCCACATCGTCGATGTTTTCCGGCGCTGCGAAAGCACATGTCGCTCGGCCAGCTGCTCCAGGTTTGACGATGACCATAGGCGTTCAATCCTCATTCCTGTACTCATGAATGAGACCAAGGATCTGCGAACGGACCAACTCGCGAGCCTCCGGCTGAACGAACGGCATCAAGAGTTCGACCCGTTCCTCGACGCTCTCGGGAAGATCCGCAGCAGGATCGACGAGGTCGTTGCCGTGCGCGTAGAGATTTTCCGTCAGTTTTTTATCAAGGTCGGAAAAAATGCCCATTGATCTGCTCCAAACCAGCTCCTCTGCTTAATTGAAGGCTGACGAAAATGTTCCCCGGATGATCGATCACAACAGCTGCTTCTCCGGCCGAAGCGCTGGGACTGGTCCAGCTCCACTTGTCCGGGCGGCAAGGAATTCGGGCAGTATCTTAATGTGGGAGAATTAGAGAGACATTTGCGCGAGGTGCGAAAAAGCAACGCCAATACAGCTGATTAGTGACGACGTAGGTACTCTCGCAGATGTGGTATTGGCCGTCCGGCGATTCCTGCACACGGTCCCGTGGGATGTTGAAATTATGCGGCAAGTAAGTGTAACCACCGTCTATCCTGGACCGTACCGACGACCGAGGTATGGCGCGGCAATCAGAGCCACCGCAACACTTGAATTTCGTCAGTGGGTCAATCCTGTCCTCGTACCAATCATGGGCGCTGGCGGCAGTTGCGGTGGCGATACACATCGTGAAGACGAGGCTTCGCATGGCGTTCCCCAGGTATTTGGCAGGCGCTGCTCGTTCGAGCGTCCATTGTATATTAGCGTTCCATTAGAAACACCATTGGCCTCCGACCGACCACGCAGCTCCAGCAAGCGATGCTCGCGCTGAAAGACTGCATTGGGTCAACCCTGCCAACAACCGGGAGTCGTCTCATTCGTTTCCGTGTCGGCCAAGCGCGGTGAGATTTGCGTTGGATTGAGGGCTAATGCGCGCTCCCAATTATTGCGGTAGGCGATTGCTGCAGGTCCGTTTGCAGCCCAACATTGAAATCCCGTCACACTTGTAACTCTCACCTCTCCGGCTGCCCGAGATAGCGTCTTTTTATCGAAAACGTGGAAACGGCGAATTCGACCGCAGGACCGGAAATGACGATGTTTGCAGCAAAAGAGAAAGCCACATCGTTGCTCGGGCAGGCGGTCGGTTTTGCCCGCTGGCTCGGGCTCGCCGCCGCACCGACCTTTGCCCTGATGGCCTGGATTTCTACTGTCGGCTCGCCGGGCATGACCATGTGCTCTGCCGCCTCGCCTTTCATGCCGGTCAACGACATGGCCCTGATGTACCTGCTGATGAGCCTCTTTCACGTATCGCCGTGGCTGAAGCTCTTTTCCGCCCGTTCGCAGCACTGCAACACTTCCGTCGCCCAAACCCAAGGAGACTGACAATGCAACACGCTGTCGTTTCACGCGATAACTGGCTGAGCGCCCGCCGGGACCTCCTGCGAGCGGAGAAGGAACTCACGCATCTTCGCGACAAGGTCGCACGCGAGCGGCTCGCGCTGCCATGGGTGCGTATCGACAAGGAATATTTGTTTGACACGCCGGACGGTCCGCGTGCGCTCGCCGACCTCTTCGACGGCCGCTCGCAACTTCTCGTGCAACATTTCATGTTCGCGCCGGGATGGAGGAAGGCTGCCCAAGTTGCTCGTTCATGGCTGATCACACCGACGGCATGAACAGGCATCTGGCGCATCACGATGTAACCATGATCGCCGTCTCGCGCGCGCCGCTGGCCGATATTGAGCGCTACCGCAGACGTATGGGCTGGCAGTTCCGATGGGTGTCCTCGAACGGCAGTCAGTTCAACTACGATTTCCGGGTCAGTTTCACGCCCGAAGAGGTCGCTACCGGGCACATCGACTACAACTACGGCGAATGGCGGGAAACCGGCGAGGAATGGCCTGGCCTGAGCGCCTTCTACAAGGATGAGGCTGGCACCGTCTTTCACACCTACTCCACCTACGGCCGCGGGGTGTGGAGGTGATGATGGGCACCTACGCCATGCTCGACCTGATGCCAAAGGGCCGCAACGAAGCTGAGGGAATGGACTGGGTGCGCCGCCACGACCGCTACGCGTAGACCCGCGGGGACGTTGGAATGCGTTCACTCGTGAGAACTGCTACCTTCAGGCCCGAATCCCGCAAAGCTAGGCTGCGCGCAGTCAGACGATCCCTGCCCGACGATCTCGAGTAGACCCGAGATGATCTGTAAGGTCTTGACTGAAACTTCCTGCTCGCGGTCAAGCCAGAATGGGATCGGCATTGTAGCCATCAGCCTCGCTTCTTACGAATTTCCGATATCGCCGCCCTTGGGCGGGTGGGCCGACCAAACACTTCGGTTCTTGCGGCTTCGAGCTCGCTCAGAGATCTGGAGAGGGTAGCGCCCCAGACGACATGGACGGCCAGCATCAGAAGATTTCGGTAGGCGGGGTGCCTCCAGGCTGGCGCGAGGATATTGGCGGCCGGAATCCACCCGAGATAGCTGAGCGCCCACACGCCCAGGCCATAAAGGATGCCGTTGCCACGGCGCATAGGCAGAAGCGCAAAAATCGAGCCGGTCAGGGCTCCGAAGCCGAAATGAGCAAGCAGCGTGCTGGTTCGCGCGCCCTGCTCGTCGCCGGCGGGTGCGACGCGCTCGACGATCTCGCGCGGTGGCAAAGGGTAACGGTCCCGCTTGTCGAGCAACGGATGAAGGCGCCGCATGGCGATGGTCATCGCCAGCGTGGCCGCAAGTCCCGCAAGAGCTCCTGATACGATCCGCTGCAATATTTTCTCCCGCGATATTTGCCAAACGGCAGTTTGGCGCGATCGTTCCCGAGCGACGTCGCAGCTATCTCGCGCTCAAACGAAAATCATCGCTCACTGCGTCCGCGCCTGAAGCTGCGCTGCCGCGAGAAAAACGCGAAGAGGACTGGTCGAGGAACAATGCAGGAAACGGCTTGATGTTGCCGCCGGCTGGCTACTGCTTGGTCGGCGCCGTGGTGGCGTCGGCGATCGCCTGGCTAGCCAGTTCCGCCTTGATGTCGCGCGCCAGTTGCAGATGCTCGAGCACCGTTGGCAAAGTCTCGGAGGCGAAATGCTGAAGGCCGGCGTCCTGTCCAGATCCTATCTCCCATTCAAGCAGCTGCACCGTCTTCTGGTGATCGGTGATCTGCCCGCTGATATAGGCAATATCAAACCTCGCCCCGTCGAGCTTTTCAAGCTCGGCCCGCTGCCGCTCGTGCTCCTCGTCGAGCCCTTCCGGCAGCGGGATCCTATTGGTCTCAGCGAGAGATTTCAGTCTCGCGTTCGCCGCCGAGTGGTCGTCGACCATGCGGCCGGCAAATGCGGTGACGGCGGAGTTGCCGGACTTTTTCGCGAGCTTGCCGAATTCGACCTCGGCTGCGCCGCCGGCGGCGGCGAGCTGCGCGAACAGCCGGTCCTGGTAGTTGGTCTGATGAGGCGCCGGCTGTCCCGGCGCCTCCATCCTGGTATCCGGGGCCATGCCGGCCGGGTTTCCGATCTGGGCCAAAAGCGGCGATACCGAGAGAGGCGATGCGGAAAGCACTGCCAATCCCAACACAGTTGCAAAGACACGCATGAGAACCTCCATCGAAGATGCGTCGGGATCGGTCGGCCAGCCGCGATCCTGCGGACGTCGGAAAACGGCGATGCTGCGAAGCCGTGGTCGCCATCCCTCGCTCCTTTGGCACCCCCAACTTTGGGCCAGACCATGTGTTCCCTACCCTACCCCGCCTTTGGTATGCGTGGCTCCAGGTCGCAACCACGGCGTAACAATTGTTAGCGCGGGCTCACCGCCTAAACGACTCCAGCGTTTGCGCGCGCCTTCCTCGCGACAGGCTGCATCGCCGGCACCAGACTCCAAGCCTTGGGAGATCACTAAAATCAACATCGGCGCGGATTGTCGACTGCATGGGTGGGGCCGGCTGGACGCGCGGCGAGATCATGCGCTCGCTACCCCGGCTGATCGGTGCCGACAATAAGACCCAAAAGGAAAATGCCAGGCTTGAAGACGAGCCGCCTGACGCGCGGCGGTCGCCAGCCTTGACACGCTACTGTTGCCAAACGCGTACACTTCACAGGTCGCGCGCACTTACACGGCAAGCTGGCGCTTGATAGCCAACTCAGGTGCTGCCGCCCCATCTAAGCGGGAGACTGAAATGGCACAAACCAATCAGAATTTGGAGTATCGGCTCCAAGTGCGACGTCCTGAATATCCCCAGTGCCGATTGCGGTCACACGCCAGACTACTCGTAAGTGAGCTGACCGAGCATGTCGATTTGGATGCGCTGGACTGGCTTGTGCGCAAGTAGGTCGGGCGAGGCTACGTCCGAATCGCGCCGAAGATCGACCCGACTAGTCCTCCTTCTTCAAATCTTCAGCTTCGTCCTTCAGCCGCTGCCAGTCAGCGCCGTGCTTGCGAAGCAATGCCCGCGCTTGTTTGGGCGTCACGCCTGTCACCTCCGCGAGGTGCTCAACTTCTAGTTCTGCACCCTTCTTAACTCGGCTCGCGTCGCTCGTGCTCTTGTCCGCCATCTGTTGCGTCCTCCTTGGCCCAAGGTCGTTGGCAACGAATGTTGAACGTTGTGGTTCCGTCCCTGTGGAACTAACTGCCGGCCGTGTAGTTCTACCGCCGAAGGAGATCTCAATGCTTCGATTCTTAATCAGTCTTGGCGCGCTGTACGCGGCATTTCAAATTGGCCGTGAGTTCGGCCGCACCGAGTCGGAGGTCATCCAGATTCCACCCGACGATCGTCGTGCGACGGGAAATGGGACAGAGTTCGGCGAGCGGACCTAAGGGTTCTGGTAGCCCCCTAAAGCTTGCGCTATCTACGCGACATTGGCGCGAGCAAAACCAGTTACTCCTCGTCGCCGAAATCCAACGAGGACGCGGCCTGCTTCGGAACAACGCCGCGGCGATGTGGTTTTGTAGGATGACCTACAACGAAACGACCAACCCCGTCCTGACCGGTATCAGGGGCGTTGCCCGCGCTGCCAACAGGGGCATCTGTTCAGCACGTATCTCAAGCTGGCGCGGCGTTGCGAGGTATGCGGATTGAATTTCTCGTTCGCCGATCCGGCTGACGGGCCGGCCTTCTTTTCCATGTCAATTGTGGCATTCCCGGCGCTGGCTTTCGCACTATGGTTTCAGCTCACGTATGAGCCGTCCTATTGGATGCATGCGCTCACAACCTTACCCCTCACCGTTGGCGCGTGTGTTGCATTGCTAAGACCCCTCAAAGGCTGGCTAGTTTGCTCGCAGTACTTCCACAAGGCTGAGGAAGGCTCCATCGACCGAGAATGGCATGCAGCCGAAGCCGAGCGCCAACGGCAGCAGCCGCCGAATACGTGAAGTCTATGAGGCCAAGAAACGTATGTAGAGCTGCCGCACCTTTTGGCCCGCCAAATGCTCCCAACTACCTCGGTTCCTATTCGTCGCTGATACCGGCACAGAACTATGTCGGATATGGCCATGTTCGCCGCGGAGGTGCTTTATATGCAGCTTCACCGCCTCTGGCCCACTGCTTCGCCGGCCGTTTCTTCAACTCTTTGGGCGGTAGACCGGCGTTGTCCTGATCGATAATCGCATTCTCGATCTCAAGCTCACTGGCGGCTTCGAATGAGCAGTGTATTTGCGCGCCCAATCTGCATCGGTTTCCCTGAAGACCAGGGTAGGCACGTTCGGAACAAATCCGCGATCCGCCGCTTGGAGAACTTTGGAGCCATCGGCATGGGCTCGCGAGGACCAAACGTGGCGAATTATCTGACACTGCCTACGACTACATCGAAGGATCGGATCAAGGGTGGTCGTGGAAGCGCCGCGTGGTACCGAAGCAAAGTTGACGTACAAACCCAAGAAGAAGCTGTTCGAGTATACGCGGCCGCTTCCAGCGGGCCTAGCCTACCACTACGACTGGAGCTTTCTGCCTTCTACACTGGGCGATGATGGCGATGCCCTCGACGGTCTGGTTATCCATGAGGCAGCCAGCGCTCCCGGTGTTGTCATCAAATGCGATCTGCTGGCGGCCCTTCGTGTCATGCGGACGGAGAACGCCGAGACCGTGAGAAACGATCGCTATGTATTTTGCCCGCACAGGCAAGATGCGCATAGCGGGTCTCTCCTTGGCGAGAATGTTCCGGATCGGTTGCGATCCGAGATTGAGCAGTTTTTCCTCGCGTCAGTGTCCGGCACCGACAAGCAGATCGAATTCGAAGGGTGGCACGATTCCAGCCAAGCTCTCCGGAACATCCATCGGGCCATGAGAACTTTCGAGCGGAAACAGCGAGCGGCCCAATATGAGAGGAATGTAGGCTTGAGAACACAGGCTGCCTGGGCGCCGGTGGCGGGCATTTGCGCCGCCCCTTACCGCAGACAATGCTCTCCCGGAAACTCGCGAGATCGCCAGCTCAGACCTTTTGACCGTCGAGGCTCTGGCAATGCGAACGGGCATAAGCAGTGACCAGGCACAAGAACTGATCGATAGGCTTGGCAATGATCGCGCGGCCATCGAGGAAGCCGCGCGGAGCCTTAAGGCGGCGGGAGGGTGACCTCAGCAGCCAATCCCTGTTATCTCACGGCTCGGAATGTTCGCCGCGCCTTATTCGTCTTGTAGGTAAGCCCAGTTGGTGCCTCAATCGGCGCCGGTCCAAATAAAAAGGACAACAGCCAACCAGGCCACAGGTGGCAAACACCACGACCACCCGGTCCGGCCGCGGGCGGACCATTTCGAGTATTGTCCAGTGTGCGGACAAGACTTCGAGAAGCGCGACCTGGGCCAGCTGGGTCATCGTGCTAAGATCGAGCACCAGTTGCTGCAGCCTGTGAATTAAACTGCGCCTTGCGGAGACCGCCAGGAATGAGTGGAAAGCGCCAGGTGCAGCGTGCCTACTACGACTTCTTCGAATTCCTCTTCGGTGCCGGTGCCCCAGAAAGAGCGGTTTCAGTCCTCAGTCGTCGTTCCCGGAGCCGAGCTGTCTTTGCATCTCGTGCCGCGCGCTCGACCTCGATCAATTCCCGCGCAGCATCCGTCGTACGCTCCTTTCTGTCTCGTTTTTCCTTTTCAGTGAATGCTTGCCTTTGCCGCATTGTTCTCCCCGATCTGACAGCACAGCGCTGTGTTGCCGCACCGAACCATCGTCGCCAGATCGGATTCCACCCGCACAGCAAAAAGGTTGCCATATCCTTCGGCACGGCGGACTGCATCACATCGCCAACGACCGCGCCCCGAGGGAATGGGAAGGACGCGGGCTGATCGGAGAGGGTTCAGCACTAGGTCAAAGTGTGCCCGACCCGAACGCATTTGGCTCGGCGGGGTCCCCGAACGAAAGACAAACCGCCTGCTAACAAGCCCCGTCCAACGGTCGTCTCGCAAAGAAGCTCTACTCGTCCGCCCTTCTGCCATGTAATTTGCAACAATCCGAGACGCGAGCACTTCACGTCGTTTTCCAGATTGAGCCTCGACCCTTTGGCCGGTCGAACATGCGGCTCAGTAGCGCCATTCGGAGGGGCGGGACGCACCCCTCCTTTTAGCTTGTCGGTATCGCCACGACACCTGCGCCCTGCCCACCGCCAGAACCTGCCCTCGGTCTATTCAGCCAAGCCTCCTCGACCGTCTCCCCGAATTCCAGGTCGGAAGAATGGACGAGGTCAGCAACCGGGAGCGATCACGGCTGAGTTCTGGAGGAACGAGTTCCAGAACTTCTATCCCGTCCAGACTCCAGCCGTGCCTGCCTGCCACAGCGGCGCTTGGCCTGCCGTTCAGGAACAACAACGCCCAAGCGAAGTTTGGTGGTCCAGGAGGTAACGACAATGCGCATACTGACAACATTCTTTGGATACTTGTGGCGCTCGAACAGCAAGTCGCCGCCCGACCTTGCGCCGCCCGTCGACGCGATTGTTCGGCTGCTGAAAGAAAAGCAAAAACTCCCTACAAAGAAAGGACTTGGTCGACCAGATCAGACTACTGGCGGCTGACCGCGCTGCGACGCAGGATGTGGCGACGGGGCAGACGGCATCACCCGTCACCTTCTGTAGCTTGGGGGACGGATCGGCATCATGCCCGGCTATCGACGGCGACGCCGAGAGAAGCAGATCAGGTTCGCGCCACTTAGCCACCGCTCAATTCCGGCTGGCAGGTCACGTGTCTTTACGCGCAAGGCCGCGCGCAGCCTCAAGAAGCCGCTGCGGTCACCGAAATCCTGAGGTTGCCGGCGGCTCGACCGTGCGGGCGGTTACAGAGGAGTCTTGCGATGTCGAGCCCATCACCGGCTACACGGCTCCAAAGCCCCGGTCACTGAAAATCGGCATCGGCGCGAAGTTGCCTCCCTAGATCCGGCGGATGGCAAGGGCGACATCGGCGGAGAACGGCGGCAAATCAAGCTTCAGCCAGCCGTCCGAATTCGCTTGCCATTCCGCTGTTTGGCTGCCGGCCGCGGTGTCCCAGGCGATGACGCGATAGGTGCCGCGAGCCAACCCGGGCAGCTCCAGGACGGCAGGAATGGGCGCAGTGCCGGCACGCAGCATGCCATTTCGCCCGATCGTGTCGCTGCGAACCAGCCAGACCACTGCCTGGGAATCGTCGCCGCAGGCGACCGGCGCGATGTCGGGACCGGAAATCCGCATCTTGTCGCCGAGATGGACACGCCGGAACGAAACCCAATCTATCAGAGGCAGGAAGTCGGCCAGCGAACGCTGCGCCCGCCGCATTCCGGGGGTGAGCACGTGCGGGGAGCGGTTCGGCCACCGCATGCCGCCACCGGCACCCCCCGAAGCCAGGTGAGCCCATTGCAGATGGCGGAAGTATTCATCGTCGAAGGGTTCGGGGAGCGTGATCTTCTTGTCCTTGAACGAGTGGATCGGGCCGTGCTCGGAATCGAGAAAAGGGCGACCGTCATGAATTTCACCAAGCGCCTCTCCGACGATTCGCGCCATGCCGAGCGCCGGCCCCACCGTGTCACTGGGGTCGTCAATTGTGCCCTCCTCGTAGAGATGGAGGGAGGCGAAATCGAGGTCGGGGTGGCGGAAGATCGGTGCAGCCAGCGGCATTTGCGGCCGCCAGCGAAGCTCAGGTCCGAACAGCGAAACGGTCTGCGGGTGAGAGCGGCCGTAAAGTGACGTTTCCAGGCGGCGCACAAAATCGCTGAGATCATGGATGAAAGCGCCGAAGCCATCCGCGCTGCCCTGAGCCTGCTCGGGATGGATCTCGTTCCAGAGGTCCCATGCGAAAAGGGCTCCGCTGCCGCTCCATCTGCGAACCACGAATTCCAGTCTCGCCTTGATCGCGCGGCGCGTATCGGCGCAGACCAGGAATCGCGACGGGTGGTCCAGCACGCCTCCGTTGTGGCGGTTGTAGGGATGGTGGCGCCAGTGGAGCCACTGCCAGAACGTATCAAAGGGGGTGAGCAGGATTCTCAAGCCCTGTTTTTCGCACAGACGAAAAAGATCGTCCCACAGTTGCACCATCGCCGGGACGAAGCGGCCCTGCGGCTTCTCGAAGTAGCGGTGGCGAACCTGGGCGTATTCCAGCATCAGCCTAAGACAGGTGACGCCGCTTTCCTTCAGCCAACGGAGATGATCTTCCACGCCGGCCATATCGGCGCGCCGGAACAAACCATTGAGTTCGGGCCAGCTTACCGCATCATTCTGCCCGATCGGCGTCCATGCCTCGCCGTCCTCGGTGACGAAATAGGAACCGGCTATCTTGATCCAAGGCAGGCCCGCAGCCGATCTCGGCGCGGAGTCTTCCACTTCGCCGACCAGCGGTATCGCCAATCTAATGTCGTTCAAGGCATGCTCGAATTTCGTCCGCGGAGCAGTATAACTGCCGCGGTGGCAAAATGTTTCGCCGGGCTTGGCAGGCCAATGCTCCTTTCGCCCCATTTTGCAGTAAATGGATGCCCTGTCTCGACGCAGCGGCGCCTTGCCTCAAGAGCGGCGCGGAGCTGGTGATGTCGACCGATCACCCAGAGAAGTTGCAGGCGCAGAACGCACGCTCGGTTCTGATAGCAATGTGAGAACCCTCGCTGCGGACATGACGAGGGAGCGGAAGTGTCGTGCGTCGCTTCGTCGACAAGGGCAGAATTCCAGGTTGGCGGTCGTCTGCCCGACCAGACAAACTTCAGCCGAAGGGGAACCTCACGGTCCCAGGCAAGTTCGGTAGGATTGTGGGGGAGATTGCGTGTGCTTTCATCTCATCAGCTTTATAGTTGTCGTGCGTGCGATCTTCTCCTTCCTCGGATTCCATCATCCAGCCCGACAACGGATTGGCGAGGCGCGGCTTCAGAGCGCCAGTCTTTCATCCTGAGGTCAACGTCTGCTCACCGACAACACCTGGACTCGGCTCCGCTCACGCTTGCTTGGTCAACATTCTACGCTTGCACGGCATTTACCGCTCAGGGGACGACGTGATGGAGGCCCGAAGGAAATTGTGGCGGTCGAGACTGGCAATGGCCGGCCGCCCGGCGGGAGCGCCGGCGCGAGCCCTGGCCGAGGGGTTGCACGTATGAGCAGCAATCCGGCGCGTCCGCCAGGCGAGTACCGGTCCGCGTTTGCCAGCTTCTTCATGGCTGGTTTCGAGTGTTCATCCCATCGGCGCGGCGACGGAGTGCGCCTCGATTTGATCCGAGCGACCGCCCACGACACGCACGCCCTCAGCGACTATCGCAGTTGTGCTGCCCTTGGGCTTCGCACGATTCGCGACGGCTTGCGCTGGCACCTGATTGAAACAGCGCCAGGAGTTTTCGATTGGTCGGGTTGGATAGCGATGATCGAAGCAGCTCAGGCCGCCGGGGTGCAGGTCATCTGGGATATCTTTCACTACGGCTCGCCGGATCACGTCGACCAGGGTGGCTCAGGTTTCACCGAGGCCTATGTGCGATTCGCCGCCGAGGCCGTCCGGGTTCACCGCTCCGTTGCCGGGACAGCTCCCCTGGTATGTCCCATTAATGAAATTTCGTTCTTCGCATGGGCGATAGAGGTCGGCTATTTCCCGCGCGTGGGGCCGAAGAAGCGGGGATGGTTCAAGCGGCAGCTTGTGAGGGCAGCGGTTGCGGGCGTCAAAGCGATGCGAGATGCCGAACCTGATTGCAGGTTCATCTGGGCTGAACCGCTAATCCATGTCGCTCCTCGCGACCGCACTCGCGCCGAGCGGCGGCGCGCGGAAAATGTTCGTCAGGGCCAGTTTGAAGCCTATGACATGCTCACGGGCCGTGCCGAGCCCGAACTGGGCGGCCGGGAGGACTGTGTCGACGTCATCGGGCTCAACTTTTATCCGCACAATCAATGGTACTTTCAGGGGCCAACGATACCAATGGGTCACCACGAGTACCGGGCACTTTCGGACATGTTGGTCGAGGTCGCTGAGCGCTACAGGAAACCTATATTTATCGCCGAGACGGGTGCTGAAGGTTCAGGCCGGCCGGCATGGCTCCACTATGTTTGCGATGAGGTCCGCGACGCGATGGGCCTTGGTGCGCCGATTCGGGGCATATGCCTTTACCCGGTGACAGCGTATCCCGGCTGGGACAATTCGCGGCACGCGGAAGTCGGCTTGTTGTCGACGATACATGCCGACGGTTCGCGCAGTCTTCGCCAGCCGGTTGCAAATGAATTGGAGCGCCAGCGCGCATTGTTTGCGGCAAGTGTTTCGTCGAAAACAAGCGCGTGACCTTTAACGCCTTTTCGCGGCGGATCACGGAAGGCAAGACTTGGCTACCGCTATCCGGGATCAGTATTGATGTTCGCCGCGAGCCGTGCCCGACGAATCGAGCATCGCTCGGTGCGCTGGCATCTGCGGGGCGCGGTTTGCCGGCAGGTTTTTTTGAATTCGCGCGAACGTCGCCAAAGCCTGACCCACGACCTGATCCATGTTGTAATAGCGGTATGTGGCCAGGCGCCCGACGAACCAGGCGTCTGGGCACGCCGCAGCCAATGCTTCGTAACGTTTGTACAGCGCCTCGTTTTCCGCCCGTGGCACCGGGTAATAGGGATCTCCGATATCGGTTGGATATTCGTAGGTCAGGCTGGTTTTCGAGTTCTGCTGGCCGGTCAGATGCTTGTACTCGGTGATGCGGGTATAGTTTTCCGTCTGCGGATAATTGACTACCGCGACCGGTTGAAACTGCTCGCAGTCAAGCGTCACGTGCTCGAACCGCAGTGACCGATAAGGCAGATGACCAAGGCTCCAATCGAAATATTCATCAATCGGCCCGGTGTAGATCATGCGCTGAAAGGGGATCGTGTCGCGAATTTCGCGATAGTCGGTTTGCAGCATGATCTTGATCTTTGGGTTGTGCAGCATGCGCTGAAACATGCGTGTATACCCGCCTGCCGGCATGTTCTGGAAGACGTCGCCGAAGTAGCGGTCATCGCGGTTGGTCCGGGTAGGGACGCGCGCCGTCACCGACTTGCTCAATTGCGCCGGATCGATACCCCACTGCTTCCTTGTATAGCCGCGAAAGAACTTCTCGTAGAGTTCCCTGCCGACGGTGCTCACAACCACGTCTTCGGCGGTGCGAACTTCTTCGACCGTTTCCCGCCGAGAAACGAAGAACTCCTCCAACTGCTCGGATGTCAATTCAAGGCCGTACAGGCGGTTAATGGTGTCGAGATTGATCGGTATTGGCAGCAGTTTTCCGTCGACCGAAGCCAGTACGCGATGTTCGTAAGGCCTCCATTCGGTGAACTGCGAGAGATAGTCGATTATCGATTGGGCGTTGGTGTGGAATATATGCGGCCCATAGCGGTGGATCAGAATTCCCGCCTCATCATAGCAGTCATAAGCGTTGCCGCCGACGTGATTTCGCCGGTCGATGAGCAGAACGCTTTCACGCCGTTGCGATGCAATGCGTTCGGCAAGCACGCTGCCGGCGAAGCCGGCGCCGACAATGAGCCAATCGAACATGGTCAGGCTCTCCTGCGCAACGGCACAGTGCTCTTCATGGCATAGGCGCGCTGGATGTGGGCAGCCATTGCCTCCCACGTCCGCTCCCACGACATGTTGGCGAGGTAGGCGTCGACTTTCTTCAGCAGGAGGTTGCGCGGACTCGACAGAACGGACCGAAGCTTGGGTTCGAGATCTTCGGCGTCGAAGATATCGATAAGGCCTTCCGCACTATAGGTTCGCACGACATCCACTATCGCCGTAGACACTACCGGCAGCCCGGCCGCCAGGAACTCGGGAGTTTTGGTAGGGCTGATGTAGCGCGTCGCCTCATTGAGCGCGAAGGGCATCCAGCCGGCGCTCCAGTGCCTGAGATAGCGAGGCAGGTCGGCGTAGGACTTGGCGCCCAGCCAATGCAAGTTGGTTGCGGCCGGCAGACCCAGCGGGTCGATCTTGACCACCGGGCCGAGCATGACGAAATGCACGTCGGGCATTGCCGCAGCCGCTTGCGCGACCATCTCAATGTCGAGCCGTTCGTCGATCACGCCGAAGAAGCCAACCCTCGGGTGAGGTATGTCGGCCTGGTCTGCAGGGTCATCGCCGGGCTGTCTTGCCTTGTGAAAATGCGCGACATCGATGCTGCTTGGGAAGGGAAAGATCGACTTGTGGAGGCATCGTTTGGCCTCGTACAGGCTCAGTCCGCCCGTGAACACGACATCGGCGCGCTGAAACAGCGCCTTTTCCATCTGCGTCAACTCTGCCGGCGCGTTCTTGAAGGCGGAGAGTTCATCCATGCAGTCGTAGACGCACACGTCGCAGCGGAGATGATCGCTGAAACGCAGCGCCATGGGCGTGTAGTACCATATAGTCAGCCGCTCATGCGGGGCGGAGGTGAGGATCCGATCGACGAACCTGCGCTGGATGGCATCCGCCTTTGTTGCGGAGATGCCGACCGGAAGAACCGGCGTTACGGTTCGGATCATCGGCGACTCATCTGTCACCCGCATGAAGGGGTCGTGTCTTTCCTCGAAGACCGGTTCCTCAAAGTAAATTATCTGTTGCTGCTTTGAGGCCTGGGTCAGGATGTGTTGTGGCCGTTGGTGTACGAAATTCCATCTAAGGTGGGAAAAGCAAAGTATGATTGACGACGTTACGGGAGTTTTTGGTGATATTTTCTTGCCGCCCGCCATTTCCATATAAGTTATCCCTTGACCATTACATAACTCTCTCTCGAGTTAACATATGTTAATCGAGGCCCTTTCGACATGAAGCCCGCAGGCATACATCTAACTTTCGTTTAAGTAAGTTGTTCCACGGAGTTGAACTTCTTGCCTGTCCGAGCAGTGGCGCGGGCACTTGTGCGATGATCCACCGATAAACGGAGCGGCCAGCCGAAGATGCCCGAACCCATCCTGTCCACTCGAGCGCCTCGTCTGCTGCGCGTGATCTCACCAAATATGGCGCATTGCCACAAAACGGTTGAGAACGTTTGGTCGTTCAACAAGCGTTAATCGGGGGAGCTATAAGTTAACGGTCAGTGAATCGATTCGGCCGAGTGGCGCACGGGCCAGCGACCGCCTTTTACAACGCCGTGAGAGAGCCAAGACATGAAGTTCAACTTCGAAACCGACGTCTTTCCGCTGTTTCACCCGCAGGCCGTGGATGATCTGAAGGATCCTTGTCCGGTGTTCGACGGCACGCTTTGGCACGTCTTCGGCTCTAGCGGCACCGTCACGACCGAGAACTGGAAGATATTGCATGCCACGGCTCCGGACCTTTATGGGCCGTGGACTGAGCATGAGGCGCTCGACTTGGCGGTAACCGGATCGGGCATAGCGGCACCCGGCGTCATTCATGAATGCGGCGTCTTCCATATGTTTATCCAGACCGAATTCATGAAGTCGGGCGGACGTTGCGAACATGCGGTTTCCAATGATGGCTTCAACTGGGTGGTGCTGAATCCGGCGATATTGTCGCTGCCGGACACCGATGAGGACGGTATCTACGATCCCCATCCGGCGGTTATCGGCGGCAGGCGCTACATCGTCTATTCAGGCATGCCTAAATTCACCAGGGTGCCGCAGCCTGACGTCTATCTGGCGCGCAGCCAATCCGATTCCTGGTTCGGGCCATGGAAACGTCTCGGCAAGATATTGGATCATCTCGACGTTCCCCATCACAATGCGCGCGAACATCCGGACTACGAATGGGGGATCGAGGGCGCCCAACTGGTCGAATTGCCTGACGGTCGCGTGCTTCTCAACGCCACCTGCTTTCTTCCGCACGGTCCGCGCGGAAGTCGTCAGCGCGTATTCTTCGCCATCGCCGACGAAGTCCAGGGCCCCTATGTCTCGATCGGCCCCGTGCTCGATCCTGGTGAGCCTGGCGAGAACGGCCATTCGACGGTGATGATCGAGGGCGGGAATCTGATCTTGTTCTACCAGAGCAGACGTGAGGCAACGAACCATCGCTGGCGTTTCGGACTGGCCAGGTGCGACCTGGATCAGCAAGTCGGTTCACGAGTGGCATAACAGGGACGACCGCTCTGTCGCGCTTTGCCATCACGGTCCAGAGGACGAGATGCCCATCACCAACTTCGGGGCGATGGGGGGTTCTCGTCGGCCAGCTCTTGCTCTCGCCGCTCAAGCTCCTTCTGAAGCTTCAAAGCTAGTGCGGCAAGCCTCGGCGAAAAGGTTTCATCGCCGTCCAGTCCTAATCGCTTGCGTAGTCTGCGACGATTGTCTTCCGAACGGACCAGCTCTCGGAAGCCGCGATCGCTCTCTCGAGTTGCCATGACGGTTACCTTTAGCTTTGAACGCAACTCGTCGGCTGCTAAAGCGTTCCATGAGGGGTCGGATTATTTCGCTAGAACCTGCCGAACAACTAAGCAGGATTGAGCGGATACTGCTCGCACTCATCGAAAGCCACGAACAGGCCAAGGGCAGCGGCGACTTCGAGGATAGCCTCGGTCAGATCGTCATTGGATGCGATCAATCCAGGTGCAGCCTGCCGAACCTGGTTCAATGCCGCCTTGACCGAGACGGTGTCGCCATAGCCGGCCCTGTTAAGGACTGCGGCAATCGCCTGATCTAGAACTGGACCGACCCTATGGACGATGCTCATCCACCTTCCCCCCCGGGAATGCGAGAAGGTGATAGTAGCGTGTCTGATGCTGCGATGCAACCGACGCGCGAAATGGGAATTTTCAGCTTGCAGCCGCTGATCGAGTGAAGACGATCGTCACCTTCGTCCCTTTGCTGGCGCTCGAGTCGACCGCGAGCCGCGCCTTGGCGTTCTCGGTCAGCGAGTGCGCGATCAGGGCTCCGAGCTTGCCTGGCTTGGGCCACGTCTCGCCTTCCGGCAGTCCAATTCCGTCGTCAGCCACTATGACCCGGCAGCCGTCGCCATCGACGATGCTGTGCAGCGTTATCGTGCCGCGTTCGCGCCCCTGGAAAGCATGTTTTAGCGAGTTGGTCAGCAATTCGTTGACCACCAGTCCGGCCGGCATGGCGACGTTGATTGACACCGGATATGTGTCCACCCTCATATCGAGGCGAATCCCCTCGACTGCATGCGAGCTCATCACCGCGGACGCGATCTGGCTGAGATAGACGCCAAGATCGACCTCTTCCTTCTGCTCGTCGGCCGTCAGCGTCTGGTAGAGGATCGCCAGGGCGTCGACGCGACCGGCGAGCCGTTCAAACCGTCTCCGGTCGGCCTCAGTCGCATTGCGGCTTTCAAGCCGTATCAGGGCGGTGATCATCTGCAGGTTATTCTTCACCCGGTGCTGCAGTTCGCGCAGCAGCGTGTCTTTCTCGCTGACACGCTCCTCCACCGAGGGCTGATCCGCCGCTTCGCCATGGGCGGATACGTCGACCAGCGCCACCAACCGGAAGCAGATCTTGCCGTTGTCGTCCTCGATGACATTGGAATAAACGTCGACGATCGGCAGCTTGTCCTCGTTGTGCTCCAGCCTGTAGGTGCCGACCAAATCGGTCTCCCGGACCACGGCCTCGGCCAGCGGGCGGTCCTTCTGCTGGTAGAGGCCTGTGCCCGAAAGGGCCGACCAGTTTTCTCGAGTTAGCCTAGCGACCGTCAGGCCTGACAGTTTCTCGAACTCCGGATTGGCGTAGACTACACGCTCCTCAGCGGCCAGGTCTGCAACGGCTATGGCGATCGGCACCTGGTCAAGGAATTTCTTGAACTGTTCGCTTTCCAGTGCGGTTGCGAGTTCAGGTGTGTCAAGCAACTGCTCGACCGCATCGGCCTTGTCTGAAGTGGATGTCATTTGCGCGCCTGTTCTGGGCGTACAATATCAATAATGCAGTGCGCCCGCCATCGCCAAAGCTGGAGCTGCATCGCGCCGTGTCAGGCATCTGACCATAAGACGTGCCTCGCGCAACGGCCCTGGGTAAAACGACATCTTCCGATCGGCCGGCTCCGGCATGCTGACGGCGGGACGCGAAACCCACCCCGCAGCCGGTCCAGCCCGCCGAGTGAATCGGGGTCCCACGTTCTGCTCAGCTATTCGAAGGAATAGGTGAAACCTCCTTCGGAGGCTCCGACCGTCACCTTCGTCATTTTTTCGCCCTCGAGCGACCGGTTCAGCACGCCACGGCTCAATTCCGGCAGAAGCGTGTTTGTCAAAATGGCGTCGATCATTCGGCCGCCGGATTCGATCTCCGTGCAGCGGGCTTTGACCAGATCCATGACACCGTCACCGATCACCAACTCGGCATCGTTGCTCGAGCGCAGCCGGCGGGCGATCTTGGCGAACTGATGGCGGGTGATCGCTTCGATCATCATGTCCGAGAGCGGGTAGTAAGGGATGGTCACCACCCGGCCCAAGAAGGCCGGTGGAAAAACCTTCAGCAGCGGGGCGCGCAATGCTGTGTCGAGATCGTCGAGCCCCGCCCGCACCGTGCCGCTGCTGGTCCGGTCCATGATGACTTCGGAGCCAACGTTCGAGGTGAGCAGGATCAGCGTGTTCTTGAAATCGATCCGGCGGCCTTCACTGTCGTCCATCATTCCCTTGTCGAAGACCTGGAAGAAGATTTCGTGCACGTCCGGATGCGCCTTCTCGACCTCGTCAAGCAGGATCACCGAATAGGGCTTGCGCCGGACCGCCTCGGTGAGGATGCCGCCCTTGCCATAGCCGACATATCCGGGTGGCGCGCCCTTCAAGGTTGAGACGGTGTGCGCCTCCTGGAACTCGGACATGTTGATCGAAATGAGGTTCTGCTCGCCGCCATAGAGCGTCTCGGCCAGGGCCAGCGCGGTTTCGGTCTTGCCGACGCCCGAGGGACCGCAGAGCAGAAACACCCCCACCGGCTTTTCGGGCGCGCCGAGCCCGGCGCGGCTGGTCTGCACGCGCTTGGCAATCATTTCCATGGCGTGATCCTGACCGACCACGCGCTCGGACAGCGTGACGGCGAGCCGCAGCGCCTTTTCGGTCTGGCTCGACAGCATCCGGCCAGTCGGGATGCCGGTCCAGTCCTGCACCACCGCCGCCACAGCGTTGCGGTCGACCGACGGCAGGATCAGCGGCGTCTCGCCCTGCGCTTCTGCGAGTTCGGCCATCAACTCGCGCAGCCGCGCGAGATCGGCAGCCGGGTCGGGTGGAGAAGGACCGGCAGCGGCCGTTGCTTCCGCATCGGGTTCGGGCGCATCGGGTTCGGGCGCTTTGATCTCAGATACATCGGCGCCTGCGGTTTCGGCCACCGCCCCCGAAGGCTCCACGGCGTCGAGCGGCACACCCTCGCCGCGCAGCCTGGCGCGCAGTTCGAGTATCTCGCCAACCAGCGCCTTTTCCCGATCCCAGCGTTGCTGCGCGGCAGCAAGCGTGAGTTCGGTCTCGGCAAGCCCGGTTTCGACCCGAGCCTGCCGGTCGGCCACGTCGATGCCAATCGCTGCCTCGCGGCCGATGATGGCGCGCTCGACCTCCAGCGCCTGGCGGCGGCGCATGATGTCCTCGACCTCGGCCGGGGTGGCATGCTGCGAAATGGCGACACGGGCGCAGGCGGTGTCGAGAAGGCTCACGGCCTTGTCGGGCAGTTGCCGTGCCGGGATGTAGCGGTGGGACAGGCTGACCGCCGCCTCGATCGCCTCATCGAGTATCTGCACCTTGTGATGCTGCTCGAGGACACCGGCGACACCACGCAGCATGAGAACGGCGACCGCTTCCGACGGCTCATCTATCTTGACGACCTGGAAGCGACGGGTAAGCGCCGGGTCCTTCTCGATGTGCTGCTTGTATTCGGCCCAGGTCGTCGCCGCGATCGTGCGAAGCTCGCCGCGCGCCAGCGCCGGCTTCAGCAGATTGGCCGCATCACCGGTTCCTGCCGCGCCGCCGGCGCCGATCAAGGTGTGCGCTTCATCGATGAAGAGGATGACCGGCGTTTCCGAGGATTGCACCTCGTCAATGACCGCCTTCAGCCGTTTTTCGAATTCGCCCTTTACGCTGGCGCCCGCCTGCATCAGGCCGACATCGAGCATGCGCACGCTGACGCCCTGCAGCGTCGGCGGCACGTCGCCCTCGGCAATGCGCAAGGCAAAGCCCTCGACGACCGCGGTTTTGCCGACCCCCGCCTCGCCGGTCAGGATCGGGTTGTTTTGCCGGCGCCGCATCAGGATATCGACGATCTGCCTGATCTCGGGATCGCGGCCGACGACCGGATCGATCTTGCCGTCGCGGGCGCGCTGGGTCAGGTCGGTGGCATATTTGGCCAGCGCCGAATCCGCGCCCGGAGCCCGCCGCGGTGTTTCGGCGGCGGCAACCGCAGTCGAGGCGCCGGCTTCGAGCGAACCCTCCATGACGTCCGCGAACCGCGCAATAACGGCCTGCGCATCGATCTTGTCGAATTCGCCGCTGATCTTCGACAGCAGGCCTTCCAGCACCGGCGTCTTCAGGCAGGCGAGCAGAATATGCGCACTGCGCACTTCCTCGACGCTGAATTCCAGTCCCGCCAGGCCCCAGGCCTCCTGGATGGCGTGAAAGATATGATCGGAAAATTCCTCGATCGAAGTGGCGCCGTAAGGCAGCTTGTCGACGGCGCGGGTCATATCGGCCGTGAGCCGGCTCGCATCCACCCCGGCGTCTGCCAGTATCAGCTGCACATCCGATCGCTCTGAAAGCACCAGCTGCTCGATGAAGTGAACGAGCTCGACATAAGGATTGCCGCGCAGCTTGGCGGTGTCGGCCGCAGCCTTGAAGGCGCGCAAACAGATGGGGTTGAGCTTGCCGACCAGTTCCTTGCGTTTAAAGCTCTGCGACGACCGGCGCTGTTCCATCGAACTTGCCCCTCCAATCTGCCAGCCAACAAACTGCCACATAAGCAGCGACTTGACAAAGAGCGTTTATGAGCGGGGCGTCCGAGTGTGCGATTCAGTCGATTTCTTCCGTCCCGGCAGACGCCGGCGCCATCGGCTGCAACGCCATCGAACGCCCCGCCTGTTGGCGATGCGTTCACGACAGGGTTCGACAAATCCGCCAGCACTTTTGAGCCCAGCGCGCCGGTTGCAGGCTCGTATTAAGATTGAGCATCAACTAAATTGTGGTAAAGTGTCGCAGTGTGGTAACGTTGGGTCAGGCACGGCCCACGAGCCGCGCGCTGGGGGATGGTGTGCTTGATCTCGCACTCTGGCTGAATCCGCTGGACGGTGAAAATCCGTCAGGGGAGGATTTGCGCAACGATCCAGCCTTTCATGAGCTGGAGCGTCTCACCGAGCCGCAGGTCAAGGTCGTCCATGGCGGCCACAACCAGCCCTCGTCGCAAAGCACCATTCCGGTCGACTGGCCTGCCGTCCTCGACAAGGCGGAGGAATTGCGTGCGCATGGCCGGGATCTGCGCCTGCTCGTCATTGTCACGCGCGCGCTGGCCAATGAGCAGCGGCTCGCCGGGCTCGCGCATGGCCTGACCCTTGTTGCGCGGAGCTTCGATCAGCATTGGGAGACCATGCACCCGGCCCTGCGGCCCAGTGCTTCACCACGCGACGCCGCCTTGCGTCGCATCAACGCCCTGCTCGACCTCCAGAATGGCCAGGACGGGCTGCTGGCCGACTTGCGGCGAATGATTTTCTTCGCGCCGCGCCCTATGGGACCGATCAGCGGACGCGATCTGGAACAAGCCGCACTCGACGAGCGGGTCATGCTTCTGGAAGCGGCTTCGGGATTGAATGCGGCGGAAAAGGCAACGCTGGCCAGCGCGCACGGTCAACTGCTGAACCGGGTTCATAGCGGGTGCAAGGCGCAGGCCGATCAAGCCAATGCGGAGATGATGTCGCTCATTGCCGATGCTCATGCGGCGATCACGGCTCTTGATGCGGTCGAGACGGCTCT
Source organism: Mesorhizobium sp. WSM4837 (assembly GCF_055811435.1). Classification (NCBI taxonomy): domain Bacteria; kingdom Pseudomonadati; phylum Pseudomonadota; class Alphaproteobacteria; order Hyphomicrobiales; family Phyllobacteriaceae; genus Mesorhizobium; species Mesorhizobium sp. WSM4837. The sequence continues at coordinate 70,410 of NZ_JBVVQE010000001.1, forward strand.
CAACGGCCGTCTGCAGGGCGGTGGCGCCGCTGTTCCGGAATTGAAACGGTTTCTGCAGCGTTTGCTGTCGACCCTCGAACGGAATTCGGCAATCGAAACGGCGACGAACGGCGCGGCCGAGCCAGCCCCCACGACTGCAGATCCGGAAATGCCTGCTCGAAACGGTCAAATGCCTGCAAAGGGCCATGGAGCCGATACTATGGCAAGTGTGGCGAGTTACGCGGAACCGAGCACGGGGCTGCCGGAACGGATTTCCTCGCGCGACGACGTCGTGAAATGCCTCGACCTCGTCATCGCCTTTTATGACCGCACCGAACCGTCAAGCCCGATCCCGCACCTGGCCCGCCGGGTGCGCCGGATGGTGCATATGGATTTCGTTGAACTGATGGAAGATCTCGCCCCGTCGGGGCTGAAGGAATTCCGGCTGCTTGCCGGCGTTCCCGATGCCAAGAAGACGGCCCAGAAGGATGAAAGGTAACGAGCCATGGCAGCTGAAAGCAAAGCGAAAGTCATCGAACGGAACCGCGCTCCGCGCGTGCAGATCGCCTATGACGTGGAAACCTATGGCAGCCCGACGACGATCGAATTGCCGTTCGTCATGGGCGTGATGGCCGACCTCTCCGGCGCTTCACAGACCAGGGAAGCGATGAAGTCGGTACTGGACCGCTCCTTTGTCGAGACTGACGCCAACCGCTTCCCCCGTTTCATGGAGGCGCTCGGGCCGCGCGTCAAAGCCCGTGTGAAGAATACGCTGCCCCAGGCTGAGGGCGCCGAGCGTGACGAAGAGCTAGCACTCGATCTTACCTTCACCAAAATGGGCGATTTCGCCCCGGACAAGATCGCCGAACAAGTCCCGCAATTGGCCGAGATCCTCAAGATGCGTCGTCAGCTCGAGGAGCTGCTCGGTTTCATGGACGGCCGTGTCGACGCCGAAAAGCGCATCGCGCAACTTCTGAACAACGAGCCGCTTCTCGGCAAGATCGCCAACCAGGCATTATCCGACGACGACAAGTTTCAGGAGTAAATCATGGCCGAACAACAAAAAACCGCAGCCGTCGCCGCTGAGGCGGAAGCCATAGACCTCGGAGAATTCAGCGGGCTCCTCGAGAAGGATTTCAAGGTCAAGAAGGACGACAGCGAGAAGCTGCAGCAGCTCGTCCGTAATCTCGCGCTGGCGGCGCAGTCCCGCTCCGATACCACGACCATCTCGTCCAACGCGATCAAATCGATCAAGTCGCTGATAGCAGGCATCGACAAGATGCTGACTACCCAGGTGAACGAGATTCTGCATGCGCCGGAAGTGCGCGAAATGGAAGGCACATGGCGCGGCCTATGGTATCTCGTCAACAACACCGAGACGGATCAGAAGCTGAAGATCCGGGTGATGAACATTTCCAAGGTTCAGCTTGCCGACACGCTTGAAGATTACGAAGGCCAGATGTGGGATCAAAGCCCGATCTTCAAGAAGGTCTATACGGACGAGTATTCGATGCTGGGTGGCGAGCCGATCGGCTGCCTGATCGGCGCCTACGAATTCTCGAACCATCCGCGTGACGTCGGCCTGTTGCGCAACATCTCGGGCATCTGTGCCTCCGCGCATACGCCGTTCATCGCAGCCGCCGACCCGCGGCTGTTCCGCATGGACAGCTGGCAGGAACTGCCGAACCCGCAGGACCTGCAGATGATCGTCTCCAACCCGGCCTATGCCTCGTGGCAATCGCTGCGCGAGAGCGAGGACGCGCGCTACATCGGCCTGACCATGCCACGTGTTCTGGCGCGACTGCCGTATGGCTCGGAAACCGTTCCGGTGAAGGGCTTCACTTTCGAGGAAGAAGTGCAGGGCGACCACAACAAATATGTCTGGATGAACGCCGCCTTTCCGATGGGCGTCAACATAAACCGCAGTCACAAGCTCTATGGCTGGGGCACGCAGATCCGCGGAGTCGAGAACGGCGGCACAGTGATCAACCTGCCGGTGCACTCCTTCCCCACGGACGACGGATCGATCGCGATGAAATGCCCGACGGAAGTTGCCATCGACGACCGGCGCGAGGCGGAACTGGCCAAGCTCGGCCTGATGCCCATTCTGCACCGCAAGAACACCGATCTCGCAGCCTTTATCGGTGCGCATTCGCTGCAGGACGACGAGACGCGCGCCGGGCGGCTGGTCGATCCCGACGCCCAGTCAAATGAACGGCTGAGCGCCAACCTGCCCTATCTTTTCCCGGTTTCGCGCTTTGCGCACTACCTCAAGGCCATTGCGCGCGACAAGATAGGGTCGTTCAAGGAGCGCTCCGACATGCAGATCTGGTTGACCGAGTGGATCAACCGCTACGTGCTGGCCAACCCGGCCTTTGCCGACGACAAGGCGCGCGCCAAGCGCCCGCTTGCCGCCGCTGAAGTCCAGGTGGACAGCGTCGAGGGGCGGCCGGGCTACTACAACGCCCGCTTCTATCTGCGCCCGCATTACCAGTTGGAGGGCATCAACGCCTCGCTTCGACTGGTGTCAGAACTACCGTCCGTAAAGGCTTGATTTTGCAGCAACATCCACCTTGTTTTGTTTTGAAAGCGCTGGAGGAAGACAATGCCCGTGAAAATTGATGGTTTTCTAAAAGTTCCGGATATCAAAGGGCCAAGCGTTCGCGACGGTCATGAGGACGAAATCGAAGTCCACGGGGTCGATTACAAGATAATCGCGCCATACGATCCGAATTCGCTCTCACGCCGCGGTCGCGTGTCGCTGGGGATGATCAAGTTCACCAAGCATTATGACAAGTCATCGCCCTATCTGAAAAAGGCGCTGTTCGACAACAAGGCGCTGGACGAAGTTGTGTTCTCCGCCCGCCGGACCATCGATGGCGAGACCAGCGATTATCTGGTCGTCACCCTGACCGACGCTTCGATCATGGAATACGACATGTCGCAGGCCGAGGACGAGGAAGACCTGATCGAGGAGGAGGTCAGCTTCGCCTACAAGAAGATCAAGTTCGTCTATGACAAGGATGACGAAATCGAAATGGATGTCTATGTCGGCAAGTGAGGCGCGGCGGCCGGGCGCCGACAAGCTGCAGGTTACCGGCAGTTCGCGGGCGAAACGCGAGGCGGTCCAGCCCTCTCTTTGGGACCGCCTCGTCAACGATCTGCCGGGCGTCACCTCCGAGATCGACGGGCTGCGCCAGACCTTGCAGGACGAGTTGGGCGCGGACCGGCTGGACACGCTGCTGGCGGGCAGCGCGCGGCTGATCGACGCCGACGCGGAGCTGACTCCCGATCAGAAGCGGCGTCTGCACCGCCTGGCCTTTCAGACCCAACACCGCGCCGAGATCGAAAGCCGTGGCGTGGTTGTATCGGCCCGCGTCCTCAGGGAGGCGGTGCGGCGCGACATCGAGGCCTTGTTCAACACCGAGCGTTTTGAAGCTGTTCCGCTTCTTTCCGATTTCGAAAGCGAACAGGCCGCAGACAATCCGCCGTCGCTGGCCGATTTTCCGGAGGTGCGCCGAAGTGTGGTCAACTACGGCGTGCCGTCGTTTTCGGGCCGTTCGTCCCGCGACTTTGATCGCGAGACCCTGGCGCGCGAGATCCGCTCGGTCCTTGCCACCTTCGAGCCCCGTCTCAAGGAAAGCGCAACCAAGGTAACGGTGACCCTCGGTGACAAAAGTGTCGGCCTGAAGATCGAGATAGACGCCGTTCTGATCATGACGCCGACGCCGGAACGCATGCGCCTGCGCACCACGATCAATCTCGATAACGGCCTGGCGCGGACCGAATTCAGGGACAGCTGAGATGGATCGGGTCTTCGTAGAATATTACGAGGAGGAACTGACCCATATCCGCGGACTCGCGGCGGAATTTGCCGACATGCATCCGGCGGTGGCGCGCAATCTTTCTCTCGATACCGTCCCGTGCCCGGATCCGTATGTCGAGCGGCTGCTTGACGGCGTCGCTTTCCTCGCTGCACGCACCCGGTTGAAAGTCGACGCCGAGCGTTCGCGGTTTTCACGCAGCGTGCTGGATGTGCTGTATCCCGATCTGGTTACCCCGGCCCCGGCTATGGCAATGGCAGTGCTGAAACCCGGCCAGCAGGTCCAGTCGATGATTGCCGGCCATGTCATCAAGCGGAACACGCGGCTGGTGTCCAGTCTGCAACCCGGCCTGTCGACGCGCTGCACATTCACAACCGCGCAGGAAATCACGCTGTGGCCGATAACCATCAATTCGGTCAGCTATTTCCAGGATCGCAGCGGGTTGGCGGCGGCCGGCATAACACCGATCGGCGGCGCAGGCGGCGAAGCGGCGCTGCGCATCACGCTGGGTCGGACCGGAAAAGGCAAGCTCGGCGAACTGGCGCTCGACCGGCTTGATTTCTATTTTGCCGGGCGCACCAAAGCGCCATTGCTGTTCGACGCGATTTTCGGCGCCTGCTCGGCGGTTGGCGCCCGCGCCGAGGGCAAGGCCAATCCGCTGTCGCGGTTGCCGGAACCCGAAATGGTCGGCATCAGCGACGACGAGGCGTTGATGCCTCGTACCCGGCCGACATTCGAAGGCTACCGCCTGCTGCGTGAATATTTCATGATGCCCGAGCGCTTTCACTACGTGCGGGTTTCAGGACTGCAACCGGTCGTGCGCCGATGCGAGGCCGGGGTCGAGATCATCTTCATGTTCCGGCGTCCGGTACCCGAGCTTGCCGATGTGACGCCGGCGGATTTCGAACTTTTCGCGACACCGATCATCAACCTGTTCGAGCGTGACTGCAACGTCATCGAGCTCGATCCGCGCAGAACGCGGCAGGTGCTGCATGCCGACCGCACGCGGGCGCGCGACTTCGAAATCTATCGGGTGACCCATATCGAGGACGCCGATGCCGAGGGTCCTGATGCCGAAATTCCAGAACTCTTCAGCCTGGGGCAAAACCGCAGCAATGGCTGGGTCTATTCCACCGAACGGCGCCCTCGCCGGGCCACCGAAGATGAACGGCGCGACGGACTGACCCGCACTTCCTACACCGGAGACGACGTTTTCCTTTCGGTTTCCCGGCCGGCCGGAAGCCCGGCGAACCGGCCGCTGAAGCGGCTCGACATCATGGCGCTTTGCACCAACCGTGATCTGCCGATCCTCGACGACAACCCTACCCTGACGCTGGAGACAGGCGATCCGGTCGAAACGGTCCGGCTTATCGGTGCTTTGCGCCCGCCCCAGCCGGCGATCCCGGCCGCGCTGCCCGCCGGCGCCGAAGGCGAATCTCGAGCCGACAATCTCGCATGGCGGCTCGTGGCGCAGTTGGCCCTCAACTTTCTCAGCCTCGCCAAGGAAGGCCGCGGTGTCGATCCGCTGCATGCGCTGCTCGATCTTTATGCCGACCGGGGAGATCCGAGCCTGGCTCGCAACGTGCACTCGATCGTTCGCATCGACTCGCGATCCGTCATCGAACGGCTGCAGATCGATGGGCCGATGTGCTTCGGACGGGGCACGGAAGTGACATTGCATGTGGACCAGTCGGTCCTGGCCGGGCAAAGCACATTGCTGCTTTCAGCCTTGCTTGCCCGGCTGTTTGCCCGTCACGCCGGGATAAACGGCTTTGTGCGGACCCGCACGCGGTTGCTGCAGAAGCAGGAGGATGTGCCATGGCCGATGACGCCCGGCAATCGCTACCTGATCTAGGCAAGCTCGACCCGGTCCGGGCCGAAGAACTGGACGATACGTTCGACTTCTTCGAACTGTTGCGCCGGCTCGAACAACGGGGCGGGCTGTTCGGTTATTCCGGCCGCGCAGATCGCGAGCCGGCAAGGCTCGGGCAGCATGTGCGTCTTAGCTTTTCCGCCAAGGACGTGGTCGAATTCCGCGAAGCGAAGGACAAGACGCCGGGGAACGACGGGGTGCCGGCCCGGGTCACGGTTGCCAATCTCGGGCTGATGGGACCGGAAGGCCCGATGCCGCTTCATTTGACACGTTGGGTGCTCGATCGTCTGTCGCAGCGCTGGTTCACCGGCGCTGACGCACGGCAGACCAGCGACACGACGTTCGTGGACTTCGTCAATATTCTCCAGCACCGCATGATCGCCCTGTACTATCGAGCCTGGGCCGACGCGCATCCGGCGGTACAGGTCGAACGCGCGGTCGGCGGCCGGGTAAGGGCCATGCTTGAAGCCATGGCGGGAACCGGACTTCCCGGCACCCAAAATCCCGATCTCGACGCCGTGAAGCTTCGCCAGGCCGCGTCGCTCGCCAGCCAGGTCGACGGTCCGGAGCGGCTGACGCTGTTCCTGGCGGAAGCGTTCAAGGTGCCGGTCGCGATCAAGGAGTTCGTTGCCACCTGGATGACCATACCGGCGACACTCCAGACCCGACTTACCCAGGCTTACGCAGTGCTGGGTCGCGGGGCGACGATCGGCCCGCGCGTTTTCAGCCGCCAAAGCAGGATCGAACTCCGCGTCGGCCCGCTCGGGTATGAGGAATTCAAGGCGTTCCTGCCGGGCGGTCAACGTCTGAAGATGTTCAAGCAGGCGGTTCGCGACATGGTCGGGGAATCGCTCGACGTCGATCTGCGGATCGTGCTGGCGCGTGAAGCGGTGCCGCCGCCCCGTATCGGAGCGGTACAGCTCGGCCGAACCACCTGGCTTGCGCGGCCCGAGGAAAGGGGCGATGCTGACGATATGCGGCTGCGGACGATCGTCGGATGGCGGCCGGAAATGGCGGAGGTCGCGGCATGAGTCTGCTGCTGACGCTGGAGCACGGACCACGCACCCAGGCGGTACGGCAGACCCGGCTGGACGAGGGTGAACTGGTGATCGGCCGTAGCGCGGAGGCGGACTGGCAGATCGACGATCCCGACATGTTCGTTTCACGCGCCCATTGCAGGATCACCGGCGGGCCGGATGGATATTTCGTCACCGACACATCAAGCAGCGGCTTGTTCATAAACGATTCCGACAGCCCGCTCGGCACCGGCACCTCGGCCCGCCTTCAGAACGGCATGCGGCTGAGGCTGGGCGACTACATCGTATGCGTCGATCTGCAGACGCCGGTCGCTCACGCACCAGCGGCCAGCCAAACGTTCGCCGAACGGTCACCGCCGGCATCGCGAGCGCCGGTAAGCATCGGCCGCGATGACTTCTTTTCGGCCACGGTCGAAGAAGAGCCGCGCCGACCGCGTCCCGCCGATCTGCCGAACCCGTTCGAGCAACCCGTTCCAGGAGCGTTCGAGCGCGCCAACCAGCGCAGTTCGCCTGCCTTCGACGACCCGTTCAGCCTCGACCCGATATCGACGCCGGCGCCGAATGGCGCTGGCTATTCCGAACCGCGTCGTGCGCCGGACGCCGCAGACCCATTCAGCTTCGATCCGGTGCCTTCCGGTGCAAGCGAGCCCGTTCCAGGCCAGCCCGTTTCAAGCCAGTCTGTTTCAAGAAAGTCCTCCGAATTCGATGACGGTTTCGGTTTCGGGCCGGCCGCGTCGCCCGATTTGAGAAACGGCGCCGGCCCGGGCGGTCAACGCAAACACGTCGCCCCAGAGCCGCAGCCGGCCAATCCCTGGGATTTGCCTGGCCCCGCGGCAGCTATCCCTGCTCAGCCACGTGCTGGCGGTGCCCCCAAACCCGCCCCCTCCCCGGCAGCGGCGCAACCGGCGAACACCGCCTTTCGCACCGCGTTCCTGCGAGGCATGGGTGTTGAGGAAGCCGATTTTCCCGGACGCGACAGCATCGCGGAAATGGAGAAGTTCGGTCGCGAGTATCGGCTGATGATGGAAGGCCTGATGCAGCTGCTGCGCAAGCGGGCCGAGGAAAAAGGCAACGCGCGCGTCGCCCAGACGGTGGTCGGGGCCTCTGAAGTCAATCCGCTCAAGTTTCTGCCGACGGTCGACGACGCCATCGTGACCCTCATCGCCGACCGCAGCCCCGGATTTCTGGCCGGTGAAGCGGCAATCGCCGACGCGGTCCGCGATCTCGCGCAACATCATGTGCGCGCCTGGCGAGGCGTGCAGTCCGCCTTGCGGCGAATGATTGACCGTTTTGACCCGGCAGCGATCGAGGAAGAGCTCAAATCGAGTTCCGCGATCGGCACCGTGCTTTCGGGCGGACGCCGCGCCAGGCTGTGGGAGCTTTACCAGAAACGCCATCGTGACATCGCCCAGAGTGCGGAATCGAGCTTTTTGGGCGAAATCGGCGCTGATTTTCGGGATGCATATGAGGAGGAGTGAAAAAATGATCGATCGCCGCGAATTTGTCGTTGCCCTGGGCGCAACCGGGCTGCTTGCTGCTTGCCAGAGCGGTCCGCCAAAACCATCCGCGGTGACCGTCAACCTGACCGGCGCGGCCGGCATGAACCCGGGACCAGGCGGCGGCGACCGGCCGGTGACGGTCCTGGTGATGCGGCTGCGCAGCACCGGCAAATTCAATTCGGCCGATTATTTCGCACTGCAGGGAGATGCCGGCTCCGCACTCGCAGGCGATCTCATCGGATCCGACCAGATCTCCGTCGGGCCTGGAAAGACCGCATCCAAAACCATCACGGTCGAGCCGGACGCGGCTGCGCTGGGCTTCGTTGCCCTCGTTCGCGAGCCCGGCGGCCGGACCTGGCGTACAACCAAGTCGGTGTCGTCGGGATCAACAGTTACCGTCAACGTCACGCTTGGCAGCGGCGGCATTTCCGCCTAGCGGCCAGGGCAAGGGGGTGCTCGATGCAGGAAGTAGCGGCATGAGCGATGCAAACAGGGTGCTGTGGTCCGAAGGCCTGTTTCTCCGGACCCAGCATTTTCAGCAGCAGGATCGCTTTTTCGAGGCGACGGTGCGCGGCGCGTTGCAGGCCGGGCAGCTGCATACGTTCGGCTTTCAGCAGCTGACGCTGGACCAGGCAATGCTCGATGCCGGCCAGGTCTCGATCCTGTCGGCACGCGGCATCTTTCCGGATGGAACCCCCTTCTCCATCCCGGATCTGATGGACGCGCCACGACCGCTGCCGGTCACCGCCGATACCGGCGCCGGACCGGTGCTGGTCGCCCTGCCGCTCGAGCCTGCCGGCGGTGTCGGCTTCGATCCGGCGCACGCCGCATCGACAGGCGCACGCTATCATGGGCGGATCGTTTCGGTGCGCGACGCCGTCCAGGGCGGTTCGGATCCTGAAGAAATCGAAATCGCCCGCCCGCAGGCGCTGCTGATTGCACCGGGAAAATCGGTTGGCGGCTACACCGCCCTGCCGATTGCCGATATCAAAGGGGTTCGCGCCGACGGCGGCGTCTCGCTGGACGAGACGTTCCTGCCGCCGACACTGGTTACCGGGGCGGTGGCCTGGTACCGGCAGCTGCTTCTGGAAGTTGTCACCGGCCTCGACCAGATCGCCGAGGCGCATGGCAAAATGGTCATGGGCGGGCCAGGGCGCAGCGTCGAAGACCTGTTGATGCTCAATCTCGCCAATGCGGCGCGTCCGCGGTTGGCCCACATGCTGGCTCAGGATGTTTTCCATCCGGCCGAGCTTTACCTGGAGCTTGCCGGTCTTGCCGGTTCAATGGCGACCTATGGCTCGAGCGCGCGACGGCTGAGCGTGTTGCCCGCCTACGATCACATGGCGCCTGGCCCTGCCTATTCGGCGCTGGCCGACGCCTTGCGCTCGCTCATCCTGAGCCTGCGCTACATCGAGCCCAAATCGCGCGCACTGCCGGTCATGCGGCATTCGACCAATGTCTGGAAAATCCGCATCGACAACCCGAAGCTGCTGGTGGCCAGCCGGATCGTCATCCGGGTCGGCTCCGAGCTGTCGGAAGACGCCTTGCGCAAGATTTTCGTCAACCAGGCGACCGTCGGTTCGGCCGATCAGTTCGAGGGCCTGTGGAAATCCCGTCTACCCGGCATTCCGCTGAAGCCGCTTCATTCCCAGCCCCGCGAAATCCCCTACGATGGCGATCGGCTGTGCCTTGAGCTGGATCAGAAAAGCGAGCACTGGGCCTCGCTGCTCGATGCCCCCGGCTTCGTCATCGGCGTGTCGGGTGTGCTGCCGAGCGAGCCGCAGGTCGACTGCTATTCGGTAAACAGGTGATATGATGAGCCGGGATGATCCTTTCGGACTGTCGGAGGATCGCGAACGCACCCGCATACGACTGACCGGCGCGCCGATGCCGCGACCGATGACGCCACTCCTGTCGGATGTGCCAATCAAACGGTCGCGCACCCATCCGAACACGCTGGTCAACGCATTCGCGCCGCTGCTCGAGTTCGCGCCCGAGCTTGAAAGCGCGCTGCCGCCGGAAAACCCGGAAGCGTTGCGCACCCGGTTGCTTGATGAGCTGGTTCGAGCACGTGACGCGGCAATGGCGGCGGGGTCCTCCCTGGAGCGCGCTGACCAGGCAGCCTGGGTGGTGGCGGCATTGCTCGATGACCTGGCGCTGAACACGCCATGGGGCGGCGCCAGCGCATGGCCGCGCCAGCCGCTTGTGGTGATGCTGCGAGGCGATGTCGATGCCGGCACGCAGTTCTTCACGCGTCTCGACGAACTGGAGCGGCATCCGAACCGGGATCGCGAATTGCTCGAACTGCAATATCATTGCCTGGCGCTCGGCTTCCGCGGCAAATATCGTGTTCCAGGCCGGTCGGGCGACCGCTCGCTCAATGCCGTTCGCGTTGCTGCGGCGCGCTTTCTGCGCGATGCCGATGCCGACGGCGCGCCGCTGTCGCCGAACTGGAAAGGCGTGATCGCATCCGACGAGCCTCAGCGCTTCATCGTGCCGATCTGGGTGATGGGGCTCGGCGCGGCGGTTCTCGCCACTGCAATCTATCTCGGGCTGTCGATGGGACTGAGCAGTCAGGCGGTCGAGCTTTCGACGCTGGTTCGTGCCTTGCCGCCGCCAGCCCGCGGCGAAATCAGCCGGACATCGCCACAGGTCGACGCGCCGCCGCCGGAGGCAGTGGATTTCGCGCTGGTGCCGGAGTTTCAGGCCGGAGCGCCGGCCAATCTCAGAGCTGCGCTAAGCGGCACCGAGAGCGTTTCGCTGGCCAGGCTGATCATACAGGCCTCCAACCCCGAACTGTTCCAGTCGTCGCGGCCGACACTGACGGAAGGCTTCGAACCGCTGATCGGGTCAATCGCCAAAGTGATCCTCGCCAATCAGGAACTGATCGGAAACATCACCGTGGTCGGCCATACCGACAGTATTCCCTTGCAACGATCCAATCCGCTTTCCACCAACCAGCGGCTGTCGGAAGCGCGCGCGGCAACCATTACCGAGATGCTGGTCCAGAACGGTGTGCCGCAGGACCGCATTCGTTTCGAAGGACGTGCAGCTACCGATCCAGTGGCCGACGACAGCACCCGCGCGGGACGGGCCTTGAACCGCCGCGTCGAGGTGCTGGTCGAAAAGAGGCTGTGAGATGTTCATCCTGCGCTTCCTCTGGGCGGTTCTGACATCGCGCTGGCTGTGGACGCTGATCGGCATCGCGCTGCTTTCCCTGGTTATCTGGGTGTTCGGCCCGATCGTCAGGGTCGGTGCTTACGAACCCTTCGCCTCGGAAAATGTCCGTATCGTCATCATTGCGCTGCTGGTCATCTTCTGGCTGATCTGGCTGATCGTCGCGCAGCGCCGGGCGATCCGGGCCAACCGCATGTTCGTCGCCGAAATCGCTGCGCCCGTGGTGGAAAAACCGCTGAGCCCCGGCGAAGAGAACGTCGCCGCCGTCGGCGCCAAGTTCGCCGAGGTTATGGTCGAACTGAAGCGCCGCAAACTGGGCGGACGCAAGTTCCTGCGCGAGATGCCCTGGTATGTGATCGTCGGGCCGCCGGCCACCGGCAAGACCACGGCCTTGCGCCAGTCCGGCCTGAACTTTCCGATCGACCTCACCGACGATCTGCAGGGGGTTGGCGGAACGCGCAACTGCGACTGGTTCTTCTCCGAGAACGCGGTTCTGATCGACACGGCGGGCCGCTATGTGCAGCAGGAGAGCCAGCCCGACGTCGATGCGGCGGAATGGCTGGGCTTCCTCGACCTCTTGAAAAAGCATCGCGGCCGCCGGGCGCTGAACGGGGTGATCGTCGCGCTTTCGATCGATGCGCTTTCAGAGGGCGACGAAGCCATCAAGGCGCATGGCCGCAAGATCCGTCGGCGCCTGGCAGAGCTCAACGACCGGCTCGAAATCCGCCTTCCGGTCTATCTGATGCTGACCAAGGCCGATCTGATCAAGGGTTTCGAGGCTTTCTTCGGCGGCCTGTCGACGGCCTCGCGCGAGCAGGTCTGGGGGACAACCTTCGCGCTGGATGCGCGTGTCGACGCAAAGACCATAGAACGGGAAATCGCAACCCTTGCGACGCAACTCGAGCGGCGGCTGGTGCCGCGCCTGGAAGACGAGGACAAACTCGCCGCCCGCGCCGAGATTTTCAGGTTTCCCGCCCAGCTGACGAGCCTGTCCGAGCCGATCCAGGTGCTGGTCGAGGCGATGTTCGGCGAAAGCCGCTACGAAGAAGCCGCCTGGCTGCGCGGCGTCTATCTGACGTCGGCAACCCAGGAAGGGGCGCCCATCGACCGGCTGACCGCGGCGCTGTCGTCATCCTTCGGTCTTCCGCCGCGGCGGGCGATGCCGACGCCGCGCGTTGAAAAACGCAGCTTTTTTCTGAAGAACCTGCTGACCGAGGTCATCTTCAGGGAAGCCGGCCTGGGAACGTTCGATCCGCTGGCGCAGCGCCGCCGCGCCTGGATCTGGCGTGGCGCCGCGGCAGCCAGTGCCGCCGCCGCCCTGTTGGCCGGTGCGATGTTCACCTGGTCCTACTATGACAACCGCAATGCGATCGCAGCGCAGGCGGGCCAGTTCGAAGCGCTGCAGGCGCCGCTGACCGCGGCAGCCGCGAGCCCGGCATCGGTGGAGCAGCCCGCCATCGACAGCGCGCTCTATGCGATGGCCGAGGTCGCAAACGCCCGTACCGCACCGCCGAGCAGCGCCCAGGACCTGCTCGGGCCGTCGGCGTCGGCAGAGCTGCTGCGGGCGCAGGCCGACACTTACGACCACGCTTTGCGCAACGTCCTCGAGCCGCACATGGTCGCGCTGCTCGAGGCGACCATGTGGCGGCAGATCCGCGATCCGGATTTCATGCTGGGGGCGCTGAAGACCTATCGGATGATGACCGGCCTGTCGCAGATGGACGCCGATTACGTCCAGAGCTGGTGGGTCAACGACTTGCCGGAATTCGCACCGGCGGCGCCCTTTCCGACCGACGACGCGGAAGAGCACCAGCTTGCCGCGATCCGTCGCATGGCGGTCGACGACAGCTACATATCAGCGGATCAGGCGCTGGTTGCCGAGGCGCTGAAAACGGTTTGCACGATTTCGCTGCCGGCGCGCGCCTACAGGCAGTTGCTGGCCGACCCGGCGGTGGCCGGCCTAAAGGAATGGATCCCGGCGAATTTCGCCGGTCCCAACGGCGCCAAGGTTTTTGCACGGCGTTCCGACAAGACGCTGCGCGTCGGCATTTCGGGCGCGTTCACCTATTCCGGCTTCCACGATGCCATTCTCGACCGGGTCGAGGATGTCGCCGCCCAGGCCGCACTCGATCGGGCGGTGTTTGCCGGAGGCTGTTCGGAAAATTCCGAAACCTCGGTCTCGGCGCTGTCGGAGGATATCCTGAAACTCTATTACGAAGACTACATCGCGCAATGGGACAGCATCCTGCGCGATATCAGGCTCGCGCCATTGGCCGACCTGAATGTCGCCAGCGAGAACCTCAAGGACCTTTCGAGTGCCGATTCCGCGCTGAAGCGCCTGCTTACGGCGGTCGTCCAGGAGACCGAGCTGACCCGATCCGATGAAGCAGCGCCGGCCGACAACAAGGCGGCAGCCAAGGGCACCTCGAAACTGCTCGGCAAGCTGGGGAAGCTTGGAAAGATCGTGAAGACAGGCGCAAAACTGCTGCCGCGCGCAGGATCCGCCAACGAGGTGGACCTTACCGGCACTCTGGTGGCCGAACACTTCAAGCCGCTCAAGGGCGCGATCGCCGAGGTCGACGGCCAGCCGCCGTCACTCGATGCCGCGGTGGTGGCGCTGACCGCACTTTCGAACGTGCTGCAGACGGTCACGGCCAATCCCGACCCGCAGGACGCCATCAAGAAGCAGGGTGGGCTGGCCGAACTGACGGGAGCGGTCGCGAGGCAAGCGCAGATCCTGCCCGATCCGGTCGACGATTGGCTCGGCGGCATTGCCGGCGACACCAGCGGCCTGACCCAGAAGGCGGTCACCTCGGAGCTCAACGCCATCTGGCGCGCCGACATCCTGCCGTTCTGCCAGGCGGCGCTGAACGACCGCTATCCGTTCAGCCCCGAAAGCGCGGTCGACGTCAATGTCCGCGATTTCGCCCGCCTGTTCGGGCCGGCCGGGATGATCGACACCTTCATCAACGACCATTTGATCAGCTATGTCGACACCGCCAGCCAGCCATGGAAATGGCGCGCCGATTTCGGCCTTGACGCGGCGGCCCTGGCGGCGTTCGAACAGGCCAGGCGGATCCGCGACGATCTGTTTCCAGGCGGTACTGGGCCGACGATGAGTTTTACGCTGCAGCCGACGGACCTGTCGCCCAACGTCACGCGGGTGACGCTCAATCTCGATGGCCAGAACCTCGTCTATTACAACAACGCGACGCGGCCGCAGCCGATGACCTGGCCCGGCAAGGACGGCACCGGCGTCATCTCGCTCGCCTTCCAGCCGATCGACGGCTCGCCCGAAGTCATGTTGAACGAAACCGGCAGCTGGGCGTGGCTGAGGCTGCTGCGCAGCGGCCGCTTCACCGGCACCTCTTTGTCCGACGTCTACAGCCTGAGACTGGGCACGCAAGGCATGTACGCCGATTTCGAGCTCAAGGCGGCAAGTGTCGAGAACCCCTACAATTTGCAAATGTTCAAGAAATTCTCATGTCCGCCGCAGATATGATCCTGCCCGGCTTTTACGGCAAAATGCCTGCCACCGGCGATTTCGTCACGCGGCGGCTGCCGGGGGATTTTGTGCGCATCTGGGACCGCTGGCTGGCGCAGCACATCGTGCCGCTGATGGGCTCGGAAACCTGGCCGCGCACCACCGCACTGCGCTTCCTGGCCGGCCCGGCTTCTTTCGGCGCCTCGGCAGGCATTATGCTGCAGAGCGCCGACAGGGTCGGCAGGCAGTTCCCTTTGAGCGTTGTCGCGCAGCTTCCTGACGCTTCTATTCAGTTGGCTCGCGCCGAAGCGTGGTTTTCCAAGATCGAAGAAGCGGCCGTCGCCGCCCAGCAGGGCGAGCTGACGCCTGACGAACTGGATGCCGCCTTGGCGGCACTGCCGGTGCCGCGGTTCGAGCCGGGCGAAGAGGTCATCAGCGATATGGTGATGTGGACAGCCCGTTCGGACATTTTCGATGTTGATCCGCAATCGCCTGAAGCGACGCTGGAGCAGATTTTTGCCGCCAGCTGGGAGACCAGTTGATGCAGATCTGGAACCAGATGGGGTATCCACATCAATTCACCATGGGCATGGACAAGGCCGGCCATGAGTGGATCGTCGTGGTGGTCAAAGGCACGTTCGACTTTCCCGCGACGCCCGGCGGACCGGTGCGCAAATCTGCCGAGCAGGTGCCACTCGTCTTTGCCGACACCCAGACGGGTGAGCCCGGCTATTCGGCCACGCTGTGGGAAACCGATTTCGCCTTCCGCAAGCCGCGCTGCGACGTTGTCGCCAATGGCTGTGCTTACGCACCAAACGGCAGACCGGCCGAGCGTGTGCCGGTCGGTATCAAAGTAGGCAATTGGTCAAAACTGTTCGAGGTCGTCGGCCACCGCGAATGGCGCTCCATCGGCCCGGTATTTACCGCCACGTCACCGCAGCCATTCCTGAAACTGCCCATCTCCTATGATGTCGCCTGGGGCGGCGTCGACAGACTGGACCCGGAGGACAAGCTTCCCGCCAGCTATAGATACAACCCGGTCGGAACCGGCTGGTCGCGGACCAAAAACCAGCGCCTCATTCCCGGCCTGCGGCTACCAAATACGCAAGCTGTCGGTGAAGACATCCGTTCGCCGTTCGGCGACTACAGGCCGATGAGCTTTGGTCCGATGGGCCGTGGCTGGCCGGGACGCATCGAATATGGCGGCACTTACGACCAGAACTGGATCGACAATATTTTTCCGTTCCTGCCGCCGGACTTCGACGAGCGCTATTTTCAGATGGCGCCGCCGGACCAGCAGATCGACAATCCAAGGGGCGGAGAGGACGTGCAGTTGATCAACCTGACGCCGGCTGGAAAGGAAAGCTTCCGCCTGCCCAACACGGCGCTGCCGCTGACGCTGTTCAAAGGTCGCGAAAAAGCGTTCGAGGGCGCGCCCCTGCCAGATACGGTGTTGTTCGATCCGGAGAAGCGCCGGTTTTCGTTGGTCTGGCGGGTGCAGCAGCGCCTCCAGCGCACGATCCTCGATTTTTCAGAATGCTGGATCGGTCCGCCGACACGCGGCATGCTACTCGCCTACGCCAAGCACAAACGTTACATCCGCAAGTTCAACACTCCGCTTCGCTATGAAGAGGACGAAGCCGCGTGAACGCTGCGCTCGACATCGTCTCGGCGGGCATGGTAACGGCAGTCGGCCTCGACACGCCCTCGAGTTGCGCCGCGATGCGCGCCCGTCTTGACGGTTTCCAGGAGACGCGGTTTCTTGGCGCCGCCGGCGAGTGGCTGATCGGTGCGCCCGTCCCGCTGCCGCGCAACTGGATGGGCGCAAAGCGCCTTGCCCATATGGCCGCCGCAGCCATTGTCGAAGCGTTCGAAGCGATGCCCGAGGCCCGGGGCAGAACGGCCCTCGTTCTTTGCCTGGCTGAGGAGGATCGCCCCGGGCGTCTGGCGCCTGACAGCCGACACCTGCTTACTCAGATCGAGCAAATCACAGAATTCGCCAGTCCCATTGCCTCCCGCGTCGTCGCCTATGGCCGCCCATCAGGCCACGTTGCGTTAGACGCGGCCCGTCGCCTGCTCGCCACCAATGCGGCTCCTTTTGTGATAATTGTCGGGGTGGACAGCTATCTGACCTCCCGAACTATCAACCATTATCTCGCCCGGCAGCGGTTGCTCACACCCCGGAACTCGAACGGATTCATTCCGGGAGAGGCCGCTGCTGCGATTCTCTGCGCGCGCAGGGGCGGCACCATGCACCTCACGGGGCTCGGTCTGGCACGGGAGAAAGCTCATATTTACAACGAGATGGATATTCCTTTCCGAGGGGAAGCGATGGCAACGGCCTACAAGGAAGCATTTGCCGGTTCAGGGCGCCTCCATTCAGATATCACTCTCAAGATTGGAGATCTCGTCGGCGAAGCGTATTGGTTCCAGCAGTCCGCCCTCGCCATGCTGCGAACTCAGCGCGAGCACTCGGAGGTGCGGCCAATATGGGCGTTGGGCGCGAGCTTGGGCAATATCGGGGCGGCCGCCGTACCGGTCATGCTGGGCTGGGCGCTGTCGGCGATACAACGTGGCTACGCGCCATCGGGACCGATCCTGATCGAAGCCTCGGGCGATGACGGCGCATGCGGCGCGGCCGTGGTGGAGGCAAGATGACTGTCTTCGCAAACGGGCGAGAAATCTCGGCAGAGGCGCAAGGATGCAAGGTCATTGCAGACTTTCCCGACACATGTTTCACCCCGCCCGAGAATCCGGCAACCCCGCCAGGCGTACCCGTCCCGTACCCTGATTTCGGCTTCGACTCCGATCTGACGTCAGGTAGCGGAACCGTGAAGATCGGCAACAAGCCTATCAGCCAAGAAAATAGCAGCTACTACAAGAAATGTAGTGGCGATGAGGCTGGGGCGGCGGCAAAAAAAGGGCTGATCACTTCAACAAATACGGGCAAGGTTTACGCTCACGGCTGGTCGTCGGACGTCAAGGTCGAGAGCAAGGGCGTCGTTCGACTCGGCGACATGGCCACCAGCAATCACGGAACCGATCCCGGCGATACGCCTCCAATGGTGATCGTCGGAAAGCCCGCATTCGGAATTCCTGGCGATGCAGACTGCATGGTCGGCAGCTTCGAGGACATCCACGACAAGTGTAACCAAAAAAAGGACCCTACTGATCCATTGGCTAAGCCGGGGACAAATGGTGTAGCGTACCAAGCTCACCATATCGTCCCAGACCGCTGTTTTCGCGTCAATAGTGAGGATCGAATGGGGAACCCACCGTTTCCCAGCCGGGACCAAGGCATTTGCATCTGCATCCCGCGCGTGAACCACTCGGCCGCTCGACCGCCGACCGGCGAGGACGTTACTGTGCACCATCACCTGGACAATGCTTTGACCGAACTCGGCGAGCAAGTCGCAACAAGAGCCAACCCACGCGGCGTCGAGAAGGTAGATAAAATAAGAAACCAATGTTTGGATGCTCTTGCTGAGCTGGTCGATGATCCTGTGTCCGCCGACTGCTTCGAAGTGGCATCTGAAAAGGTGACCGAGCAAACAGAGGCAATCAAGGACAAGTATGCTCGTGCGGAGAAGAGTTCCAGCAATATGAGTTCCGCCGCCAAGGGCGTGCTGAACAGGCAGCATTTGCCCGCATAAGATCGATGCCAAGGGAGTATTGAACAACCAATGAGGCGAAAACCAGAGATAACAGGAGGTGTCGTGAGCGTGGACAGGACCCTTTACATCCTGTTCAAAGCGACGCCGGGAGAAGACGATGACCGGCTCGTCGCCTCCGGCCGCGTTGCCGATGATTCGGTTGTGCTTCGGCGTCGGGAGGAGGTCGCGGACCTGATCTCTTTCACGGCCTTGCAACCGCCCTTCAAGGCCCAAGCCGTTGGACTGACTGGAGAGGGGGAGGTGGCATATTTTTCCGAAGCCGTCAGTCAGCGTGAGCAGATACCCGGAGCTGGATTCGCCTCCAAAGGTGCGATGAAGTTCGGCCGCATGACAAAGATACTGCAGATCGGCAATCGACTATTGGCGCTCGGCTATGGGGGGCAAGTCTACATGCGGACGCCGTCGGAGGGCTGGAGGTTTCTCGCGGGTCCGAAAGGCAGCGATGATGGGTCAACGAACCTGGTCTACTTCTGCGCTGTCGAACACAAAGGCCGACTGTATTTTGGCGGAACGGAGACGAAGCGATTCAAGAGTACAGCAGAGATTGATGCTGCGAGCCAAGCCGGCGATGGCCGACGTCTCGCGCGCGCGATATTGGCGGCGAAGGTACCGGATAAAGCTGTGGTTTGGGCATACGACGGTTCGTGGAGCCAAGCGGACTTTGATCATCCTGGAACTGTCGTCGAGATGCTGGAGGCAGGCAGATCCATCGAGATTTTCACAACCAATGGACGGATTGTCTCGACACCCGATTTCCAGGAATTCAGCGACGTATTCGCATTCGGCAAGAAGAAGTCGTTCTGGGACATCAAAAGAACAGAACAAGGGAACCTTGTGTACTTCGACGGCACACTTTTCCGGTGGACCGGCGTGATGGAGCCGTTCGAACCGTCGCTGCCTAGCGTCGACGAAAGTTTCATAAACGTCTCGAGCTATGCCGGATTGCTGGTGGCGTTCGCCCCGCATCAAATCTACAAGCTGGATGGAGGCGATTGGGTCGAGGTTACTTACACTTTGTCGTAAGTGGCAGAGGGAAGGCCGCACAAACGTTCTTCAGATACCACCCACTGGCAACTTGGCAGTCAGGTATTTGCGCACTTGTTCGAGGTTCAACTGCTTGAGAGGGAGAGGACTCGTCGCTTCCAGCATCCGGATCACAAAAAGTTCCCCTGCTTCGGAAAACTCGTCGAAACGCTCCTTTGCGATACGCTTGCCGTCGACACCCGCAATACGCAGCCCAAGCAAATGTGCCTCCAGTCGCTCTATGAGCCGCTCCACGCGCTCCTCGTCGACCTCGGGGTTTTCGCCGGGATGGAGTAGATGGTGGTCGTAGACTGTCCAGAGGAAAGCCGCCATTTCCGCGTGCTGACGTACAATGTGTTCGAGAATAGGCGGCCGTAGCATCAGTTCAGATTCACCGAGCCGCCACGGATGCGGTTGGAGGCGCTGGCGTGGCTGACCAGATTGGTGCCCCGTATGGTGAGATGGCCATCCTTTTCCATAATGATGACCGACTTGCCGCACCTCAGTTCAAGCCGCTCGCTCGAACTGATCTTCACCGTTTCACCGTCGCGCACCACATGACTGTCGCTCCGGCGGCTGTTTGCCTGTCGTTTTGCGGGATCGACAATTCGCCCAACGATTAGCGGCTTACGCGGATTGGCGTTTTCGAACAACAGCGCCACTTCCATCCCGATCATGTCAGACGACAGTTCGGTCAGACTATTTGCCGGTAAGGCTGCTTCTACTGGATTGCCGGGAAATACCACGAGCGGTATGCCTTGGTCGAACCCAAGCAGCAGACCAATCACCACTCCATTGATCCGTTCGTCGATGTCGTTCATGGGCGCGTCCTCAGTTCTGCTTTATCTCCGAGCCTTTCATGATGATGTCGCTCGAAGCATTGACGTTTATCTTTCCCGAACCCTTAACAGTGATATCCTTACCCTTGATGGTAATCGTTCCGTCCTTTTTCATAATGATCTCGGCGCTGCCGGTTTTTATGGTGACGGAATCCTTGGCCTCAATGGTGAGGTTCTTGCCGACCACGATGCCCGCGTCCTCGCCGACCTGGGTGAGGCTCTTTTTACCGATCTTGAGCTCGTGTGCCCCATTGACCTGAGTCGAAGCGTCCTCGCCGACCTTGATGATATGCGTCTTACTGATCTGCGTGTTCTGGGCACCGCCGATCTTGACGCCCTGATCGGAACCGATCTGTATGCTTTGGCTTGCTCCGACTTTCCAACTGTCCGACGCGCCGATATCGTGGCTTTGACCGATGCCGACAGTCACCGAGCGTGACGCGCCGATGGTATTGGTCTGAACCGCACCCACCGTCCTCGTCTCCGCAGCGCCGACACTGTCGATACGGGCAGCACCCACCGTAACCGTCTGAACGAGCGCGACGGTCTGCGTGTGATTGGCCCCGATCGTCTCAGCAGAGTTCGACCCGATGCCGATCGTCTCATTCGACCCCACCGTCAGCGACCTGTTCACCCCCACCGTCTCGGTGTCGTTGTTGCCGATATCCGTTGTCTGGTCGACGCCGACCTTGACCGTTTTGTTGTTGCCGACGTCCTCGTCGAGGTTGTGGCCGACGGAGTGCTTGGCGTCGTGGTCGATGCGGTCGGACTGGTCGTGCTGCACCAGCTTGGTGCGGTCGTTCTTGATCAGAAGGTTGTGGTCCTTCTGCGCCTGGAAATTGACCAGTTCGGAGCCGGCCTTGTCCTCGAACATCAGCTCGTTGTAACCGCCGCCGCCTTTCGAGGAGTCCGATTTCCAGCCGGATTGCGTGGCGCTGCCCGGCAGCCCGTAGGGCGGCATCTGGGAGGCGTTGTAGACGCGGCCGGTGATGATCGGCAGATCCGGGTCGCCTTCGATGAAGTCGACGATCACCTCCTGGCCGATGCGCGGTATCTGGATGAAACCCCAGCCGCTGCCGGCCCAGGTCTGCGAAACCCGCACGAAACAGGAGCTGTTCTGGTCCTTCTTGCCGAGACGGTCCCAGTGGAACTGCACCTTCACCCGGGCATATTTGTCGGTAAAAATTTCCTCGCCGGATGGGCCGACCACCGTCGCCGTCTGCGGGCCGCGCATGATCGGCCGTGTCGTGACCCGCGGCGGGCGATAGGCCAAGGCGGTCGGCGCCACGCCGAGGATCACCTTGAAGTTCTCGCTTTCGACGTCGGCAAGGGCTCTGTAGCCCGGATCGAACAGCCTGTATTCGGCGCTGACCACCAGATATTCCTGGTTCTGGTCTTCCCTTGGGAAGCCGTCCAGCTTGAACGTGCAGCCCGAATACAGGCCGCGCACGGTGCCGACTGCAGCGATACGCTGGTGCACAGCTTGGATTTCCTCGCGCCGGATCGCGGCAAGGCTGTCGCCGCGACCGACGTCGAGATGCGCGCCGGGCTGGCGGTAATTCTCGCCCGCGGCCAGCTTGTGGCTGAACGGCTGGGCGGATTTGGCCATCAGGTCGGCGCCCGGCTTCTCGAAATCATAGTCGGTATGGACATAGGCGCCCGGCCGCACCGAGCTGCCCGGAATCCATTCGGTGATGTATTCGACATCGCGCCGGGAGCCCTGCCCTTCAAAGTGATAGGGCACCTTTTCATAGCCCGGCGCCGGCTTGAGCTTGTTCATGGCATCGGCCAGCACAAGCGTGTGCTTGCCCTCGTCGTGCTCGAAGAAATACAGGATGCCTTCGTGCTCGAGCAGCCGCTGCACGAAATCGAGATCGCTCTCGTCATACTGGACGCAGTATTCGCGCGGCGGATAGGACCCTTGCAGGCGCTTCTCGAATTTTGCCGTGCTGTATTTCGAGAAAACCTCCTCGACGATTTCGATGACGCTCATGTTCTGGAAAATACGGCAATCGGTGGTATTGCCGAGAAACCAGAGCCATGGCCTGATGACGGCTTCGTAGTAGGCCAGACGGTCCTCGATCCGGGTCAGCCGAAACTCGGAGACAAGGCCGCTGAACCAGCGTTTCGGGTCTGATTCACCTTCGATCGAAACCGCGCCGCCCAGCATCTTCAGCGGATCGATTTCGGGGCTGCTGCTGACGAACCCGACCGTATAGGCCAAACAACGACTGATCTCATCGCGCCCGACAAGATGCGTGAAGGTCAACAGGTCAGCGCCAACCGGCGTCTGCACAACCGTGGCACGTTCGTTCGGCATGGGTCGTGCCCCCTCCCGCCGCTCGTTTCTGCCTGAGCCTAGCACATGTCTTGCACCGACCAAAGGGGACCCTTGGTGACTGCAGCCTGGCCCCTGTGGAATCATCGACTTGAACGCTTCTGTGCCGCCGCGCTCAGAAATTGCTGGTATAATGGGGTGTCCTGGGTGAGTTTCCCGACAGGATCGACGGCGATTTTGAATGTATATCAGGCTGCAGATCAACAATGTCGTCTCCCTGCCCGCCGGTATGTCGACCGGCTACTCCGCTCGTGATCGCAGCTTCGAAATCGGCCGCGAGGCCTGTGACTGGACCTTGCCCGACCCCGACAAGTTCATCTCCGCCAGACACTGCGAAGTGCGTTACCAGGCAGGCGCGTTCTGGCTGTACGACATCTCGCGCAACGGCACATTCATCAACGGATCGACGCAGCGCATGGCCGGCCCCCACCGGCTCGGTCAAGGCGACCGGTTGCTGATCGGCCGCTATGTCGTCCTGGTTTCGATTGACGACGAGCGGGCCGCGACAGGGCTTCCGCGAAGCAGCCACGGTTCGACGCAGCGACAAATGCCTGTCGCAACCGGCCGGCCGCGGGATTTCGGAGACCAGCCTTTCTTCGAGCCGGTGGAGCAACGGCCCGGGCAGAGAGCACCGGTGTCGACGTCTTCGCCGCCCGCGCCTCTCGCTTCGACGCCCGCGCCTCTCGCTTCGACGAAAGACGAGGTGCTGCGGGACATCGCGATTGCAGCCGGCATCGCGCCGGAACTGCTTCAATCGCGTGATCCGCATGAAGCGGCCGCCGAAATCGGCGCGGTGCTTCGGACTGTTGTCGAGGAACTGGCCCTGCTGCTGAAGGCACGTGCGGCTGCGAAAATACTGGCCAAGAGCACACACCGGACGATGATCAGCGCTGCCGATAACAACCCCCTAAAGTTCGTCCCGGGAACCGACGACATCCTAGAAATCATGTTTGCGCGGCGCAGATCCGGCTACCTTGATGCCAAGCACAGTGTCGAAGACGCGTTCCGCGATCTCAAGACGCACGAATTTGCCACCTATGCAGCCATGCAAGCTGCGCTCTCCCGGCTGCTTGACGATTTGTCGCCTGAGGCGATCAGCAAAAAACTCCCACCGACATCATTCACATCGAAGAAGGGCCTGGCCTGGGACGCCTTCGTCGCCAAATGGCGGACCATGGAGGAAGCACACGAAAACGGAATGCTGGACATATTCCTGGCCTATTTCAGCGAAGCCTATGCCAAAGCCGACAAGCAGAAGTAGACCGGCAGGACTGAACCTGGCAGGTGCCCCGAAAATCGGATCGGTTGCTGCGCTTAGCTTCGGCTGCGGAGCGGATCACGTACCAGGTGGAATGTATCCTTGGCGAGCCCAAAGATACGGCGCTGTCGTTGGCGAAGAAAAATCCTTTCGCAGCGCTGCATCTGGTTCCAATCGACCGTTTCTAAGCTTACGATCATTTTCGACAGTTCGCCAGCGGGTAAGGCTGATTGACCTGGGGGTCTGCGGCACATGTCATGTTACGGCGGGTTAGAAAGATATAGTCGATCTTCCTCCAGACACTGCCCTCGTCAGCAGCGCCTGCAGTTCCTGCGCCTGCAGTCCCTGCGCCCGGCCGGGGACCGTCTTGCCCTGATGTGGCGCACACGCGGCACCCCCGCGTGGACGGACGTATGGCGATGAGCTCGAAGGACGATCCTTTCGGCCCAGCGGGAAAGACCGTTTTTCGCGCACCGCGCCGGGCTGAGAAATCAGCGCCCGATCCCCAGGAGCCCTTTCCCGACGGCGGGCGCCCCGGTCCCTCGCCGGTCAAGGATTCAACGGTTTTCGATCCCGGTGTCGGTCGGCATGCACCGCCGGGCTGGACCTCCGGAACCGTGATTTATCAGGGTGCAGACCCCGGCGCAGCGGCGACAGCCGGCTTAGTTGCGGCGGCGGCGGGCATTCAGCAGGACATCCTGCTGCATGCCACGGACAGCGTCAGATATTCCGCAGCAAATCAGATCCTCGCCGCGGCCGCGCCTTTGCTGATGCTGTTTGGCCAGCTCAGGCTTATGGCTGTCGAAAGACAGGCGGAGCAACTGGCGGAACATGTCGCCGAGGCGATCGAAAAATTCGACCGGACAATGGAGAAAGCCGGTGTTCCCGAAGAAGATGCACGGATCGCTAAATTTGCTCTCTGCGAAACCGCTGACGACCTCATCGGCAACCTGCCTTGGCCCCAGACAGACGCCTGGGCGCAGCACAGCATGCTGTCACAGTTCTTTCAAGTCGTGCCCACCGGCTCGGGCTTCTACCAAGCGCTGAACAAGATACTGGCTGCGCCGGAGGCACACTACGATTTGCTTGAACTGATGCATGCCTGTCTGTCGCTGGGGTTCGAAGGCCAGTATCGAGGCCTTGCGCGCGAGGACAACAATCTCGAACGGGTTCGACGCGACGTCTACGAGACGCTTCGTTACTTCAGGCCGCGCGCCGACGACGACATCTCGCCGCACTGGCAAAGCCTGGCGGTCTCCAGCCCACAGTCGTCGGCCCGGCTGCCGCTCTGGGTGATTGCGGCGGCTGCGTCGGCGCTGCTGACGGTGGCATTCTTCGCATTGCGGGTCTTCATTACCAACGAGGGCGATGCCCTTGCCGGCAGGCTGCTGGCGCTCGATCCGTCGACGCCGATCGCCATCGAACGCGCCAGCGTGGTGCCGTCGGCTGCGCCGGTGAAAGTCGGCCCGCCTGTCGCCACCCCTACCCGTTCCCAGATCGATCGCATCCATGCGGCACTGGCCAAGACTATCGCGCGCGGCGGGCTGAGCGTCGGCACGCAGGGCAGGTTCATCATCGTGGAGATCAACAATGTCCTGCTGTTCCCGTCCGGCAGGGCCGAGATAAAACCGGAGTTTGGACCAATCGCCGCGGACATCGCCGCAGCACTCGAACCGGAGCCTGGACCGATCATGATCGTCGGCCACACAGACAATGTGAAGCCGCGAAAATCGAGCCCGTTCAAATCCAACTTCGACCTTTCCATCGCCCGGGCGAAGGCCGTCGCAGCTGTCATGGCGCCACGGTTCAGCAAGCCTTCCCGGATCACCGTCGACGGCAAGGGTGAAGACGAACCGATCGCCGACAATGCGACGCCGGAAGGCCGCGCCCAGAATCGCCGTGTCGACTTGATGATCCCCAAGGAGGAAACACTGTGAGCACGGCCATTTGGAAGCGCCGATGACGCGCTGGCTGCTGCGGATATTCAGCGCGATCGCGTTGGCCGGTTTCGCGGCAGCCGTCTGGTTTGCCGGACCATTGATCCGCTTTGCCGACACGCGTCCGCTGGCGCCCGTCTGGCTGCGCGTGACGATCATCGGCGTGATTGTTGCGATCGCGACGCTGTTTTATGGCGTGCGATTCTGGCAAAAGCGAAAGGCGCAAAAGGCGCTCGAGACGATAGTCGCCTGCAATGACGACAGGGACGACGACTCGAAGGTGCTCGAGACTCGGATGAATGAAGCCATCGCTGCGCTCAAGCGGTCGAGCGGCAAGCGCAATTTCCTCTACGAAGTTCCCTGGTACATCGTCATCGGCCCGCCTGGTGCCGGCAAGACAACGGCGTTGGTCAATTCGGGCCTGAATTTTCCGCTTGCCGGTTCGGGCGACGCCCAGCCGGTAGCCGGCGTTGGCGGCACACGATCCTGCGACTGGTGGTTCACCGATCAGGCGGTGCTGATCGACACCGCCGGACGCTACACCACGCAGGACTCCAATGCGCAGAGCGACAAGAAGAGCTGGCTCGCCTTCTTGTCGCTGCTCAAGGGATACCGCACCCGGCAACCGATAAACGGGGTTATCCTGGCCATCAGCCTTGCCGATCTCATCAGCCTCGATGATCGGCAGCTTGACGTCCATGTCGTCGAAATACGCAGCCGTCTGCGCGAAATTCACGAAACACTGAAAATCCAGTTCCCGGTGTACCTGCTCTTCACCAAGGCCGACCTAGTCTCCGGTTTCATGGATTATTTTGGCGGCTTCGACGAGCAGCGCCGCCGCAAAGTGTGGGGCGCGACATTCCAGACCGCCGATCGCAGCAAGAACATGGCCGGTGAGGCACCAGCCGAATTCGACGCACTGGCAAAGCGCCTGGCGGAGGAGCTGGCCGACCGCCTGCAGGAAGAGGCCGATCCGGTCGCGCGCATAGCCATCTTTGGCTTTCCAGCTCAATTTGACGCACTGAAAGCCCGTATTGCCGGTTTCGTCGCCGGCATATTCGATCCGGCCCGTGGCCAGGTAAATGTCAGCCTGCGTGGACTCTATTTTTCGTCAGGCACGCAGGAGGGCACGCCGATCGACCAGGTGCTGGGCGCAATCGGTCGCAGTTTCGGCAGCGCTTCTCGCGCCCATCTTTCCGGCACCGGCAAAAGCTTCTTCTTGCATGATCTTCTGACCGGCGTCATTTTCGCGGAATCCGGCTGGGTTTCATACGACAAATCGGCTGAAAGGCGTGCAGCGATCGCCAGGTATGGCGGCCTTGGCGCAATAGCATTGATGGCTGCCGCGGCTCTGGGCACCCTGGCCCTGAGCTTTTCAGCCAACAGGTCGCTGATCGCTTCCACCACGCAAGCTGCAAGCCAGTATCGCGAGACGGCGGACCCGCTCCTCAAAAGCACTGAAGTCGCCGATGTCGACCTTGAAAACGTCATCGGCCCGCTCGACCAGTTGCGTGAGCTGCCGGCCGGGTTCGACACCAGTGACTTGCCGACCCCGATCCAGGAGACGTTCGGCTTCAGTCAGAGGGAAAGACTGCTTTCGGCATCAAGAACAGCTTACCGGCAGGCGCTGGAGCGCATGTTCCGCTCGCGCCTGCTGCTTCAGGCCGAACGGACGATCCAGGCCAGGATGGCTGATCCCACCGCGCTCTACGAACCGCTGAAGATCTACATGATGCTTGGCGGCAAGGCGCCCAAGGTCGATGACGAGCTGATCGTGTCCTGGATGAGGCAGGACTGGGAGCAGAACCGGTATCCGGGTGAAAACAACCGCGAGGGACGGGCGCAACTCGAAAAGCATCTGCGGGCCATGCTGGCGTTGGACGACGCCTATGATCCGGTTTTCGAGCTCAACCAGCCACTTGTCGAAGCCGCTCAACGCTCGCTCGGACGCATGAGCCTTGCCGATCGTGCCTCTGCCCTGGTGAAGTCGGCGGTGTACGCCGCTGCGCTGGACGATTTTTCCGTCTCCGTCAAAGGCGGCCCGGAAGCGCAGCTGTTGTTCGAGCGCGTCGATGGCGGCGATCTGTCAGGCCTTCGCGTGCCCGGTATCTACACCTATAGCGGCTTCAACAACTTCTATCTCGGACAACTCTCGCGCATTGCGCAGATGCTTGTCGATGACCAGTGGGTTCTCGGCGGCGGCGGCGAGCAAGGTGGCATCGACCAGGAATTGCTCAAGCTCGGTCCCGAACTTGTCGAGCGCTATGGCAGGGAGTTCGCCGCGGCGTGGAACGGCGTTCTCGACAGACTGAAGTTCAAGCCAATGCTGAAGGACAAGCCGGACTATATCGCGCTCTCCGCCGCCGCGTCACCAAGCTCGCCAATCGACCAGCTTTTTACCGCGATCGCCGACGAAACAGCGCTGACGCGAGACGCTGGTTCCAGCGAAGAGTCGGGCTCCGAGGCCGAAGCCGGCATGCTTCAAACCCAGCCGCAAAACGCTGTAGATATCGCCAGCGGATTGGCCCGCATCGGCATTCAAATCGCCAGCGGCAAATCGCAAAGCCGGGCCGGCACGGGGTCCGCTCGCGCGCAAAACCAGAATCCCGGGGCGAACATCGAAGCGCAATTCAGATCATTCCAGGCTTTGGTGAACGGTCCCACTGGGCGCCGCCCAATCGATGCACTGACCCAGAATTTCCGCGACATCCATCAAAGCCTGCAATTGGCGGCCGATATCCCTTCGCAAACGGAACGCGCCAACATGAATCTGCAGCTGCAGATATCCACCCTTCGCGCCAATGTTTCGCGGCTGCCCAAGCAACTCGCCCGAATGGTTACTGCAACCGCCGACGAGCTTGACGGCAACGTCGCAGAAACCTCGCAGACGAATTTGAACCAGCTGCTCGACCAGACGGTGACGCGCGCCTGCGAGGAGATGGTCGAGGGCCGTTATCCTTTCGCCAGCGATGGCCCGGAGGATATCGCGATGGCGGATTTCGCGAAACTGTTCGCTCCAGGCGGACTGATGGACCGGTTCTTCGCACAGAATCTGGCATCGCTGATTGACATGACCGGCCAGGACTGGACCTGGAAGCAGGATGCGCGTTTCGGGCGCGACCTGTCGAAGTCGACCTTGAAAAACTTCCAGCTGGCGGCGGAAATCCGCAACGCCTTCTTTCCTTCAGGTGGTTCTGTGCCGTCGGTCAGTATCACCTTTACGCCGTTTTCACTGCATGGCGATGCCGATACGGCGATACTCGACGTCGATGGCCAGATCGTCCAAAGCAACCAAGCCGGCAACGCGCCAAGCACGGTGACCTGGCCGAGCGGCATGGCTTCCGCGTCGGCGAGCCTGAGCCTCATTCCGGAGATGCCGGGCCGTGAGTCCGCGATCAAGTTCGACGGTCCGTGGGCACTGAAGCGCCTGCTGGACAAGGCCGATATCACCGGCACCGGCGGCAACACGCAAGCCCGCTTCGTGATCGGCGGACGCGATGTCGCCTATACGGTCCAGGCCAGTTCGGACCAAATCCCTCTCTTCCTTCCTGCGCTGTCCGGGTTCAGCTGTCCAAAGGCGTTTTGAGATGATCTCTAGATTTTCCAATACGGTGCGGCGGCCCATCGGCAACAGATGGGCGGACGTTGATTTCGATACTCTAACGTTCGAGGCTGTGGCAAACTGGCGCGAGCGGGCGCCTGACGGTGCGCCGCAGAGGACGCTTGAGAAGCGCTTGGTGGCAAAGTGAACAATGTCGCCCTTCCCTTTGAAAGCTTCGGCGTTAGCCACAGAGGCTGTGTCCGTGAGCTCAACGAAGACAGCTACCTGGTCGAGCCGGACACCGGCCTGTGGGTGGTGGCCGATGGAATGGGTGGACATGATGCCGGGGAAGTCGCTTCGGCCAGCATTGTCGATCATCTGGCAACGATCGGCATTGCAAGCTCTGCACCGGATCTGCGCGCGCGCTTCGAGGACCGGCTGAGCCGGGCCAATGCCGAAATCCGCAGGATATCGCAATCCCGCGGAGTAACCATTGGCTCCACTGTCGCCGCCCTGCTGGCGATGGATGGGCGGTTTGCCTGCCTGTGGGCAGGCGACAGTCGCGTCTACCTGATCCGCAACGGCTCGATCTCGCAGATTTCGAAGGACCATACCGAAGTCCAGGAACTTCTCGACAAGGGCATGATCAGCGCAGCCGAAGCGCTCGCCTGGCCGCGCCGCAACGTCATCACGCATGCGGTCGGCGTCAGCGACGAGATCGTCATTGATTTCCAGCAAGGCGAAATCATGCCGGGCGACATATTCGTGTTGAGCACCGACGGGCTGACAGCGCATGTCACAGACGCCGAGATCGAGGCGGCGGCGGTGTCGGCGACACCTCAGGCGGCATGCGAAAACCTGCTGCAGATGGTGCTGGCGCGCGGGGGAACGGACAATGTCACGATCGTGCTCGTCAAGATCGGAGACGGGCGCAATAGGGCCTATCCCGGTCCTTCCAGAGCGGAAGGCTGAGGCTGATGAGCGCCGACGACAAGACGCGGATATCGCCTGACGTGGCCACCACAGCCGTAGGCACGCAACTCAGCGGCATCTATGAACTGGACGAGCGGATCGCATTCGGTGGCATGGGGGAAGTCTACCGTGGCCACAACATCCAGACCGGCGACCATGTCGCCATCAAGATCGTATTGCCCGAGTTCGCCCGTGACCAGACGATCCTGTCGCTGTTCCGCAAGGAAGCGACGATCCTCAATCATTTGTCGCACGACGCGGTCGTGCGATATCACGTCTTCACGATCGACCCCGGTATCGGTCGCCCCTACCTCGCCATGGAATTCGTCGACGGCCAATCACTGTTCGATATCATGCGAAATGGCCCGATGCCGACGGAAGACGTGCGCAAGCTCTGCCATCGCCTGGCTTCCGGCTTGAACGCCGTGCACCAGGCGGGAGCGATACACCGTGACCTCTCCCCGGATAACATCATCCTGCCGGGAGGCCGGGTCGATCGCGCAAAGATCATCGATTTTGGCATCGCGCGATCGGCGACCGTCGGCGGAGAGACGCTGATCGGCGGAAAGTTCGCGGGAAAGTACAACTACGTTTCCCCAGAGCAACTCGGGCTGTACAGCGGCGATGTCAGCGAGCAATCCGACATCTACAGCCTGGGCCTGGTGCTGGCTGCTGCTCTGCGCGGCAAACCGATTGACATGAGCGGCTCCCAGTTCGAGATCATCGAAAAACGCCGAACCGTTCCGGACCTGTCCGACATCGACGCCGATTTTCGTGGAATTGTCGAGGCCATGCTGCAGCCGGATCCACAAGACCGGCCGATCAGCATGGCCGATATCGCCAGGGCGACACGTGACGACACGGACGAGGAGACAAGGCCGCCAACGTCGATCACACCGCGCGACCGGACGCCGCGAACCGGGGGAACCGCCGCGCCTGGCCCCAAGCTTCCCGGCCCCAAGCTTGCCGGTCCCAAGATGGCAAGTCAGCCTCCGGCGGCAGCCGGTGAGCAGCGCTTCGTTCCGCATGTCCGGCCCGCACTTCTGTCCGAGCCAAGGCCTTCGCCAGTTGCCGGTCCTGCTCGGGCGGTTTTGCCAAAGGTCCCGGCAAAGTCCACCAAGACCCGATCGATCGCAATCGCTGCCTTGGCGACATTAGCTGTCGCGTCGGGTGCAGGCGTTTATCTCAGCGGCGTGATGACGCCTTCCACGCCGACCGTCGGCGATACATCGTTCTTGTCGCCAAAAGCATCCAAACCGGGTCCGACGGACAGCGCGGCAAATTCGCCGGGCGATGAGCCGGCAAAAGCAGTTGCACCTGAGCAGTCACGAACAGAAGCCACTGCGCCGCCAGCCGAAAGTCAGGCAGGCGCGGCGGCGGATCAAAAGTTGGAGCCGGCACGGCCCGCCGAAGTCCTCTCACCATCCGAGGAAACCCCGGAGCGGTTGGCATCGGAAGAAAGCTCGGAGCCGGCGGCATCCGCGGAAATCTCGGAGCCGGCAGCAGAAGAAGCGCAGTTGCCAGCTGAAAATCGGCCAGATGCCCCGGCGGATCAAAGGCTGGAGCCGACGCGGCCCGCCGAAGTCCTCTCGCCAACCGAGGAAACCCTGGAGCCGGCGGCAGCCGAGGACATTTCGGAGCCGACGGCAGCCGAGGCGCCATCGCCAGCTGAAAATCGGCCAGATGCCGTGGCCGATCAAAAGTTGCAGCCGACACGGCCCGCCGAAGTCCTTTCGCCAACCGAGGAAACCCCTGAGCCGGTTCCGCCGCGCATCCAGGTCGCGCCAATGCCACCGGCCGACAAGGCCTCGCCGCCCGCAGCGGTCCGGCCCGAAATTATGGAGAGCCGGAGGCCCGATCAGCCGGCCAGCCAGCACGCGCGGGCCGAAAGCCAGACGTATGATGCGAACGAAAAACGGCAGCAGGACGAGACGGCGGCAGGCAAACAGCCGGGCGAAGCCACTATTGCCTTGAACGTGCCGAAACCGGACCTAAAACTGCCGCCGAAAAATGCCCTCGACCCCGCTGCGCAACGGGTCTCCTGGGTGCGGGATTTCAACGGCGGCGACTGTTTCTATGCGACGTTGACGTCGGCAACCGAGGCCGCCGCCGCCATCGAAGGATTGGGCACGGAGATCCAGCCGTTCGAACGAATGCTGTCCGATTTCCAGGCAAGATTCCGTGTCGAACCGGACATCAGCGTCCGCCTCATTGAGCCGGCTCAATGCGAAGTCACCAACTTTCTGCGCTTTCTGGACCAGATGCCGGCTGACAAGCCGCAGCTTGTTCTCGATCGGACGACGGTGCCGAGCGGCTCGCCGATCGGCGGCACGCTGGTGACGCAGGGCGGCCTGATTTCCAGCGTGCTGCTGATCGACCACAGGGGCATGGCATTCAGCCTCGACGATCTTATGCTGGCGCAAGCCGGCAAGGCCACCTTCAACATCCCGATCGATCTCGGCGCAGCCGACAAGGCGGCCGGCAAGGTCGTGCCGCAGATCATAATGGTGATCACGGGCCCACAGGATATTCAGGCTGCGGCGTTCTCTGCGCCGACACCAGCCGCGCTGCTGTTGCCCAAAATTCTCGACGAGATCGACGCCAACCGAGCTGAGTACTCCGCAACGGCAAAGTATTTTCGGCTCGGCGGGTAGCATGGACGCCGATGGCCCACCGCCGCTCGCGCTTTTCCTTCCTGCCCGCTGTCCCGCCCAACAATCAGCGTGACTGGCTTCGCGGCCTGCTTGCCCTGACAGGCCGTATCAGACTTACGGTCATATTGGGCGCGACATTGCTCGCTCTCCTGTCGCCTCACGAAGCGCACGCCGAATTCACCGTCTGCAATCAGACGCTCGACGTCGTCAATCTCGCTGTCGGCCAAAAGGTCGACAATGCCGACCAGACCGATGGCTGGTGGACCATCGGCGCAAATCAGTGCGTCAACGTCATCCGCGAGGAACTTTCGAACCGCTACATCTACATCTATGCGACGGACGTCTTTGGCCATGCGACCCTGACCGGGTCGACCGAAATGTGCATCGACCGGCGGCGTTTCTCGATACGCGGCATCGATGAATGCTGGCAGCGCGGCCATATCGCCGCACGATTTCTCGAAGTCGATACGCTTGAACAGGCGCGGTGGACCTTTTTCCTGACCGGAAGCAATCCGTGACGCACAGTATCGACACAAGCTTCAAGTTGAAAAAGCAGGCCCGCGCCGCCCTGCGCAGACGCAGGCTGTGGCGCAGGCTCCTTGCCGGTCTTGCTGTGGTTGTGCTGTTGTCGATCGCTGCCGGCTTCTATCTCACAGCGGATTATTGGTCGTTTGGCGACGAAGATGAGGAGTTGCACGCCGTCGAGGGAACCGACGATGTGCCGGCCGACGCATCTGTCTATGTGCCTGCCATTATCGATCTCGCGGGCGACCCGATGTGGATCACCCTTGCGCCCGACACCGGCGGCGCAACAAAAAGCCAAGTGATCCCGCGGCCGGCAGAACTCGACCAGGCCGGCGTTTCTCCGCAGATCGAAATTCTGTCCGACGTGATGCTTAGCGCCAGCGAAAAGTTCATGACGACGATACCGTCGACGCAAGAAGATTTCGCTTTCTTCCAGGCGCAGCGACAGACCACGCCGGCACCATCCAACGATCTCCAAGACGATGTTCAGCCCGTTTCAAACGAGGCTCCGGTTGCTTCTGACCCGCAGGGCGATACCGATGATGCCGAAGCAGGTTGGGGCGAAACAATCGATTCAGGCGAGGCAGCCCTTCCCGCGTTCCAGAAAACCCAGATCGAAAACAACACAAGCGTTGCAAATGTCATCAGTGAACATCAACGATACGAGGCTACCGAGGACATTTTCGTAAAGATCCTCAACGACCGCAGCCTGGACAGCGTTGCGCTCGATGCGCATTTCTCCGCCGAGGATGCCAGGCTGGCAGGCGAGGCCCTGAAGGCGCTTTTCAATCGGGAAAGCCTTGAGCCAGGTCATGTCGTCGCCATGCGCGGTTTCAGACCGACGCGCGAGACGACAACCATGGCCCTCATGCAGGTCTCGATCTACGCCAGGAACGTATTTGTCGGTACGCTGACGCGCAATGCCGCCGGTGTGTTTGTGTCTGGTGTCGACCCGTGGGTCCGCGAAGACCTATTCAACTACTCGGGCGCACAGGCGCAAGGCACGCACAAAAGGCAATACCGGCTACTCGACGCGATCTACTCGACAGCAGCACGCAACAAGGTTCCGACCGGCGTGATCGGAGAAGCGATCATGTATCTTTCGCGAGGACAGGATCTGGATGCCTTCGCCAGCGAAGACCAGCGTCTGGTCCTGATCTATTCGCAAAGGCCGCGTGGCAAGGAAGAGACGGCCGGACGGGTGCTGTATGTTGGCGTCCAGGGTAGCGAAAAAAGCCTCGACTGTTTCGTGTTCCAGCAGACCGACGGCCAGTTTGCATGCGTCAGCGGCGACGATCAGGTTCGCTCGCTGACAGTCGCCAACGGCATGGTCACCCCGGTCAACGGGGTCATGACCTCGACTTTCGGCCCACGCAAGCACCCAATCCTCGGAACCGTTCGTATCCACAAGGGCGTCGATTGGGCGGCGCCGCTGGGCACGCCGATAGCCGCCGCCTTCGACGGCGAAATCGTCTTTCAGGGCGATGGAAGCGGTTACGGCAATCTGGTGAAGATTTCGCACGGGGACGGCAGCGAGACGCGCTATGCGCATATGCAGAAATTCGCTGACAAGGGCGGTGTCGGCGCGAAGGTGAAGGCAGGCGATATCATTGGCTACATCGGCACCACCGGTCTTTCGACCGGGCCGCACCTGCATTTCGAACTCTATCGCAACGGCCAGGCCATCGATCCGCTGGGCACGGTTACGGCAATCGCGACGGACGCTTCCGCTGTCGAAACCCTGACCGAGCGTATCGTTCAAGTCGAAAGTGGAGGCAAAGCCCGCGCCAAGAACCCACTTTCTTCGGCGACCGGCGCCGGTCAGTTCATAACCAAGACGTGGATCCGGATGATGAACACCTACCGCCCCGAACTGGCGCGGACACTGTCAACCGCCGACCTGCTCGCTCTGCGTTTTGACGCCACCATCTCACGCGAGATGGTCAGCAATCTGGCGCGCGAAGGCGAAGCCTATCTTCGGGCACGCGGCCACCAGATCACAGCCGGCCGGCTTTATCTCTGTCATTTCCTGGGAATGGAAGGCGCCCATCAAGTGTTGTCGTCGCCGGGCTCGGCGCAATTGAGCGCCGTGCTCGGATCGGCCGTCATTCAAGCCAACCCGTTCCTCACCGGCAAGTCCGCCAGCTATGTCGTGAGCTGGGCCGAAAGGAAAATGGGGCGGAAGCTGAGCCCGGCGATGGTTGAAGTGAGCCAACAGACAACGACAACGACGGAAGTCCGGCAGACATCGCCCGAGTTCGAAAAATACAAGCAGGCGATCACGGCTATGGTGAGTTCCGTTCAGAATGCGCTGTGAGCCAGCACGTCGCGGAGACCCTGGAATCCATGCCGTGACATCAGAGCGTCACGACGGTGCAGAATTTTTGATTGCGGAGCGAGGCGCCCCCCTCTGTCCTGCCGGACATCTCCCCCACTTGGGGGGAGATTGGCAGCTTCGCTGACGGCGCCTGTTCTTCAACGTTGGACATTGGCGAAAGCCGCAATGACGGCCGATCTCCCCCCAAGTGGGGGAGATGTCCGGCAGGACAGAGGGGGGCGCGAAGGATCACAACAGATCAGCTTTTATTCTGAGCCGCTGCATTCTTCGGCTGATGTCACGGACTGGATCCCAGGGTCTGCGCCGCGTCGCTCCGCTCCTTGCTCCGCCCTGGGATGACGAAGGCGTGGTGGCCTCTTGCTACCCCCAGCGTCAGAGCTGGTAGCTGCAGGCCGTCCGGCAGCGCGATCGTCAGTCGAAGAACCAATCCCCCCTTGTGCAGAGGGACTAGCTGGGCCAGCGCACCCGCTCCAGCTACTCGGTCCTTATCCGCATTTCCACCCGGCGGTTTACCGGATCGAATGGATTGGGGTTGCGCGGGCTCGCTTCGCCCAGGCCTGTCGCTTTGATGCGGGCAGGATCGATGCCGTTGGAGGTGAGGAAGGTTGTTACCGATCTGGCCCTGCGCTCCGACAGCCCCTCGTTGTAGCGCTCCGAGCCGGTCGCATCGGTATGACCCTCGACAACGAAGTTCAAGGTGCTCAGTCGGCTGTCCTTCAGTGCCTTGGCGAACTCGTCCAGTTCAGCACGCGCAGTCGCATCGAGTTCCGCAGAATCAAGGCCGAAATTGATCAGCATGTCGAGGCTGGTTTTCTCGGCAGGCGCTGCTTTGTTCTTGCTGTTGCACTCTTCTTCGGTGCCGACGCAAATTCCACGCGGCGGGCCGAGTTCGCTCGCCGCGTCAAAAAACTTCACGATGTCTTCTGATTTCTGAAGTGGATCAGCAAAAACGTGGGTCGAAAAAAACGCGACCGTAAACACGAAGGCTAAACTGCCCGACCGCATAACGGTTACTCCTGTCTTGAGCATCGATTTCATCGACTGCGGACAATACCAAATTGCGAAGCGGTTGTCTGTCAAAACGTCGAGCATAGTGGGGGCAGTTGCATCTTGCTAGTCGTGAAGACCTGACGCTTGGTACCCATGTAGAAGGACGCGAGACGACCCTTTCCTGCCCTTCAGGATAGAACAAGCTTTGACCGCAAATCGGCCGAATGCGGATTTTCTCCTGAACTTTGGCTCGTGATGCTGAGCGTCGGCACTGATGTTGTCGCTGCCCACCTTCTTTGGAGCCGGAATGCCATCCTCCTCACTGTTCCGCCTACCGGTCAGACCTGGCGAGCAGCATGGCCCCGACGCCAGGCCGCCGGCGGTACGCCATATTCGCGTCTGAACGCCCTGTTGAAGGCCACTTCGGATTTGTAGCCTACGTCGTATGCGATCCGCGCAATCCGTTCAATGACTGGCACGCGGTGATGGCCTGTCTGGGTGCCGGCCGAGACAGCGATGTCGATCGGCTTGTTTCGGCTTACCGGAGCGTTGCCGAGGGATCCGATATCGCCGAATGGGGGCAACGGACCGCAGTGCCTCTGATCGAAGGATTCGCGGCATTCTGGCGTGGCGACTACGAGAGGGCCGCCGATCGCCTCCATAGCACACGGTTCATCGCCAATAGCTTCGGCGGCAGCCACGCCCAGCGCGACGTCATCGACTGGACGCTGGCTGAGGCCGCTGCGCGCGGGCCTGACCCGCCTGGCGGAAGCCCTCGCCAACGAGCGGTTGGCGCTGAAGCCCCACAGCCCCGTAAACCAGTCCTTCCTTAGGCGGGCCCGCAAGTGGCGCCTCGATAAGGCCGAGGAGTTGATGCGCAAAGCCGGCTGAGGCTCGATCGAAATGCGCGAGCTGCCGCACGATGGTGGACGTGACGCGCCCGGCGCGGGCAAGGCAGACCTCGACCGAGGCACTTACATGAGAGGTATTGGTCCGGACGTCAATCTCGGAGGCGCCCATGAAAGATAGAGTCTCGCCGACACGACGTCGCACGGTTTCTAACCCAAGGGGGAATGAGCATTGTGATACAATCGAAACATTTCAGCACCGCTCAAGAACAACGACTGAAACATCCGGGGCGTAGATTCCAGGCAAGCGGGAGCGCGCCGCCAGCGTGACGCCGGCGCGGCCCGCAATCAATGGGAGGCTCACATGAAATTGCGCAAGTTCCTGCCTGGCGCGGGATGGACCACACTCTTAGTCATAGGTTTCGGCGCCGGCGCCATCGCGTATGCGGCCGGCGGCCCGGCCAGTATTCAGCTTGCCGCCGCCACGCGAGTGCCGCTCCCGAAGGACTTGTCCATGGCGCACTGCGTCGCCGCGACGCTACCGCTCGAATCGCCCATCGCCGAGGCGGTCAAGGCCTACGAGGATGCCGAACCGCCGCTTTGGGACAACCTCGGCACGCTCACCTGGCCGATCAGCACGAAGAACCCGGACGCGCAGAAATTTTTCGGCCAGGGCCTGAGGCAGGCCGCCAACTTCAACCACGCCGAGGCGCGTCGCGCCTTCCGCAAGGCGCAGCGTCTCGATCCGGGTTGCGCGATGTGCTTCCTCGGCGAAGCACTTGTACTCGGACCCAACATCAACGTGCCGATGGACCCTGCCGCGAACCCACCGGCCGTCGCCGCGCTGAAAAAAGCACAGTCGCTCGCCTCAGCGGCGACCGACAAGGAGCGCGGCCTCATCGATGCCGTCGCCGCCCGCTACTCGGACGATCCCAACGCGGATCGCAAAGCGCTCGATGCGGCCTTCGCCGATGCCATGGCCGCCCTGTCCGACAAATATCCCCACGATCTGGAACTCGCCATGATCGCGGCAGAAGCGGCCATGGACACCCAGCCATGGGACTATTGGCAGCCCGGCGGCAAGGAGCCGAAGGGCCGCACAGCTGACGCTCAGAAGCGGCTGGAAGCCGTGCTGACGAAAAAGCCCGACCATGCCTGGGCGATTCACCTCTACATCCATCTGGTGGAGGCTTCCGACCGCCCGGAGCGGGCCGAGCCCTATGCCGAGCGACTCGCCGCGCTGATGCCGGGTGCCGGGCACATCGTCCACATGCCGAGCCACATCTACCATCGGGTCGGCCGCTACGCCGACTCGCTCGCATCTAACGTCGCCGCCGCAAAGGTCGACGAGACCTACATTGCCGATACCGGTGCGGTCGGTGTCTACCCGATCGGCTATTATTCTCACAATGTCCACTTCGTGATGGTCTCGGCGCAGCTTCTGGGTGACGCGCCGACGGTCTTAGACCAGGCCGAGAAGCTGGACACGCTGCTCACCAACGAGATCGCCGCTGCGATCCCGATCGTGCAGCCGGTCAAGGCGGCGCCTTATTTCGCCTGGGCGCAATACGGCGACCCAGACATGGTCCTGGCCAGGCCGGTGCAGGCGGACGCGCCAGCCTATGTGAAGGCAGTCCAGCATTATATGCGCGGCGCCGCCTTGGCGGCAAAGAAGGATATTGCCGCCGCGCGCGCCGAGGCCGACGCCATTCACCGCATCGCGGCGGAGACCGACTGGTCGACCCATGACGCCTGGGGAATCCCGGCGCTGGCCGTGCTGCAGGTAGCTGAGGCAACGGTGCGGGCACGCGCGGCCGAGGCCGACGGTGACCTGGAGGGCGCCGTGGCGATCTGGAGGAAGGCCGCCGAGGCCGAGGAAACGATCCCCTACATGGAGCCGCCCTACTGGTATTATCCGGTGAGGCAGTCGCTGGGCGCTGCCCTGCTGCGTACCGGCCATCCGGAAGAGGCCGAGAAGGAGTTCCGGGCCGCGCTCGACAAGGCGCGCGGCAGCGCCTGGGCGCTGTTCGGCCTCAAGGAAACGGCAAAGGCCAGGCGCGACACCGCCGCCGAGGCCAAGGCCGCCGATGAACTCGCCAAAGCCTGGCGTGGCGACCCCGCCACGCTGACGCTGGAGCGGCTGTGACGGGCCTTTCCCGCAGGGGATTTCTCTCCCTCCGGTCAACGGCCGGAGGGGGATTTCACTTCCCGCAGGGCTGCCGGCCAAAAATCCGGTCGAGGCGCGCCGCCGTTCATCAAGTCAATACGGTACTCGGCCTCCACGCCAAAGATTGTGAGCGACTGTTAGGCCGAGGGACCACGCGTCCGCTGCGCGACGGTAGCGCGACATGCGAGCTCTGTGTCCTGCTGAAACAAACGAAACACTCTGGCGTCGATCCAGAGAAACTGCCGAAACAAGAACGGATTATGTCAGACGGAACTGCCGACCGCAGCAGCTTCCAACCGTTGGAGTGGTGCGAATGTTGCGAAATGGGAGCAGCACGGTCCAAGGTGTGACACATATTCAAGAAGGCGCAGCCGTTGGTAAGCGGGTTGCGCTCGGCTGAAAGAGCGACATGGCAAACGCCCCGAAGATGTGTGGCCGGCAGGCAATTTCAACTCAGAAAGGGGAGTTTGGTTGATGGGAGACCTGCGATTCGCAACTGTTCGACTGGCGACGGGTCCACAGATTCACTACGCGGAACAGGGCAATGCTGACGGCGATCCGATCCTCTTTCTGCACGGGTGGCCGGACTCTTGGTTCTCGTTCAGCAGTATTCTGCCGTTGCTGTCGCATCGGGTTCATGCGTTTGTCCTGGATCAGCGAGGTTTCGGTGACTCGGAAGCGCTGGATGCCGGTTACGGGATCGACGAATTCGCCGCTGATGCCGTCGCGTTTCTCGACGCTGTTTCCATCGAGCGCGCCACCATCGTCGGACACTCTTTCGGAAGTTTCGTCGCGCGACACGTCGCGATCACAAATCCCGAACGAGTCGCACGCTTGGTCTTGATCGGCACTGGTGTGTCGGCCGCCACTCCGGTCACTCGGGAGGTCCAGGCCACACTGATGGAGCTACCAGACCCGGTGCCGGTGGAGTTCGCCCGCGATTTTCAGGCGAGCACCGCGCACGTACCCCTGCCCGAATCGTTCTTCGAACGGATCGTTGCCGAAAGCCTGAAGCTGGCGGCTTGGCGTTGGCGCGGCGTGCTCGACGGTTTGCTCGCTTACGATGACACGGAGCAACTTTCTCGGATTGTCACACCGACGCTCCTCATGTGGGGCGAACGCGACGTGCTCTTTTCCAGAAACGATCAGGATCGCCTCGTAACCGCGATCCGAGGATCCAAACTGCTCAGCTACCCGGAGACCGGACATTGTCCGAATTGGGAACGGCCCCAACGCGTCGCAGCCGATCTCGAGGCCTTTATAGACCAGAGTTGACAAGCACTTCAGGCACGGGCGCGCCCTGTGCATGTTCTCGGTTACCTACGGCCAGTCGGTGAGAGACGTCTCCAGTGCCCAGTAGTTCAGCTGGAATGTCGGCTCCTGGCGCGCAATCCTGTCGTTCAGGTTAAACCTGCTGTGGGGCAACTTCCCACCCATTGCTGCAAATTCGATTTGGGTATCAACCGTCAGATTTTCACCACTAGGGACTGGAGACTTGACCCGCCCGGTCCGGGGCTTCAGTGTCGATTGTTCCCTGGGGAGAGCGTGGCGCCATGGCCAATGAGCTTCGATTCAAAACGGCACGGGACCTTTTCATGGCCTGCCCCGCTGTTTCCAGGGACATGGTGGCACTTCCGACCGAACAGCCTTCAATCGAATTTTGCCGCGCCCTGCTGGCCGGGCGGGTGCCAGAGGAGGCGATTACGTTCTGTGCCTATCTGCTTCCCGAGCGGGCTGCGGTGTGGTGGGCCCATGAATGCCTGAGCCACCTCACCGTTCTGCTCGACAGCAGGGATCAGGAATTGCTCGCGGTTGTTCGTGACTGGGTCAGCGAACCGGAGAGCCCTCACCATCGCCCGGAAGTGGACAAGGCTGCGGCAATTCCGCCAACAACGCCGGCCGCCTGGATTGCCCTGGCTGCAGGATGGCATGGCAACGGTTCAGCTATGGAGGCGCCAGCGCTATCGGCCTCGCAGCCAGCCGCGCGCGCTGTGAGTGCGGGGGTTCTGGCCGGACTGGCACGCGTTGCACTGGAGGACCGCTTTTCAGTTCTTACCGCGTTTGTCGAAATGGGCATCCAGATGGCAGAGATCGAGGCGCTGCGCCAGTCAGCGGATGCGAGTTAGACCGTAGCCGTGTCCGCGAACGGGATACGTCCAAATTGAACGAGAATCAGGCTCTAGCTATCTGAATTAGCTGCATTGTGCGACGCCAAGTGACCCCACGTGGCTGCAGAATGCTCTAGTTGTTTGGCTTACTTGCAGCAGCCCTTCAACGCTATCCTCCCCAGCCGCCGCCGCCTCCGCCGCTCCCGCCACTCCCGCCACTCCCGCCACTTCCGGCACCCCCGCCTCCTCCCGAAGAAGGAATGATTACGGGACGTGCGGCAGCAGGCTCGTCCGCGGCCGGACTAACCACTTTCCTGGCGGCCATCTGTTTGGGAGCGGGGTTGACGACCTTCCGCGGCGCCGCGGCTCTGCGAACGACCTTCGGCGCCGGCTCGGGCGTCGCCACCAGCGGCGTCGGTTGAAGGGGTGGCCAGGATGTGCAGCCCATGACCCCGGCCAAGGCGATGGACAGAGTTATCCCGATTGTTGCCTGCTTCAGATTTCTGCCCACCATTGCCTCCTTGTTGATCAGAACAAATCCCGACGCGGATTGGCTTGTTCCCAGACCGCCCTGGCCACTTTGACAAGTTGCTTGTCGACAGAGCCGCTCAACGGAATCTTCGACTTGAGTTCCCCACGCAGCTGTTTCAACGCCGCCGCTTTCGGCTTGGCCCCGAATTGCGCCAACGTCGCGCGGGCGTCAGGCAGCTCATTGCGAAGATCGAGCGCAACTGTGAATGCCAGGAAACGCACGGCGACGGCCTGGTCAGCCTTGTCGCCCTTTTGCATCTCGAGGGCCGCGCGATCATAGGCGCCGGACTGATCACCGCGCGAGGTTGCCAGTTCAAACAGGCGTTGGGCTTCATCAAGGTTCTGCTCCACGCCAACGCCATCACGGTACATGCGCGCAAGACTGCCCGGCGCATAGGGCTGGCCGAGGTCAATGGCCTTCTGAAAAAGCGCCAGCGCAGCCTTCGGATCCTTTTCGACGCCCCTGCCGCTGAGGTAATTGCGACCGAGCAAGTTCATCGAATACATGTCCTGGCGCTGGACGCCGGCCTCCAGGAAGGCAACCGCACGGGCCTGATCGGCGGGCACGCCGTTGCGGCCTTCGGTGAAGATCGCCGCGAGATCGTTCATGGCATAGGTGTGCCCCATCGATGCCGCCTTGAGCAGCAGATCCAGCCCCTTGCCGGTGTCGCGCTCGACGCCGTAGCCATGAAACAGGGCACGACCCCACGACGTCATCCCGTAGGGATCGCCCTTGTCGGCCGCAGCGGCGTAGAAGGTGTTGGCCTGCTTGCGGTCGACAGCCTGGCCCGTTCCCGTCGCGTAGAGGTAGCCGAGTTCGAACACCGCGCGCACATGCCCCCTGTCGGCGGCCTGTTGTATGGCTTTCCTGGCCTGGTCGACCTTGCCGGCTGCAAGCAGCGCGCGTCCCAGTTCATAACGGAAGCGGGCGACATCGGGATACGCCTTCACCGCAGCCTCGCACAGCTTTACCGCGTCGGCGGCGATTTCATTTGGCAGCAGGCCGGGGACGACGCCTTGAAGGTCGAGAGGTTCGCCGGCAGCCAGGTCGCACGGATCGACGCTTGGCGACAGTTTCATACTGGCGGGTTTGGCTGCGCCGCTGTCCGCCCGAATTTCGAAGGCGATCTCGACCGGTGCGCTGGCTCCGATCTGGGGTTCATAGCGCAGCCCCTCGACTTCGCCGACCGTCAAGCTCGATTCGGGCGACAGGGTCCGATCCGGCAGGGAGAGCGTCCCCGTTGCCGGATAGTTTGTGACTTTCAGGCTGACCGCCGCATCGTCTGTCGGGACGTCGAGGTTCAGGGCA
The DNA here is from genome assembly GCF_055811435.1 of Mesorhizobium sp. WSM4837. Taxonomy (NCBI): domain Bacteria; kingdom Pseudomonadati; phylum Pseudomonadota; class Alphaproteobacteria; order Hyphomicrobiales; family Phyllobacteriaceae; genus Mesorhizobium; species Mesorhizobium sp. WSM4837. Next base: position 114,335 of record NZ_JBVVQE010000001.1, read on the forward strand.
ACGGCGCCGACGCCGACCGGAACGTCGACGTCCTGGTTCTCGATCGCCTCGGCCGCACCGGTGACATGAATGCCGCGCTGCAGCACCTGCTGCTCCTGCTCGGCCTCGAGCGAGGCCATCACCTGTTCGCCCTCGGCTCCTTCGCCGCTCTTGACCCGGAACACCAGCATGCCCTTGGCTTCGCCGCCCCAACTGTCGCGTGCGGCGTAGGCCAGCATATCCATCTCTTCCGGCTCGCCAGTTCCCTTGGGGACATCCAACTGCAAACGCGGCAGATCCTTGCCCTGGATCAGTTCTCCCGCCTCGATGACCTTGCCGTCCAGCATCAGGCGTCCCAAGGCGGGTGGTCTTTCGATGCTGACGGTTATTGTCCCGCCATCGACCTGGACCGGTTCCGGGAGGTCCAGATCGATGGGGCCTGCCCCGGACAGCACGACTTTCTCCAATACCGGCGGCAGCGATGGGCGGCTGATGCGACGCATCAGAACGACTTCGTCGATCAGCGAAGAGTTCTCCCAGGGAACCTGCAAGCCCTTGGTCGCCTCAACCACATCCCGGCGGACGGCCGACATGACCGTGCGGATCTCCTGGTTCGGGGCGAGCGCGCGACGAGAAAACGCCGATGAGAAAGGACTGAGGTCGCCGGCGCCGTCATAGGCGACCGCGCCGGGTTCGGTGGCGAAAGCAATCAGTGTGTTCAGTGAGCTTCTTACTTGCGCAAGGCCGGTGCCGCTGGCGGTAAGAAGCTGGTCCCTGAGCCAGTAGTCCTTGCGAGGGAATGGATTGTTGCGGCAGGCATCGAGGATGATCACCTGGATCTTCGATTTCGAACGCATCTGCTGCAGCACATCGTTCAGCTTGATTGCCTGGACCTCGACGTCCGCCGCATCTTTCAACGAGGCATCGACAGGGATCAGGAAATTTTCGCCGCCGATCTGAAAGCCGTGGCCGGAATAGTAGACGACAGCCACATCAGCGCCGTCCACGGCGGCAAGATAGTTGCGAAACTGATCTTCAAATTGCAGCTTCGTAAGATTGCTCGCGACGAAAACATCAAAACCAGCCGCTCGAAACGTGTTGGACACGTCCACCACATCCTTGGCCGGGTTCTTGAGGGCCGAGATTTCCTGGTAATCGGAGTTGCCGATTACAAAGGCGACCCTTCGTTCGACTGCAGAAGCGTCGAAAGTCGCGACGCTTGCGAGCATCAAGGCCGCAACGAATCCGCAACGTCGGAGCATGGCAAATCCCTTAACCGTCGTTACCTGGCGACCACAAGAACACAGCTTGCAGTGCCAAGGTCCGTTAGAGAGCATGCTATCTGCCGAGACAGAAAAGAGAGAAAAGCCGTCGCGACAGCGGTATATTCCTCACTTGATCGATCCCTAAATTACATCAGAGGCCGAGTGTCCGCAATGATCGTCAATCGGATTCTCGACCTGGCTATTTTCCGTGGTCGATACGGTCCCCTCGGGCCGCGCGCGGCCGGCATAGCCTTGACTTCGCACACGCATCACGCGTCAGGGCGCCTGAGGTTTTCCACTGCTAATGTCGGCCTGCCCCTGATTTTTCCTAGCCACCATTTCCGCGACTCAATTAGCGTCTGCTTATGGAGCATCGGCACGCCATTCGACGGAACAAGGAAGGGCTTTGGGAGGTCTACGATATAGACGACGATAGGGTGGTCTTCGCAGAAGGGGTGGCTCTGACAGATTTGCTGGATGAGGAGGCCCTCGACGCCCTGGAGTTGCTAAAAGGTGGATTCCTGGTCCCGAGCAGCGCTCCCAAGGCCAGTTGACACTTCCCCAAGGGATACGCCGAGGCGCCGCGAGATGGGGCTGAAGGCGGATCGCCGACACGCAAAAGCGCCGCCGCCTGGCGGGCTCCTGGATGCGTTCGCTCGTCGAGATCTATTTTCGGCCACGTCGCAGCCGCGATACAGACGGTGTGGATCAATTTGCGAGGCTCAGCGCGCCGCAGCGTGGCAAAACGAAATTCTCCTTCGTTTGGTTGATGCCGGAACAGTGCTTCGTCCGTAAGTTCGTGCTATATATTAGCAGGAGCTGTTATGAGGTTTTTGCCGGTTCAGGAGCCTACCAACACATGGGCCGTGTTCGACACGACGGTGGATGTGCCGGCGCACTTCGCTGGTATTTGCCTTATCGGCTTGCCGCGGGAGCGGGCAGAGTGGCTCGCAGCAAGGGCCAACCAAGATGCGTTGGCAAGAAGCAGCAGGATCGGCCGGCTCTCGTCTCCGGAGACTGAGCACGCCGTGCTGCCGATACGCAAATGCCAGAAATCGCTTACATCAGCAGGAGGGGTTTCAACGACGGGGGAAGAGGCCGCGGCGTTGGCAGCCGGGTACCAGCAGCCACCGTAAGTCCGATATCACCAGCGATACAGCCATTGGTTCTGGGCAACACCATCCAGCTTGCCCGGTTCCTACCGGAAAGATCGCGGTTATTGCTGATCCGGCATCTCGGTATTCTCTTGGGGGTTCTTTTCGATGCCCGCGGCAGGCGAGGTGTCGGCCGGGGCGTTCCCACCCTGGTTTTGCTCCTGGGCTCTTTCGAGTGGCGAGGTGCGCCAGCCCATATCGGCATACAAAAAGCCGATGAGAAAGCCGACGATGATGATCGCTGCTATCACCAGCGAAAGTATGGCGTTACGTCGCTCCATGTCCGGCTCCTTCCTGCGAGCCGAACAGCCAGTATCGAAAATGGTTCCCATCCAGCGGCAGGTCGTGGAACTTCGCACCGTGCCGGCGGTTGACACGCAGGGCTGCGAGCGGTGAACGAAGGTTGTTTCCGTCGCAGCAGGAAGGAGACACCATGGCCAACAAGAAAACCGCATCGAAACCGGCAATCCGGCAGGCAAATGCCGCTGGCTTGCGACGTCCAAGGCGGGATGCTGACGATACGGATGCCGGAGCCAGGCCACCGACGCCGAAAAGCGCGGGAGCCTCGAAGCCCTCGACCGCTCCGCTGGACAATCCGGTGGCCAACCGCAATGCCGGCCGGCCGCGCCAGCAAGGCGCCACGCCGCGACCGACCGAAAAGCCGCTGGACTGAAGGGCAAACGAGCTAGGACGTCGGGACCAATTCCGCCAAGGCTCTGAGAATGGTCGCCTGATCTGCCGGCTTGCGAACAAATCTAGCGTTGGCGAACGCGGATGGAACATCGCGCGGCCCAAAGCCGGTCAGGCACGCGAACGGAATATGGCGGGTTTTTAGTTCTTCTGCGATCGCCAGGCTCGTTTCGCCATGCAGTTGAACATCCAGCAGCGCCACGTCGACAGGATTTTCGCCGATAAGACGAAGGGCCGCCGCCACCGAAGGGGCCGGGCCGATCACCTGATGTCCCGAATCGCGCAGACAAGCAGCGATGTCCTCGGCGATGAGCCATTCATCCTCGACCACCAGAACGCGCAGCGGGTCGGTCACGGCGTCTCCTTGCGCAGCATCGGGAATGTGATCTGGACCTCAAGACCGTCACGGTTGAAGGTGGTCTCGACGTTTCCGCCAAGCCGGTAGCCGATCTCACCCTGCAGCAGGGAAAGTCCGAAGCCGCTGACTTCAGGTTTTCTGACCGGCGGCCCGTGTCGCTCGCACCAGGTGAGCGTGAAAACATCGCCGTCGCCAGACCATTTCAGCACGACCCTGCCCTCGGGCGTCGACAGCGCGCCATATTTGGCGGCGTTGGTCGCCAGTTCATGAATGACCATGCTAAGGGAAAGGCTCTGTTGCGGGCTAAGCTTCACTTCAGCGCCGTCAAGTTCGAACCGGTCAATGCTGAAAGGCTCGAGCTCCTGATGCAGCAGTTCGTTGATCGAAGCTTCTTTCCAGCGTTCCTTCGACAGCAGACCGTAAGCCCGCGACATGGCGTGCAGGCGACCAATCAGCGCTTCGGCGAACTCTTCCTTCGATTCCGAACTTTCACGGGTGCGGTTGGCGATGCTGGCGACCACCGCCAGCATGTTCTTGACGCGGTGGTTCAGCTCCGAAATGAGCACCCGGTTTTGCTCTTCCGTCTCGGCCAATGTGGTGACATCGACCAGCGTGACCACGACGCCCTGGATCCTGTCGTCCTTGTCGCGATACGGATTGACGCGAACCATGTAAAACCGGCCCCGGTCGTCGCGCGCCAGATAATGGTTCAGGGTCTCCCCGGTTTCGAAGACGGCATCGATGTGCTGTTTCAGCTCGGGATAGTCGAGCTGGCTCGAAAGCTCGGTCAGCGGCCGGCCGACGTCGGAGGGACGCAGGCTGAAGAACGACGAGGCCGGCGGAGTAAAGGTCCGCACCACCAGATTGCGATCGAGGAAAATGGTTGCGATCTTCGTGCTCTCGAACAGATTGCGCAAATCGCTGTTGGCGCGATCGAGCTCCTCTATCTTGTTGGTCAGTTCCGAATTGATGGTGTTGAGTTCCTCGTTGAGCGACTGCATCTCCTCCTTCGAGGCCTCAAGCTCCTCATTGGTCGACTGCGCCTCCTCGTTGACGGAGACCAGTTCCTCGTTCGAGGATTTCACTTCTTCCAGCGCCGTTTCGTACTCCTCGATCGTCGATTGCAGTCGCTCCCGGGTTTCGCGCAGCTCCCGCTCGAGATCGGCAGTGCCTTCGCTGCTACGGTTTTCGGGCCCAACATCGGAGCGCGCCTGCACCGGCCCCGTCGGTTCGAACAGGACGAGATAAAGCCGTTCGCCCTTGCCGCGTTCCGCCAGGGGCTCGACAGTGAGTTTGATCGACTGGGCCTGTTCGTCGTCCTCGTCGACGACGACATTTTCCCGCACGACAGTGCGGCGCGTCGTGGCGGCTTCCCGCAACGCTGCGCGCAGGTCGAGCCTTAGGCCGGCGCGGGCCAAACTCAGCACCTGCCGGCTCGGAATTCCTTGCGGCGCCTCGAGATAGCTGCCGGTCCGGGCCGAATAGTAGACGACGTCACCGTCGCCATTCACCACGACATGCGGCGGCGCGAAACGCTCCAGCACTTGTGCCTCGACCGTCTGTCGAAGCGGATAGCTGGCGGTTCGCTTGTTCGGCCCCGTTCCTTCAGGCAGGAAGGCGCCTGAACGGCCATCGCCGATCAGCATCGGCAGCCTAATGTGTGGCGAGGCATGCTCGCGCGCCTGAAAAATGCGCTGCTTCTTGTCGACGGTGGCGAAGAGGTCGTCGTGCTGGCCGACGCTTTCGGACGTGCCGAGGAAAAGATAACCGCCCGGCTTCAACGCGTAGTGGAAGATCGGAAGGACCCGGTTCTGGATGTCCGAGCCGAAATAGATCAGCAGGTTGCGGCATGAAACCATGTCCATGCGTGAAAAAGGCGGGTCGCGGACGATGCTGTGAGGGGAAAAGACGCACAGCTCCCGGACCTCGTTGGCAAGCACGTAACTCTCGCCGTCGCTGCTGAAAAAGCGCTGCTTGCGTTCGGGCGAAACGCCCTGCAGCAATGCCGCCGGGTAACGCGCAGCGCGCGCCACCGCAAGCGCGGGCTCATCGATGTCGGTCGCAAATATCTGGACGCGTGGCACAACCGAAAGCGTCTCCATGTGTTCGCGCAATAGCATGCCGATGGAGAACACCTCCTCGCCGGTGGCGCAGCCAGGCACCCAGATCCTGACGGCGTCGCTGGCGGTCTTGCCCTCGAACAGCTGCGGTACGACCTTGTCCTCGAGCAGCTTGAACGCGTCGGGATCACGGAAAAAATCGGTGACGTTGATCAAAAGGTCACGAAAAAGGTTCGCCACCTCGCGAGGGTCCTTCTTCAGCCATTCAACATACTCTTCAATGGAATCAAGCTGTCCGATTTGCATGCGCCGCTTGATGCGCCGCAGGAATGTCTTGGTCTTATAGCCGGAGAAATCGTGGCCGGATTGGCCCTGCAGAATGCCGTAGATCTCGTCGCGGAGCCGACCCAGTTCTGCCGTCTCGTGCTCGCCGCCTCCGGCAACCCCGTTCAGCATGTCGAAGCTGCGGGCGAACCCCTCGAGCTTCGCGCCGATCTCCTCCGCCGGCGCCGCAATGTCGATCAGCCCGCTGGAGATCGCACTTTTCGGCATGTCCGGATTGCGCGGGCCGTAGCCGTCGGGAGCCTGGGCGACCGTCAGTCCGCCACGCTCCTTGATCGCCTTGGCGCCAAGCGTGCCGTCAGAGTCGCCGCCCGACAAAATGACGCCAACGGCATATTCGCTCTGATCCTCGGCCAATGCGCTAAAGAAGATATCGATCGGCTTGCGCTCGCGGCTGAGCACGTTGGATGGCCGCAGGTGCAGCACTCCCCGCTCGATCGTGAGCACGACGTTTTGCGGCATCACATAGACGTGGTCGGACAGGACAGTGGTGCCGTCCTCGACGACAACAACCGGGAGTTGCGTGTAACGTCCGACGACCTCATGAAGCAGGCTTTCGCGCTCGGGGCTGAGATGGGTGACGATGACGAACGCCATGCCGGGCTGGCCGGTGATGCCTTTGAACAGGCCCTCCATTGCAGGAATGCCGCCGGCCGACGCGCCGACGCCCACAATTGGAAATCTCTTCACCTGAGATGTCACCGCAAGCCCTCGGTTGAACAGCCTAGACGACAAGGCCGCCAAATCGACCCAAAGCCCACGACCGGGCTGAACGCAACGCCCAGCATATAACGTGCGCGAGGGCCGGAACAAGTCCGTGCAGACGGCGTTAAAGTCGGGATTATTGTGGAACTCCAATGTCAAAGCGCACACCTGAGCTGAAGCTGACAAGACGAGCGTCGTTGCGCTTCGAGGATCTGCTGAGTTTGCCGGGAAACGAATCCATTCCGCCGCGCATGCTTGTTTTGGCGAAGCGATTGCAGGCAGCCTTGCAGGAACATTCCGAACAGGCCCGTGCGGACACTTGCAAATCCCGCTCGAAGAAAGGGCGATGAGGTGCGCGATCTCCGAGGAGTGCGCATCCTGATAGTCGAAGACGATTGGGTATTGGCCGGCGATCTTGCAAGATATTTCGGCAATATGGGCGCGGTCGTCCTTGGCCCTGCGGCGACCGTCGAACACGCCTCCATGCATACCGAGGTGGCTGAGGCCGCGATCCTCGACGTCAATCTTAACGGCCGGCGGGTGTTTCCGATCGCCGACGAACTGATGCGCCGCGGCGTTCCCTTCGTCTTTTTCAGCGGTGACGAGGACATCGTCATTCCCGAACGTCTCCGCCACGCCAGCAATCTTCGAAAATCGTCGGATAGCTACGCCGTCTTCGACGCCTTGTTCCCTCCGGAAAAATCCGCCCTTGCCGGTCGCCCTGCCGTGAACTTGTCGGACAACGTGTTTTCACTTCTGCCGAAGCTCAGGCTCGCGGCGCGTCTGCTTCTGGGTGACGTCGGTGCTTCCGATCGGCTGGTCGAACGAACGCTGGAGCGCGCCATCGGCGAGATCGACAGGAGGCGGCCCGGCGTATCGACCGAAGACTGGCTGAACGGCATCATGCGAAACATTGCCGGATCGGGCGGAACCAGCCTGCTGCACTGAGATTGGTTTTCTAACAGTCTGAAAAGTAGGCGAAAATAGCCATCTATAGTTAAATCCTCTATCAGAACGCGAGGCGCGCCTAAGAGCTACCCGACAGCGCTGAGTAGCAGCTTCCTCAGCCGTTCTTGCGGTCGATGAATTTGTTGAACCGGCTGTTTTTTCCGGAGCCGGTTTCGTCCTGGTAAAGGAAAGTCAGATCGTTCTCGTCGAAAATCCGGAAGAACTCATCCCATTCGATGGGTTCGAGCTTCTCCTCGGGCTCGCCAAAATCGATCCGCAAGATGCCGCCCTCGCCCCTGGTTCGTACAACCGCCGGTCGGCCACCACGATCTTCGGCCCATTGGCGGATCTCGTCATGATTGGTGGTTGTCTTCGATTCAGACATTGGAACCTCCTTTGATCCAGACCTTGCAGGCGTGTGGCCTCCTGGCTTGCGCCCACGGGCCGGATGACCGCCCCTAACACCAAAGAAGCTGCAATGTTCCAGCGCATCGCCCAAGGCTCGTTCGCCATGCGTTCACCTCAGGTTGCAGCCTCGCCAAAACCATCTTTGTTGAAGCAGAGGGAACAAACCTTTTGCCAAACAGTTCGGGGCGCCAAGGCCAACTGCGTAAGGAGTTGTCGTGAAACGCATACTGGTTACAGGAGGGTGCGGTTTCATCGGCCGCCACGTCGTCCAGGAACTCGTTGAACATGGTTATGCCGTCTGCATTCTCGATGCGCTGCTGGAACAGGTGCACGGCAGCGAGGCGATCAGCCTGCCGGCAGGAGCCGAACTGATCAAAGGCGACGTTCGCGATCGCGCCGCCGTCGCCGAGGCGCTGCAGGGCGTCGACGCCACCGTTCATCTCGCCGCCGAGGTCGGCGTCGGCCAGTCCATGTACGAGATCGCCCGCTATGTCGGCGCCAACGACCTCGGCACCGCCACCCTGCTCGAGGCACTGATCAAGCATCCGGTCGAGAGGATCGTCGTCGCCTCCTCGATGAGCGTCTACGGCGAGGGTCTCTATGCCACGCCAGGCGGTCGGCGCGTCGACAATGCACGGCGGCAGGCCAGCGACGTCAAGAGCGGCCAATGGAATCCGCTGTCGGCGGCGGATGAAAGCCTGTCGCCGCTGCCGACAGACGAGGAAAAGCCGGTCGACCTCGCCTCGATCTATGCGCTGACGAAATATGCCCAGGAGCGCGCCGTGCTGATCTTCGGCGATGCCTATGGCGTCGACGCGGTCGCGCTGCGCCTGTTCAACGTCTTCGGCGCCGGACAGGCGCTGTCAAACCCTTACACCGGCGTTCTGGCGAATTTCGCTTCCCGCCTCGCCAACGGCCAGCGGCCGATGATTTTCGAAGATGGCGAGCAGAAACGCGATTTCGTGCATGTGCGCGACGTCGCCCGCGCGTTCCGCCTGGCGCTGGAACAACGCCAGGCGCGCGGCCACGTCATCAACATCGGCAGCGGACGCGCCTATGCGATCAGCGAGGTCGCCCGGCTGCTCGCCGACGCCATGGGTGTGCCTGACCATCGGCCTGATATCCTCGGCAAGGCGCGCGCCGGCGATATCCGCAATTGCTTCGCCGATATCTCGAAGGCGCGCGAACTGCTCGGTTTCGAGCCGCAGCACCGCCTGGAGCATTCACTCGACGAGTTCGTCGCATGGGTGCGCAACACGGCCGCCATCGACCGCGGCGCCGACATGAAACGGGAACTCGAAGAGCGAGGACTGGTGTCATGAGGCCGGACGGTTTTCGTGAAGCGCCGGTGGCTATCCTCGGCGGCAGCGGCTTCATCGGCTCGAACCTCGCCGACAGCCTGTTGTCGGATGGGGTGCCGGTGCTGGTCATCGACAATCTCAGCCGCCCGGGCGTCGATCAGAACCTGGCCTGGCTGGCGCAGAAGCACGGCAATCAACTTGCCGTGGAAACCGCCGATGTCCGGGACGAAGACGTGCTGGCGCCGCTTTTGGTGCATGCCAGGGCGATATTTCATCTCGCCGCGCAGACCGCCGTCACCACGAGCCTGGCCCAGCCAAGCGAAGATTTCGACATCAATCTGCGCGGAACCTTCAACGTCCTGGAAGCGGCTCGCCTTAGCGGCAGACGCATTCCCGTGATCTTCGCCAGCACCAACAAGGTCTATGGCGGCCTGCCCGACGTCACAGTGCGCGAAGAGGACGATCGGTGCGTGCCCTGCGATGCCGGCATCCGCGCCAACGGCATAGACGAGGCCTGCGGCCTGGATTTCTGCACCCCCTATGGCTGCTCCAAAGGCGCGGCCGACCAATATGTGCTCGATTATGCCAAGTCGTACAATCTGCCGACCGCGGTCCTGCGCATGAGCTGCATCTACGGGCCGCGCCAGTTCGGCACGGAGGACCAGGGCTGGGTCGCCCATTTTCTGCTCAGCGCGCTTTCCGGCCGGCCGATCACGATCTACGGCAACGGCAAGCAGGTGCGCGATATCCTTCATGTCAGCGACGCCGTTGCGGCCTATCGCGGGGTACTTGCCCGGATCGACGACATCAAGGGCCAGGCATTCAATCTCGGTGGCGGACCGGGCAACGCCGTCAGCCTGCGCATGCTGATCGAGGAGATCGGCGAGCTGACCGGGCGGAACCTCGCGATCCGCTACGACCGGGAACGCACCGGCGACCAACCTTTCTTTGTCGCCGATACCCGCAAGTTAGAAGCGACGCTCGACTGGAAAGCGCATGTCTCCTGGCGCGACGGCGTCCGCGATCTCGCCGACTGGCTCCGGCGTCATCGCCTCGAGCCTGAACCAGCGAGGTACGTGGCATGAAAGTCGCCCTGGTCAATCCGTTCTGGACCTACGAGGACAGCATCTATTTCGGCTGCCGCCAGCCACATCTGCCGCTGGAACTGGGCTACTCGAAAGCCTCGCTGGAGGCCGACGGCCATCAGGTGCTGATGCTGGACGGGCAAATCCAGAAGCTCGACAACGCGGCACTTGCCGATCGCGTCGCCGCTTTCGCACCGGCCATGACCGTCGTCAGCACGGCGCCGACCTATTTGTTTTGGCGCTGCGCGCCGCCCGAGCTGCGTGTACCAGCCGACTTCCTCAACCGCCTCGCCCGGCGGGGCGGCCGCACAGTGGCTGTCGGGCCGCACGGCTCGGCGACGCCGGCGCCGACGCTGCGCAAGCTGGGCGTCGATGTCGTCGTGCGCGGCGAATGCGAAGAGGTCGTCGCAGAACTCGCCCGCCGTCACGATTGGAGCGCCGTGCCACACACCGCCCACCTCGACGAGGGGAAACTTGTCGGCAGCGGCGGCGTTCACGCCAGTTCGTTTGTCGATCATCCGCCGCTCAGCTGGCCGTCCGATTGGATAGCCGCGCATTCGCACCATCACCACCGATTCGATGACAATCAGCTGGGTTTCGGCGCGGAGGTCGAGGCATCTCGCGGCTGCCCCTACAATTGCAGCTTCTGCGCCAAGATGGATTTCCGCGACGCCTACCGCCGCAGGAGCCACGATGCGATCATCGCTGAAATCGATCGGCTGATCTGGCAAGGCGTCGGCTACATCTATTTTATCGACGAGATATTCCTGCCGCAGAAGGCGTTGCTGGAGGCACTGGTCGATCGCGACGTCAAGTTCGGCGTGCAGACCCGCATCGATCTTTGGAAGCCGGAGCTCCTGGAATTGCTTGGTGCGGCCGGCTGCGTTTCGATCGAAGCCGGCCTTGAAAGCCTGACGGTGGAAGGCCGGGCCATGCTGGCAAAGCGTTGCCGGCTGGGCACCGAGGAACTGGCCGCTTTGCTGGTCGATGCACGACGTCACGTTCCGTTCGTCCAAGCCAATCTGATCGGCGTCGTCGAGGACGATCCGGCTCTGGTCGACCACTGGCGCAAGCACCTCATCGACCGCGGCGTGTGGGCCAACGAGCCGGTGCCGCTCTATCCCTATCCCAGTTCGCCCAGCTATCGCGAGCTTTGGGGCGAGCCCGACGATCTCGCCTGGGAGCGCGCCCACGAGCATTATCTGGCCTCGTTCCGGACGTTCAGCGATATCCAGGAGAAGCGCCCCCGCGCGCTGGCCGAGTTGGAGGCGACATGTTGCAGTCACTGATCCGCCGCCCGCGGCGAATCCTGATGACCGTCGATGCCGTCGGCGGCGTCTGGCGCTACGCGCTTGATCTGGCGCGGGAGTTGGCTCATGACGGCGACAGCATCGTGCTCGCCGGGCTGGGCCCGGAACCGTCGGAGGAGCAGGCGAAGGAGGCACAGGCTTTCGCCGGCCTGGCGTGGCTCAAGACACCGCCGGACTGGATGACCCGCAATGAGGACGATCTGGAAATGTTGCCGCAGGAACTGCGCGCGCTCGTTGGCGATTACGCGATCGACCTCGTCCATCTCAACGCGCCGACGCAGGCCGTGGGACTTGATCTGCCCTGCCCGGTCGTGGCGGTCTCGCACTCATGCGTCGTGACCTGGCTCCACGCCGTCAGGGGACGGGCTGCGGACGGCGAATGGGCCTGGCAGAAGGACCGCAACAGACGCGGCTTCGATTGGGCCAATGCGGTAGTCGCACCCAGCCGCAGCCATGCCGACATGCTCGAGGCCTGCTACGGGCCGATCGCCCGCCTGAGCGTTGTCAGCAACGGCACACGGCCGGGTCCAGAGGCAGAGCGACGCGAACCGGTGGTTCTCGCCGCCGCGCGCTGGTGGGACGAAGGAAAGAACGCAGCTACGCTGGACCAAGCAGCAGCGCTGACGAAATGGCCAGTCTTCGCTGCCGGGCCGATCGAGGGCGGCGATGGCCAACGCGTCAATTTCAGCAATGTCGTTGCTCTGGGCTCGGTATGCCACGACGAGGTGCGTCGCTTGATGGCGCGGGCCGGCATCTTCGTATCGCCCTCCATTTATGAACCATTTGGCCTTGCCGCACTGGAGGCAGCGACGTCGGCGACACCTTTGGTGCTTGCCGACATCCCGAACTATCGCGAATTGTGGAATGGCGCGGCTTTGTTCTACGACGTCCACGATCCAGGCGATCTCGCCAGGTGCGTCGATTGTCTCTCTGACGATGCCCAACACAGGCGCCGGCTCGGCGAAGCCGCCGCACGCCGAGCGCGCAAGTTTTCACCAGCAAGGCAGGCGGCGGCCATGCACGACATCTACGATCGGGCCGCCCTGGCCGTTGCGGAACGCTGACAATGCGGTTCCTGTTCTATACCCATTCGGTCGTTTCCGACTGGAACCACGGCAACGCACATTTCCTGCGCGGCATCATGCGGGAGCTTGTTGCACGCGGGCACCAGGCGATCGCGCTGGAGCCAGCAGACGGCTGGAGTCGTTCGAACCTGCAGGCAGAGAAAGGGCCCTACGCGGTCGAGCGCTTCAGAAAAGATTTTCCGGAGCTGATGCCGGTGACCTACGACGCGTCCTTCGACCATGAAGGCTGGATTGCCGACGCCGATGTGGTGATCGTCCACGAATGGACTGACCCGGAACTTGTCGAGCGCATCGGCGGGGCCAAGGCGAATGGAGGCGGTTTCACGCTTCTGTTCCATGACACCCACCATCGCGCCGTGTCGGCGACGCAGGCGATCTCGGCCCTGCGGCTGGAGCATTATGACGGCGTGCTCGCCTTCGGCGAGGCGTTGCGGGAAAGCTATCTTCGCGCCGGCTGGGGCAAACGTGCCTTCACCTGGCACGAGGCGGCGGATGAGCGCCTGTTCAAGCCTCACCCGGAGATCGACCCGACTGCCGATCTGATCTGGATCGGCAACTGGGGCGATGACGAGCGCAGTGCCGAAATCAAGGAATTCCTGATCGATCCGGTGGAAGAACTTCGCCTGCGTGGCACTGTTCATGGCGTGCGCTATCCACGCGAAGCGCTCGCCGATCTTGCTGCCGCCGGCCTGGAATACGAAGGCTGGATTGCCAATGCCGACGTGCCCAAGGCATTCGCGGCCCACCGCGTTACCGTCCACATCCCGCGGCGCCCGTATCGGGAGAACCTGCCCGGCATCCCGACGATCCGCATGTTCGAGGCGCTCGCCTGTGGCATCCCGCTCGTGTCGGCGCCTTGGGCCGATGTCGAACAACTCTTCAGGCCAGGTATCGACTTTCTTTTCGCGCGCGACGGGTCCGAGATGTGCCGTCATCTTCGCGACGTGCTGGACGATGCCGACCTGGCCGCCTCTCTGGTGAAATCGGGCCTCGAAACCATCGGGAGGCGACACACTTGCCGCCACCGGGCGGACGAGTTGTTCGACGTGCTCGCCGAATGCGGCAACCGCCAGGCCATCGATCGCATCGCCATAGAGGAGACAGTCGCATGAAGATTGCATTTTATGGATCGAGCCTGCTGTCGTCCTATTGGAACGGCGCGGCGACTTATTACCGCGGATTGCTGAAGGCTCTTTCTCAGCTCGGCTACGAGATCACCTTCTATGAACCGGACGTCTACGACCGGCAGAAGAACCGCGATATCGAGGCACCGGACTGGTGCAACGTCGTCATCTACGAGGCGACCCCGCATGCGCTGATGCAGGTGGCAGCAAGCGCAGGCGAAGCTGATATCGTCGTCAAGGCCAGCGGAGTCGGCTTCGAAGACGAGGCGCTGCTGCGCGCCGTACTCGACCACGCCCGGACGGATGCGCTGACAGTGTTCTGGGATGTCGACGCACCGGCCACTCTGGGCCAATTGCGCGACGAGCCAGATCACCCCCTGCACCGCGCGTTGCGGGAGATCGACCTTGTCCTCACCTATGGCGGCGGCGATCCGGTCGTCTGGGCCTATCGTGCGCTGGGGGCTGCCGAATGCGTGCCGATCTACAACGCGCTCGATCCCGAAACGCACCATCCGGTCGCGAAGGACAAGCGTTTCGCCTGCGACCTCGCCTTTCTCGGCAACCGCCTGCCGGACCGTGAAGCACGCGTCGAAGCCTTCTTCCTCGATCCGGCCAACCGTTCGGGCGATCAGCGTTTCCTGCTCGGCGGATCTGGTTGGGGTGACAAGCAGCTGCCGGCAAATGTCGCATGGCTCGGCCACGTCGGGACGCGGGACCACAATGCGTTCAACGTCACCCCCAAGGCGGTGCTGAACATCAGCCGCGACAGCATGGCCGCCAACGGCTTTTCGCCTGCCACGCGCGTCTTCGAGGCTGCCGGTGCCGGCGCATGCCTCATCACCGATGCCTGGCTCGGCGTCGAATTGTTCCTGGCCCCCGGGGAAGAGATCCTGGTGGCGCGCGATGGCAATGATGTCACTGAGATCTTGCGCACCCTCACCCCCCAGCGGGCAAGGGCGATCGGCGCATCTGCGCTTCGGCGTGTTCTCGCCGAGCATACCTATGCGTTAAGGGCCGCTGTCGCCGACGCTGTCTTCAGGCGTCAGTTCGAGCGCCCCACCGTGGAGGCAGCGGAATGACCCAGCGGCTCGACATCGTCTTTCTTGGCCTGTCGTTGTCCTCTTCATGGGGAAACGGCCATGCCACGACCTTTAGGGGTTTGCTGAAGGGCCTGCACGAGCTCGGCCATCGCGTCACCTTCCTGGAGCGCGACGTGCCGTGGTATGCGAACCATCGCGATCTGCGCGACCCGGATTTCTGCACGTTGCGCTACTACGAAACGACGAACGATCTTCGTCGGACCTATGCCGGCTGTCTGCAACAGGCCGATGTCGTAGTGGTCGGGTCGTTCGTTCCGGAGGGGCGAGCCGTCATCGACATCGTCGCGTCCCTGTGCACGGGCCAGTTCTGCTTCTACGACATCGACACGCCGGTCACGCTGGCCAAGTTCGCCGCGGATGATTGCGACTACCTATGCCGGCGGCAGATCCCGTATTTCGACGTCTATTTCTCGTTCACCGGCGGGCCAACACTCGCCCGATTGGCGGCGGACTTCGGTGCACGGTGCGCCGAGCCGCTCTACTGCTCCGTCGACCCGGACCGGCATCGCCGAACGGCCGATCCGATCTGCTGGGACCTTGGCTATCTCGGCACGTACAGCTCGGACCGGCAGGCGACGCTGGATGCTCTCCTGCTCGAACCGGCAAGACGCATGCCGGACCGTCGCTTCGTCGTGGCCGGCTCGCAATTCCCGTCCGAGACCGTCTGGCCAAGCAACGTCGATCGCATCGAGCACCTGCCGCCGGCGGACCACGCCTCGTTCTACAGCCGCCAGCGCTATACGTTGAACGTCACGCGCAGCTCCATGATAGCGGCTGGGTGGTCTCCCAGCGTACGCCTCTTCGAGGCGGCTGCCTGTGGCACAGCGATCATCAGCGATCGCTGGACCGGTCTGGACAGCTTCTTTCCGACAGCCACGATCAACACGGCGGGCCAAGCCGAAGACGTGATCGATATCCTGTCCAGCCAATCCGACCGCGTCAGGCTTGCTTTGGCCAAGCGAGCGCGTGCAACGATCCTGGCGGCACATACAAGCGCCGCGAGAGCCCGCGAATTCGTTTCGCTGCTGGCGCGGCCAAGATCGGCACGTCCAGCGCTCGATCTGAACATCGAAAGTGCAGCATGACTGGCAGACAGGAGAAAATAGAGATGCGGCAATCAAGAAGGACACAACGGACCAGAACGGCGCTTGTCGCCGGCGGCGCGGGTTTCCTCGGTTCGCATCTTTGCGAGACACTGCTTCAGGCCGGGTGCCGTGTGATCTGTGTCGACAATTTTCTTACCGGTCGGATGGAAAACATCGTCTCGATGCTGGACAGTCCTCGTTTCCGGCTGATCGAGCAGGATATTTGCCGACCATTGGACCTTGCCGAGCCGGTCGACCGCATTTTCAACCTGGCGTGCGCTGCATCGCCGCCGCGCTACCAGGCTGACCCGATTCACACCACGCGGACCTGCGTGATCGGAACCCTCAATCTACTTGAGCTTGCCGCCCGAAACAATGCGCGCCTCCTGCAGGCATCGACAAGCGAAGTGTATGGCGATCCGGAACAGCACCCGCAAACGGAAGACTATGTGGGTCACGTGAACTGCACCGGTCCTCGTGCCTGCTATGACGAGGGCAAGCGAACCGCCGAAACCTTGTGCTTCGACTATTTGAGAACCGAAACGGCCGACATCCGGGTTGCGCGCATCTTCAACACCTATGGTCCGCGGATGGATCCTGCCGACGGCCGGATCGTCTCGAACCTGGTGATGCAGGCGCTCGAGAAGAGACCGCTGACGATTTTCGGCGACGGGCTGCAGACCAGGTCGTTCTGCTACGTCTCCGATTTGGTCGAGGGTCTGGTCCGCCTCATGGATGTCGATCCCAATCCGAGCCAACCGGTCAATTTGGGCAATCCCGGGGAATTCACCGTTCTTCAACTGGCCGGATTGGTGAGGGATATGACCCACAGCAACTCGGCCTTCAAATTCCTGCCACTGCCGCAAGACGATCCTCGCCGGAGGCAACCGGACATTTCCCGTGCAAAAGCCCTTCTCGACTGGTCGCCAAAGGTGCCACTCAAGCAAGGCCTGATGCAGACGATCAGCTATTTCATGGAGCTCGAGGCCAGCCGTAACGAGGATCGAATCTCCCCAATTGCGACAAGCGTGAGGTCCGTTTCAGGCCGACTGCAAAACCTGCCGGCCTGAAGTCGGGGAGAGCTATGCCCTCGGGCATGGTGAGACCATCCCGACAGGCGTCTTCACTTTTTCTCGTTGTGGGAACATCCGGTCTAGCTCGCCGTTGGGCGAATATCGGCAGGGAGAACGGACCCGTGCATCGAAAACGATCCGCCAGGGACATCGAGCAAATGGCAGAACGGGAAGCGGCTGCCTTTCTGAGACGT
This sequence comes from Mesorhizobium sp. WSM4837, assembly GCF_055811435.1. Lineage (NCBI taxonomy): Bacteria > Pseudomonadati > Pseudomonadota > Alphaproteobacteria > Hyphomicrobiales > Phyllobacteriaceae > Mesorhizobium > Mesorhizobium sp. WSM4837. The sequence goes on from NZ_JBVVQE010000001.1 coordinate 131,601, forward strand.
GCCTCGATCACCTACCTCGAATGCTGTGTGAGCCTGATGATGACGCATCTTGAGCGCGAGGAAGTGGCCACCATCCTGGAAAAAGAAGCGGATATGCTGCGAACGCTCGATTGAGGCTCGCGTCGCTCAGGCTTCGATCGGCCCAGGCAACGCAAAATACAGGGCGCAGCTTTGATCCGAATAGAGGTTGGTGATTTTTCCAGGTCGCAAGGAACATTCCTGGCAGCTGACAGTTCGGCGCGAGGAACTTACCTTCAACAGCGATGGCGGCGGTTTCGTGGGATCGAAAAAGGTACGGATTGGAATAGCCGGCGTCGGCAATTGCGCGTCTTCCCTTGTCCAGGGCCTCTCATACTATCGGGACGCCAGCGGCAATGAGCCGATACCGGGCCTGATGCATGCTGATCTCGGCGGCTATCATGTCGGCGACATCGAGGTGGTTTGTGCTTTCGACGTCGCCAAGGGCAAAGTCGGGCGCGATGTGGCGGAAGCCATTTACAATGCGCCCAACAATACCTTCCGCTTTGCCGATGTTGCGGCAACCGGCGTTCGCGTCGAGCGCGGACCGACACTTGACGGCATCGGCAAATATCTGCGCGATGAGATCGAGGAGGCAGAAGAACCGGTCGCGAATGTCAGCGCGCTGCTTCGGGAAAGCGGCGCCGACGTACTGGTCTCATATCTGCCGGTCGGCTCGGAAGAAGCCACGCGTTTTTATGCAGAGTGTGCGCTCGAGGCCGGCTGCGCCTTCGTCAACTGCATACCGGTCTTTATCGCATCGCGGCCGGAATGGCGCCGGCGCTTTGAGCAGCGCGGTCTGCCGCTGGTCGGCGACGATATCAAAAGCCAGGTCGGCGCGACGATCGTGCACCGGTTGCTCGCCAATCTGTTCCGCGAGCGCGGCGTCCGCATCGACCGCACCTACCAGCTGAATTTCGGCGGCAACACCGATTTCCTCAACATGCTGGAACGCGAGCGGCTGGAATCGAAGAAAATCTCCAAGACACAATCCGTAGCCAGCCAGTTCGACGTCCCTCTGGAGGCCGGCAACATCCATGTCGGCCCCAGCGACCATGTGCCCTGGCTTACCGATCGAAAATGGGCCTACATCCGCGTTGAAGGCACGACGTTCGGCGGCGTGCCGCTGAATGCAGAGCTCAAACTGGAAGTATGGGATTCGCCCAACTCGGCCGGAGTCGTTATCGACGCTGTCCGCTGCGCCAAACTGGCGCTTGACCGCGGCATCGCGGGGGCGCTGACCGGCCCTTGCAGCTATTTCATGAAGTCGCCGCCCGAGCAGTTCACCGATGCCGAGGCACGCCTGCGCACGCTGTCTTTCATCGCCGGGAGGGACGAGCCGATGCTTGATGCCGCGGAATGACGACGACGTTCTTCTTGATCCGCCATGCGGCGCACGACAATGTCGGCGACTATCTTGCCGGACGCATGGCTGGAGTTTGCCTCGGCGAAACCGGCAGGGCACAAGCCTCGCGCCTTGCCAGCCACATGGCGCCGCGGCCGCTGGCGGCCATCTGTTGCAGCCCGCGCGAACGAACACTGGAAACCGCAAAACCGATCGCAATCGCCTGCAATCGCGAGAAGATTACAATCCGCCAGGAACTCGATGAGATCGACTTCGGCGCGTGGTCGGGCAAGACCTTCGAAGAGTTGAGCCAGGACGCCGACTGGCTGACGTGGAACAGTCAACGCCAACAGGCGAGGACGCCCGGCGGCGAGACAATGCTGGACGTCCAGCAACGTGTCGTCTCGCTGACGCAGCAGCTCCGCAAACGCTACCAGAACCAGTCCGTGGCACTGGTCAGCCATGCCGACGTGATCAAAGCCGCCGTCTGCAAGGTGCTCGGCTTGCCGCTGGGAGACTGTTTTCGCTTCGATATCGACCCCGCTTCGATCACCACGGTCGTGTCCGGTGACTGGGGCTCCAAGCTGATCCGACTGAACGAAGCCGCCTGACGAGGACTGCCGGATGCGTATGGTCATTTTCGGTCTCACCGTCACCTCCTCGTGGGGAAACGGACACGCGACGCTGTGGCGCGGGCTGATCCGTGCGCTCGGTCGCCTGGGCTGGTCGGTCAGCTTTTTCGAACGCAATACCCCGTACTATGCCGGCGCACGCGATCTTGACCATCTCGATGGCGGCAATGTCGTTCTCTATCCGGAGTGGGAGGACATTCGCCATGTCGCGGAACAGGCTATCGGGGAATCCGACGTCGTCATCGTCACGTCCTATTGCCCCGACGCCGTGGAGGCATCGCGCCTGGCGCAGCAGGCCTGTCGCGGGCTGAAGGTTTTCTACGATCTCGACACCCCCGTCACGCTCGCCCGGATAGAACAAGGTCTACGACCGGCCTATTACGGGCCCGATGGCCTTCACGATTTCGACCTCGCCCTCAGTTATACGGGGGGAACCGCAATCGATGCGCTGAAAACGCTGCTGGGCGCCCGCCGAGTCTTGCCTCTCTACGGCCATGTCGATCCCGACCGACACCGGCCGGCCCGGCCCCGGGCTGAATTCGCCGGGGATTTGTCCTATCTCGGAACGTATGCGGCCGATCGCCAGGCCGGCGTCGAAAAGCTGCTGGTCCGCACGGCAGCGCGCCTGCCGGACCGCCGTTTCGTCATCGGCGGCGCCCAATATCCGCATGAATTTCCGTGGGGCGAAAACATCTTCTTTGTCAGGCACCTTCCGCCTGCGGATCATCCGGCCTTCTTCTGCTCATCGCGCCTGACGCTGAACGTGACGCGCGAGGCGATGGCCAAGAGGGGCTGGTGTCCTTCGGGCAGGCTGTTCGAGGCGGCAGCCTGCGGCGCGGCGATCGTGAGCGACACCTGGCCCGGGCTGAGCAGTTTTTTCCAGCCCGGCAGCGAGATCATCCTGGCGGACAGCACCGACGACGTGGTCGCGGCAGTCGGCTTGCCTGACAGCGAAGTCGACGCCATCCGGCGCCGGGCGCGCGAGCGGGTGTTGGACGAACACACCTCTGCGCAGCGCGCCAGGGAACTGGACCGCCTCCTGTCCGATTCATTGCCGGGCTTGGGACAGGGCTTGGCGGCGGGCGAGCCGTTGAAGGAAGCAATCTGATGTTGGGCATCGTGCCCGCCGCCGGCCGCGGCAGCCGCATTCAACCGCTCGGCTTCTCAAAGGAGCTCCTGCCGGTCGGCAGCCGCATCGACGGCCAGACCGAGCGTCCTTGCGCGGTGAGCGAGTATCTGGTGCGTCGCATGGTGCGCAACGGTGTCGACAAGATCTGCTTCGTCATCGGATCGGGAAAATCAGACATTCTCGAATACTACGCCGCCGGCTACGGCGACGCCGCCGCATTGTTTGTCGTGCAGCCCAACCCCGTCGGTCTTTGCGACGCGATCTTCCGCGCCGCGCCGCTGGTCGCGCCGGACGAGACGGTTCTGGTCGGCCTGCCCGACACGATCTGGTTTCCGGAAGATGGCTTTTGCCGCCTGCCGGACGACCGGCTGTCGTTTTTGCTCTTCCCGGTGGATCACCCGGAACTCTTCGATGCCGTCGTTCTCGACGGGGATGACCGGGTGAAGGAGATCCAGGTCAAGCAACAAGGCGCTGCATCGAACTGGATCTGGGGGGCGTTCAAGATGCCGGGCCGCATACTTCACCAGCTTGCCGCGCTTTGGCGCGAGCGGGATCAAAGCGACGAATATGTCGGCACCCTTATCAACGCCTATCTGGCGGCCGGCGGTGAGGCTTGCGGCGTCAAGGCAGGCACCGCCTATGTCGACGTCGGCACGTTCAACGGCTACCGCACCGCACTTCGGCTGCTCGAGAACAACGACACTACGTTGGAGGACACGAAAAACCTCATGTTCGTGCTGCCGGGGCAAGCGCAGATACCAAGCCATCCAGGCGAAGGAGGCTAGCCATGCTGCATTCGAACGCCGAAATCCGCCGCCGCATCGATGCCCTTGGCCCGTGGTTCCACAACATGGAACTGGCGGGCGTCGAAACCGCCCCCGACCATTTCCTCGGCAATTATCCGCTGATCAAATGGCGCAAGTTCGCCGACGCCATTCCTGCCGATCTGTCCGGCAAGGCCGTGCTCGACATAGGCTGCAACGCCGGCTTCTACTCGATCGAAATGAAGCGACGCGGCGCCGGCCGCGTCCTCGGCATCGACTTCGATGAAGCCTATCTGGCGCAGGCGCGCTTCGCCGCCGAAATCGCTGACTGCGACATCGAATTCCAGCAGCTTTCGGTCTACGACGTTGGCGCCCTGCGGGAGAAATTCGACATCGTCCTGTTCATGGGCGTGCTTTATCACCTGCGCCACCCGCTGCTCGCTCTCGATCTGATCCGGGAGCACGTTGCCGGCGACCTGATGATCTTCCAGTCCATGCAGCGCGGCAGCATCGAACTGCCTGTACTCGATGAGAATTATCCTTTCTGGACCCACGATCTGTTCGACCGGCCGGAGTTTCCGAAGCTGCATTTCGTCGAGCATCGCTATGCCGACGACCCGACCAACTGGTGGATTCCCAATCGCGCCTGCACAGAGGCGATGCTGCGCAGCGCCGGCTTCGAGATCGTGCTGCACCCGGAGCAAGAGGTTTATTTCTGCCGCGCCGCCGGTGAGCCGGCTTGCGGCGGCGCCGTCTACCCGTCGAAAGGACCACTTCATGATTGAAGCCGCGATGATCTGGAACGAGCCGAACAACAAATCCCATTGGGATCCCGAACTCGACCCCGACTGGGGCCGCTTCGCCAACATGGCAATACTGGCCGCCGATGCGATCGCATCGGCAAACCCGGCCGTGACCAGGATACTGGGCGGCATTTCGCCGATCGATGCCGATTTCATGGCGCTCATGAAGCAATACGGGGTGCTCGATCATGTCGATGCCGTCGGTGTGCATGGTTTCCCACTCGACTGGAATCTCTGGCAGATTCAGGAATGGCCGCAGAAGATCGGCGAGATTTCGACCGTTACCGATCTTCCCGTATGGGTCAGCGAAGTTGGCGTGTCGAGCTTCGGGGCGGAGGAGGTGCAGCTCTGGGGTTTGCGTCGGAGCGCCGAACTGCTGCTCGGCAATGCCTCGCGCGTGCAATGGTACAGCCTCTACGATCTTCCGCGCGAATGGGGGGCAACGACGCGTCATCGCGAGGCCGAAGGCTCCTCCTACTATCGCCACTTCTACATGGGCCTGCTCCGCGAAGATGGCACGCCCAAACCCGCGCTCGAAGAATTCCTGCGTTACTTACCCGGGATGGGGCTGGTGCAATGGTTCCACTTTGAAGATCCCCGGCTGGACGACGCCGTCGCCTGGATGAAACGGCTGGGCGTTACCAATCTGCGCACCGGGCTTTCCTGGGCCGACAGTTTCAGGCCGAATGCGCTGGATTGGTACGACCGGCAGATGGAAGCACTTGCCGATTTCGACGTGACCATCACCTTCTGCTTCACGCCGGAGCACCGCGGAGTGATGCCGCATCACACCAGTCCGCCGCTGGTGCCGGAGGAATTTGCGGAGTTTTGCGCGACGATGACCCGCCGCTATGCTCCCGCCATGGCTGCCTCGCCGGTCAGAGCGGTGCGGGCTTCGGCAGCATGAGTGTGTCATGCAACACGCAGCTGACAGGTCCGGACCGCTTGCCGAATTCGCGGCCTTGTTGCTAGGTGCTGCTCCGCACCGCTCAGACGGTGCTGAGATCATGATCGTTGTCGCGCATCCGGACGACGAAACCATCGGCATCGGCGGGCATCTTGCCGGCTTGCGCGGATCTCGCATCGTTCATGTCACCGATGGCGCGCCGCGAGACCTTGAAGACGCGCGAGCATACGGCTTCGAGACGTGGCAGGACTATGCCGAGGCCCGCCATCGGGAGTTGGAGGCGGTGCTGGCGGCAGCGGGATTGCCGTCGACGGCCCTGATCAGCCTCGGTTATCCCGACAAGCAGGCCGCCGGAAATCTTGGCTCGCTCGCACGGGAACTGACCGGCCTTTTGGCCGAGCGCGATGTCAGCTTCGTCTGCACGCATCCTTATGAAGGTGGTCACCCGGATCATGACGCGACCGCCTTTGCCGTCCATGCGGCCTGCCATTTGCTGCGCCGCGACGGACGCCAGGCACCGGCCATCGTCGAAATGGCGTTCTATTCGGCCGGGCCTGAGGGTGCGGTCCTTCAGGATTTCAACAGTCATTCCGGCAGCGAGCGCATCGAATTGCACCTTACGGAAGCGGCTTTCGAACGGAAGCAGTGCATGCTGGCCTGCCACCGGACACAGCAACGGACGCTGGCGCCGTTCACGGCGCGCATCGAACGTTTCCGGGTGGCGCCTGCCTATGATTTCCTGGCGCTGCCGAACAGCGGCAGGCTTTATTACGAGGCGCTGCCGCTCGGCTTCGAGCCGGCGGTTTGGCTTCACGCCGCCGCCGCTGCGCATGAGGAGCTTGGGCTCGACCGGCCATGACCCTCACCGTCCTGAACGTCGCCTACCCTCTCGCGCCAGTCGGCCCGGATGCGGTTGGCGGTGCCGAGCAGGTGCTGTCGATGCTCGACCAGGCACTCGTGCGCGCGGGACACGCTTCCATCGTGATCGGTTGCCAGGGCTCGAAAGCGGCGGGCGTGCTCATCGAGACGCCTGCTGAACCAGGTGTGCTCGACGATGCGGCGAAGAAACGGGCACAGCGCTCTCACCGCACCGCGATAGAAGTCGCACGCGCCCGTTGGCCGATCGACGTGGTTCATCTGCACGGCATCGATTTTGATGCCTATCTGCCTGATGATGGCCCGACCCTGGTAAGCCTGCACCTGCCGCTCAACTGGTATCCCGCCGATGCCTTGCGCACGGTCCGCGACGATCTATGGCTTCACGCCGTCTCGATGGCCCAACAGAGGACCGCGCCGCCGGGTGCCAGGCTGCTGGCACCCATTCCAAACGGCGTGGATATCGATGCGCTGAGCGGTCGGCAGTTCAAGCGCAACTTCGCGCTGGTGCTCAGCCGCATTTGCCCGGAAAAGGGCATCCACCTGGCACTGGACGCGGCCAAACAGGCTGGCGTGCGGCTGATCATCGGCGGCAAGGTCTACCCTTACGAAACGCACACGCTGTACTTTCGTGACGAAGTCCAGCCGCGCCTCGACCAGCGCCGCCGCTTCCTCGGTCCGCTCGGCTTCGTCGCGAAGCGGCACTTTCTCAACGCCGCCCGCTGCCTGGTCATTCCCAGCCTTGCCGCGGAAACCAGCTCGCTTGTCGCGATGGAGGCTCTCGCCTGCGGCACGCCGGTCGTCGCCTTTCCAAACGGTGCGCTGCCGGATGTGGTCGAACACGGCAAGACGGGCTTTCTGGTCAACGACATCCATGAGATGGCGGAGGCCATCGTCGCAGCCTCCGGCCTGGATGCCGAGACATGCCGGGCCGAGGCGCGGCGGCGCTTTTCGCTCGACCAAATGATTTCGTCTTACATGGACGCCTACCAGGCGCTGGCAGGGCTTGGTGCCGGCCGCAGGCGCCTGGCGGCGGTGCAGTGAGCGGCTTTCATGCTCCGCTCCGAGATCATCGACGATCCGGCCGCCTTTGAGGCGCTGGCGCCGCGCTGGCGGGAGCTGTGGGCGCACAGCAGGACAGCGACGCCGTTCCAAAGCCCCGCCTGGCTGGTGCCGTGGTGGCGCGCATTCGCGCCCGGAGAGCTGGCGACGATCGCCGTCTGGCGAGGCGACGATCTGGTGGGATTGGCACCGCTTTACCTGGAACACGCAACTTGCGGGTCGAGACTGCTTCCGGTTGGGATTTCGTTAAGCGACTACCTGGATGTCCTGTGTTGCCCCGGCATCGAAGCGGCTGTCGCCGCCGTCATCGCCGACCGGGTTCTGGCGATCAATTGGTCGCAATGGATCTTACCGGACCTGCCGGCCGGTGCTGCCGGTCTCACTATCGCGCACCCTGCGCTGGAGGCGGATCAACCCGTCGACCACGCCGCTTGTCCCGTGCTGCCGATCGCTGGCGACGATGCGCTCGCGGTCTGCATTCCGGCGCGGCGAAGACGCCAGTTGCGCCGCGCGCACAATGCCGCACGCCGGCGCGGCTGCGTCTCCATCATACCGGCACAGGCCGATCTCAAAGCGTTTTTCGATCACCTGATCCGCCTTCACGGCGCGCGTTGGGCCGGGCGCGGCGACGGCGTCCTGGCCGATCCGGCTGCAGAAGAATTCCATCGGCAGGCGCTTCCCATGCTTGCCGCACAGGGTCTTGTCCGATGCTGGCTTGTTGCCATCGACGATGCGGTCGTCGGCGCCTATTACGGATTTCATCATCGCCACCGCGCCTACGCCTACCTTGGCGGTTTTGATCCGGCCTATGCCGAGGAAAGTCCCGGCGCAATCCTGATCGGTCACGCGATTGCCGAAGCGGCTCGCGAAGGGGCGCGGGAGTTCGATTTTCTGCGCGGCCAGGAGAGCTACAAGTATGGCTGGGGGGCCGTCGACCAATGGACAATGCGAAAGGTCTGGACGCGGAGCATGGCTCGATGAGCGCCACCGGACGAAAGCCATCGCCCCAGGCGGCATCGACCGCAAAAATGCTGATCGAGGAGTGCATGGCCGACGGCGCCTGCGTCGACGCCATCATTGCCAGACTGGCGCTGCGCTTCGAGACCGGGGTCGATGCCGCAGAATTGGCCGATGTGGCGCTGGAGATGCGTTCAGCCGACCTGCGAAAACGCGACAGACTGGAGCGGATCGCCGATCTGCTTCGTCACAGGCCTGACATCTTCACCACGCTGCGCCAAACAGGTGCCGCCGTCCGCCACGAACGCGATGAATGGGAAACTGACGCCGCGGTCGTCAGGCGGCTGGCCGCCGGCTTTGATGCCGCGGCGACGATTTCCCAGGCGGCGAGCGTTCAACTGTCTTCGCTGGGAGACGAGGAGAAACTCACCGCCGCCACCGACGAGATCGTCGCATGGTTGCAGCGGCAAGGCTTCAGCGGCCCCGACCAGGACATACTGGACATTGGTTGTGGCATCGGCCGCTTCGAAAGCGCACTCTCGGATGCCGCGCACCGGATCGTCGGCATCGACATATCCCTGGAGATGATTTCGGTCGCTCGTCGGCGATGTGCCGGGCTGCGCAATGTGGATCTGCGGCCGACCTTTGGTCTCGATCTCGCCGATTTTTCCAACGCAAGCTTCGATTGCGTGCTGGCTGTCGACAGCTTCCCCTACCTGGTGCTGGCTGGCCTGGCGGAGCGGTATTTCGAGGAAATTGCGCGTGTTCTGAAACCGTCAGGCGTGGCAGCACTTCTGAATTACTCCTATCGCGGATCGACGGCGCTGGATCGTGCCGATGTTCACCGCCTCGCCGAAGCCCATTGCATGCAGGTCGTGGCTGACGGCGCGAAGCCGTTCCGGCTGTGGGACGGCAATGCCTTTCTACTTGTGGCATCCGAGGGAACATTACGGCGCAATGATTGTTCGGGCGTCAAAGAGACGAGGGCGTCAAAGAGACAGGCGCACCAAACAGACAGGGCACCTGTGAGTGCCGACAATCCGAAGGAGGACTAGAAGGCATCCGGCGGCAAGATAGACATCATCTCTGCCGTCAAGATAAAGGCTCCGGCGGCCGGCGCGATGACCGATTTGGCCAAGGACAAGGTCAAGGAAACGCGGCTTTGCTTTGTCCAGCAGAGCCTGGGAAGCAGCACACCGAGCAACGCCGGCTCGACGGCAATCGGATCAACTCCGATCAGTATCACGCCGCAGATCGTCTCTCCCAAGACTGACTGCTGCAACCGCAAACGCCAATCATGACCAGTGGCCAGTCGAGGTCACGAGAGTCGAAATGTCGAGCGCACCCGGCAACAGCGCCGGGAGGACCGGAGGGGAAAGCATAGGCTTCCCCGACGAGACCAGCAGCTTCGATACACAATGCTGTGCAAGGGACGGGCTGTGCAAGGGACGGGCTGTGCAAGGGACGGCGCTGACTGTGAGGACGCGCGAATCCTTGCAAACTCTGATTGCCGTCACCACACTGGTGAAGGGACTGATTCGTTAAGAGAACACTATGTCTCGCTCGAGCGACGATAGCATCAGCCCGAAACTCCGGCTGGCAATAGACCGGAAGATTGCATCTCTGCTGACTGCTATCGAGCAGGAAAAGGTCCCCGACCAGCTGACCGACCTTGCGGTTCAATTGCAGAATGCGCTTGTCGAGAAGCGTCGATGCAAAGCAAAGAAACAGGACTAGCTATCGGCGCCTGTCGACTGCGAAGTTTCCCTGTGCTGCTGACAGGTGATTGCGTCGTTCCACCAATGTCTGCAAGGAACTTTCGCCGAGGTATTCCAGCACGCTGGCACGCGCTCGGTTAAGGCGGCTTTTTACCGTTCCAACCGCGCAACCGCATATTTCGGCAGTTTCTTCATAGCTGACGCCAAGGACCCCGATCAGCATCAGGACCTCGCGCTGATGCTCCGGCAACCTCTGGACCGCGTTGGCGACTTCCTTGCTCTGAACGGACCACTCCTGCGTCGCTTCCGTAATCGGGATTGCGGAGGCGCAGTCAAGCAGGCCCGGCTTTTCCCTGTCGGCGGCCTTGATCCGCGTATAATAGCTATTGCGCATGATGGTGAAGAGCCATGACTTCATACGCGTTCCGGGCTCGAACTTGTCGATGTTGGCGAGCCCTTTGGTCAATGTCTCCTGGACCAGGTCGTCGGCATCGTCGGGAACCCGGCAGAAGGTGCGGGCGAAGGCGCGCAAGGCAGGTATCAGGTCAACGATGGAAACGTCATCCGTTTCCTGGTTGGCCAAGGGGTAGCCCCTGGAGGACAATGGTCCAGCTCCCAGCAAGAAAGAGTTGATGAACGCAGACGCTAGCTAAATGCATGAAGGTTTGGATCGTTCCGGACATCGAAATAAGGTGCTGGAAAATCTCGGATTGGGCGGGCGGCCGTCTATGACCGGTCGTTGTTCTTGGCCGCCTCTTCCCGCTGCTTTTTCAGGACTTCGTCAGTCCCGACCAGCTTTTTCGCCCCGCCGGATATCGCTGTGGACACCACCGCCGGCGGGTCGCTCGCGGGAAAAGAATCCTCAAGCCCGGCCTGCAACTGGTCTTCCAGGGTCTTCGGCTCTTCCGACCGACCAGGCGTCCTTCGGGCTTCTGCTCCCTCCAGCGGCTGTTTCATGTCAGGCGAACTACTGACCTCGCGAACGCAGGCGTAAAGCTGTTCGATGGCAAATTCCTTCATTGTCTCGAAATCGGCCTTCTCATCGCGCATTGCCTCGATCTTATCGACCATGGTCTTCTCGAACCGGTCAAGGCTATCGCGTCCGCAAGCCTGGCAAAGACGCAACAATGCTTCGTGGAGCACTTTCGGACCAAAATAAGCAGACGCCTCGAGCTTGAGCCGCTGCAGATGCTCTGGAGTCACCGCCTGAAGTTTTGACATATGCAGCCCCTTTCGCCTGCCGAGCATATCAACGGCGTTGGTCGGCAGATGTTCCAATCACCCGCGACCGGGCTCGCTAAACGGGTCGCTCGGCCACTCAACGCCATGCCGAACGCCAACGCCAACGATAGCGGGCTCTCTCACCTGACATTTGCGTAATGTCTTTTAACCCATTCTTGAAGATTCCGGCTCAAGCTAATTCAAGCCTGGCAATGGCAGTCGGCCACGCCGGTTCAAGAATCCCGGACGGCAAGGCACTACCTGCATCTTGCGAGCGGAGCCTGGCGATCTTCGCCTGGGCTCCGCAAGCCTGTCACCACCAGGAATCAGGCGGCGGCTTGGAGGGCACGTTGGTTGACACCACCCTCGCCCAACCCGGTCAGCGCTTCGTCTGTCGCGACCTCTTCCTTGAGCGTTGCCTTGAGAAGGGCGGCGACATCGGCCTTTCCCATCTGTTCCGCCCAGGCGACAAGAGTGCCGTACCGGGCGATCTCGTAATGTTCGACGGCTTGCGCCGCTGCGACCAGTCCGGCATCGAGCGCAGGAGCACCGTCATAGTCTTCGAGGATCTCGGAGCCTTCTTCAATGATGCCGTCGATCGCCGGGCAGGTCTTGCCGCGTGCCGCCTTGCCAAATTTCTCGAACACCTCCTCGAGCCGGTCGACGTGAACTTCCGTCTCCATGCGATGTTTTTCGAAGGCAGCAGTCACTTTTTCCGACTCCGCGCTTTTGGCCATTTTCGGCAGCGCCCTCAGTATTTTCTTTTCGGCGTAGTAAAGATCTTTCAGCCCGTCGAGGAACAGGTCCTCAAGGCCCTTGGTTGTCGCTTTCGCAGCTTTTTTCGCAGTTGCCATGGTCGTCTCCCGCTGAGGTTTGGAGCTAGCCTCCCTAACTGGGAAGGCGACCGATAACCCCGCCGGCCGGCAACAAGTTCCCTGATGATTCGAGCCGCTGGAAATTTTTCGCCTCAGGCCGCGCAGGTGCTGCAAGGCTTACGCTGGCGAGACGGCGGTGCGAGCAAATGGCTTCGCCAGCAATCGGCTCAATCGATCCGCTTGATACGACCCTTGTCGAGACGGAACACTCCATCCTGGCCGCCCTGCCTCTCAAAATCGGTAAGCAGATCGTCCCAGGTCCCGAGGAATTCGCCACAGTCGTCGCAAAGGATCCGGTCGTCAGGACCGGCGTCGGCCGGAATCCTCAGCCTTATCGTCAAGCAATAAGGGCATTCCAACTGGTGGTTAAGATACTGTGTGGTCATCGACGACAGCAAGAATGCACTGGAAACGTGGCCCCTGCAACCTGCTCGCGCCGGGGCAGGACGCTTGCATTGATTATATGCCGTCTTTGGTCGGAGGCCAGCCAGACTGGGCAGTCGGCGGAATGTTGTCGGAAGTCACCTCACCCCGCTTGAGTTTTCGAATGGCCTCATTGGCTTCGAGTTCATCGAGGCCGGAAAGCGGCATGCCGTCAACCACGACGGCTTCCTCGCTCTCGTCGTCATAGACTTCCCACAGGCCGTCCGAATTCTGTCGTTTGTTGTAGATGGTTGGCATGGCCGCTCCCCTTGATACCGCTATTGAACGCCTGCTACCCACGCCAGAGCCTGGGTCTTTTCGTCCGCCGGGAACACCCGCGCCTCGATCTGCGGGAACAGTGCGCCCGTCATTTCGGTAGCTGCCTTGATCCACTGTTTTTCGGACACCACTGCGGCACGCTGGAAGCGGTGGAGTTCGCCAAGTTTGCTCAAGCCGTACTGCAGATCGCGGCGCAACGCGTCGCCCGTCATGTCCTCCAGATCGGTAAGGTCGGCCAGGATGCCGATCTCTTCATGTTCGCTCAGTTTCTCTTCGATGGTCGGGATGATCTTGTCGTAGTCCTCCGCGGTCACGGTACCGGCAACGCGAAATGCGGCGACATTCCCAGGAGCAGAAATAACCTCGATCACTTTTTCCTCCTTCGGATTGGTTTTCGGGATCATGCCGAACAACTCAAGCCGCCGACGGATGTTCCCTGGTCCTAAGCGTTTTTAGACACTAATCCGCCGCTTTCTTTGGCGGCTCCCGGGTCGCATGCGTGACGACGGTATAGCGCGTGATCGGACCCTCATCGGGGTCTTCTCCTTGAAAGTGAACGTCCGCGTTCTCAGGCGGCCGGCTGGTATTGCCGAACGTCTTGACCGCGGACGCACGCACCAGTTGGATGTCCGGGTCCTGCTTCATGATTTTTATTGCCGCAAGCTCGGCAGTGCTGCTGCCGCCAATGCGCCAGCTGGCCTCGAGCACACCGGATCGCCAGATACCCGACGAATCGACACCCTGGCCGATATCGTAGTTGCGCCGCGAGGCGAAAAATCCAGGACACTCGGCCATCGCCGCGTCATAGGCCCTCGCCTGCGCAATTGCCAAAGCTAGTGCGCGGGGAAGCTGAAGGTCTTCGAGAGCTTCCCATCCGCCGCGCACGACGATGAGATCAGACCCGCCATAAACGGATTGTCCCGCATTGTCGGTCGTCGTCGTTTGAGTGCCGTAGTAGGCGACCATGATTTCGTCGATCTCCGTTCTGCCAACACTCAATGTGACGACGTCACGAAGGTCGGCTTCGAGCACCAGACCGCACTCGTCCAAGTCGGGGGAGCGGTATTGCTCGAGCAGTCTCTCGACGTCAGCGACCGTGCGAACGATGTGCTGGTCCTGGCCTCGCGAGGCAAGCGGTGGCTTGAGCCGGGCCAGCCCATGCCTCAGCAGGCGTTGCGCTGCTCGCAGCGCATCGTGCCGCGAAAACACGGTGTAGCCAGGCAATACTGCGGCGGCGACAGTTCTGCCGAAGCCGGTTGACCATTCTTTCGGTCGCTCGGCCAGGTCGTCGACCAGTTCGTGGGTTATCGCCTTAGTGGTCGCGAATCGCCAAGGCACCACGCCGCCGAAGAGGTCTTGCGGCCCGTTGATACCCAGCCGCGCCGCATCGCTGGCAAGCAAGCTGTCGTCCGGCACGAAGTACAAGCGCCCGCCATTGCCGCTGCTGTGGCCTAGACCCTGCCGGAAGGCAAACCCCTTGAGCGTGGCAATGGTGCGGGCGACGGCAGCTATGGCTTCCCGCTCGTGAGCGTAGAGAGGCTCGCAGCCCGGCGCGGAGAATGCGATCACGGTGCCTTTTGGCTGGCTCTTCTGAGTGCCTCTGTGCTCGGTCATCTCGCTCATTCCGGTGCTTCCTCGTCATGGCCATTGGGCGCCGATGTTTGCGGTCCCGACGCGCCCTGCCCCGGGAGAACGCATTAGATGGCAGAACGTTCAGCCCGGATTGGCAGGCTCGCCGCGCGGGCGCAGACGCTGGTATCCAGCCGTACCTTGGAGCGCGCTGCGGTGCAGAACCTTTGATCGCCGAGGGACAGCGCCCCCCTCTGTCCTGCCGGACATCTCCCCCACACGGGGGGAGATCGGCAGCTTCGCGGACAGCGTCCCTTTTTTGCACGGTTGGTGGTTGGCGAAATCAGCGATGAAGGCCAATCTCCCCCCCTCGTGGGGGAGATGTCCGGCAGGGCAGAGGGGGGCGCGAAGGATCGCTGCGGAGCGCTTTTATTCTGAGCCGCTGCATTCTTCGGCTAATTGCCACTGGAACGGCAACAGCCGGATGACCCGCGTTTTAATCATTCGCGTTGAATATCCCGACTGACCGTTCGCCGCCGTCGGCTTGCAAGGATGGCGGAAAGGGTGACCGGGCGAAAATCCCAGCTGTCGACGCCGGCGTCGTACTGGCGCGTGACCGGGCTCAGCCTGCCGTGGGAATGGCCATGCAGATTGATCGATTTCTTGCCGATCTGATTCCAGGTGCGAAAAGGATAGTGGCAAAGGATCAGCAACCTGCCGTCTATCGTCAGTTCCTTGTAATGCTGTGTGCTGGCCCAACCCGCAGCCTCTATGGTCGCCGCGCCATCGTTGTTGCCGACAATCAGATGCTTCTCGCCATGAAGAGACGACAGCAGCGACGCAACGAATTCGGCTGATCCCCTGGCAAAGTCGCCGAGATGCCAGATCTGGTCATCCGGGCTGACCGTTTCGTTCCAGAGCGAAATCAGCGCTCGATCGTGTTCGGCCAGCGAGCCGAACGGGCGGCGATCGATGCGCAGAATGCGGGGATCGCTGAAATGTGTGTCGGCCGTGAAATAGATCATGGTCGTTCACAGCCTTTGCGGACGTTGTCCGAACCTCGCCTTCCCGCAATTAACATTTGAGGTGGCCAACAAGATCAGACGCGGCTAACATACTCCTCGCCTTGGAGAGTATCGTGCGCACGAGACGTTTCAGAAAGCCAATTGTCGTTCAACCCGGTCGGATCGATCGTGACAGGGTTGTTTTGTCTGTCTCCGATGCGGCTGAAGTGCTGCTGAAGGACTGGCCGACGCCAGCGTCCAAGACGCGTCTGGCTGCAATCGCAGCCTGCCTTGCTGTTATCCGCGGCGATAAGCCGCCAAGGGTCGCGCGCCAGGCGTTCATCGTCGCGGCCAAGGACGCGAGGATCCTGCTCGGCGAACAAATCTAGCCCCGTCAGGCAGAGTCTCGTTCAGGCCATTCGATCTCTTCCTTTGACCTGCTCCTGCAGATTGGCACTCGGCGCGCTTCGCTTCGCCAGGTGCTGAAGTCGAGTCGGTCAGACAATCGCTCGATCCCAACCGCCATAGTGCTGGTCGCTGCGCGTGCCGCGCGGCAGGCTGAGCACGATCAGCGCCAGACCGATCGCAACGTCCGCCACGATCGCCAGGGTTTCACCGCCGGCAAGCACGAAGGGGGACACCGCGATCCATGCGCCAAGCACGACATTGAGGAAGCGCACCGGCCGGACCACTTCGGCCATGGCCATGACTGCGACCATGACAATGAGACAGCCGACGACGTGATCGCTGAAGTAAAGCGGTGGCTGCGTGCCGAAGATCAATGGCGTGGTCATCAGCAAGGCGCCGAGCAGCGTGCTTGCTGCCAGCGTCCACGGGAAGTTGACGCCGCCGGTGACAAAGTCCTTCAGCACCTCGAAAACCGGACGGTCGAGGTCGGCGCCGGGCGTCTGGTTCTCCGACAGCGCCGGTCCGCCCATCCAGAAGGTACGCCAGAACGGCTCGCCTGCCCTCGTCGCGCCCCAGAGATACTGGATGGTCGCCAGCACCTCGTCGACGGAGTAAGGGATCAGCACCACCGTGACGGCGGCCTGGAGAATGCAGAGCGTGCACAGCGCGCCAATCAGCGGTGGCTGGATGATGATGAAGGACACACTGACCACGCCAAGCGGAACGATCAGTAGGCCGAACAGGAGCACCATCCACGGCATGGTGCGCCAGCGCCGTCGGTCGCCGATCGCGCCGGCGAGGATATCGAGGCAATAGGCGAAGGCGCCGAGCCCGGCATCGGCGATTGGAAAACCCTTCGAGACCCATGACGTCACCACCGCCTCGCTGCCGTTGCGCACCGGCGCGCCACCGGGGCCGAAGAACGGATCCCACAGCCCATCCGCGTGGCCCATCTGGAAGGCGGCGAGATAGCGCGAGACGAACAGGCCGACGAAGGCTAGCGCCACGATCGGAATCCGCTGCGTGAAGGTCGATGGCGAATAGGTCCAGCCCAGCGGAATGTCGTCGTCGGCCGCCAGCGCGCGGCCGCTGATGCCAGGGGTCGGCGGGATCATCACCGCAAAGGCGACGATCAGCATGCCGACGAGCGTGTCGATGGCATAGGCGGCGGCGCTGGTCGTCCAGAACAGCAACGGCGCCAGCATCACCCAAACTCCGAGCGACGCCGTGATCCACTGCACCCAGCGCCGGCGTCGGGACATGCCCATCAACGCAAAGGCCGTCACCAGCAGGCCGGAAACGATCTCGCTGACGCCGAGGCCTGCGTTGCGCAATTGCGGCCCCGCAACCGCGTGCCCCAGAGCGGGTGGCATTGCGGCTGTGACGGGATCGAACAGGCCAATTGTCATTGGCGAGGCGACCAGCCACAGCCCAAGCGCAGCGTTGGTCATCGGCGCCCAGAGCGTCCTCGACCGATGCCGTTTTATCGCCGCTTCGACCTCTTCCTTGCTTCGCTCGAGCGGTCCCTTGAGGCGCCTTTCGGCCTGCTCGATCTCGGGGTCAGAAGCCGCGACAACCGGGGGATCGAGCTTGTTGGTCGCGTACCAGTCCGTGGGGTCCTGTTTCAGCCGGCGGATCATCTCCGGCAATGTGTCCAGCAGATTGTGTTTGGGCGCCCAGCCCAGCAGGGTTTTGGCCCGCGCGATGTCGATCTCGTAATGATCGTCCGAGTTCTCGATCATCCACGGTTTGATGTCGGTGTCCTGGTCGAGCACCTCCGTCTGCACCCACGCGCCCAGCTTCGTCAGCTGCTTCGGCAGCGCCAGGGTGCGCCAGTCCTCGCCATGGATAAGCCGGCCGATGCGCTTCTGCATCTCCTCGTATGACGGTGTGTCTTCTTCGCCGATCAGAAGCACGGTCTCGGCCGGAAGTTCGGCACGCCGGTCGACGGTGCGCACCACCGCGTCGACGAGATCGTCCTTGTGCAGATAGGGCTGGCCGGCGGTGATATCGCCGGCGAACAGATAAGCGGTCGGCAAGCGCTCGAAGATGCGGGAGATCTGCTGGGCAATAAAGGCCGCCCGGCAGTCTTCGTCATAGACGCCGGCGAGCCGCAGGGTCACCGTCTTGATCTGGCCGCGCTCCCTCGAAATCAGCGCCTCGGTTTCGGCTTTCGATCTTGGGTAGGCCCAAGCCGGGTCAAGCGGCGAGTCCTCATTGATTTTCGCGCCCTTCTCCGGGCTTGGCGCATGGACGAGAAGCGTGCTGGAAAACACGAACTGATCAGTCTCGACCGCCGTCAGCGCCTTCAGCAGCCGACGCGTGCCCTGCACGGTGACGGCGTCATATTTCGGGTTGTCCTCGCCGGTCGTGTCATAATAGGCGGCAAGATGGACGACCGAAGCGATGCGGCCGCCGCTGCGCTGCCGTGCCACCTGCACAGCCCTGCTCACGCCCTCATCGGAGGTGAGATCGATCTCGATCGTCTCCATGTCGGCAGGGGCATACTTGGGTTTTGCGACGTCGAGGCCGATGACGCGGTAGCGGTCAATCAAGCCTCGCGCGATCGCCTGCCCCAGGAAGCCGCTGCTGCCGGTGACAAGAACCGTCGGAAGGGTCGTGCCGTTACTCGCCACAGCTCAGGCCTGTTCGCCAAGCCGTCTGGACTTCAGCCCGGCAACCTGCCGGTCCGGATCACGGTTAGCCGCAGTTCCTTTCAGCCGGATGTGGGCGATCTGCAATGTCTTGTCGAAGCTCATCATTGCCTCAAAGAAGGAAGCGCCTCGCGCCCCACTCAGTGAGTAACACCGGCATGGCGGAAATGTTTCCGCGTCAGGTCGGGAAAATTGTTGCTATCCATCCGGAGAGACGGATCTGTTCCGCCTGCCTATTCGGCATTCCATTCCGCCTTGCGTGCCCGCGCTTCCTCGAAGATCAGCTTGAACTCCCGCATCGTCGCACTCTCAATGGCGAATGCACGGCTTGGCACGGCGCCGGGGTCTTCCTGATTGTTCTGGAATTGAAAGCGGGCTTCCAGTTCGGCCCATATTCGCTCG
The DNA here is from genome assembly GCF_055811435.1 of Mesorhizobium sp. WSM4837. Taxonomy (NCBI): domain Bacteria; kingdom Pseudomonadati; phylum Pseudomonadota; class Alphaproteobacteria; order Hyphomicrobiales; family Phyllobacteriaceae; genus Mesorhizobium; species Mesorhizobium sp. WSM4837. Next base: position 150,647 of record NZ_JBVVQE010000001.1, read on the forward strand.
GAGGTCTTGTCGGGGCCGGCAAGCAGCGCGACGATCAGCGCCAGAGTCTCTCGCTGGGCATTGAGCCGACCCTCGATCTCTTCATTCGTCAACTCGGACATGTGGGATCGCTTCCGGTTTCAGGCGAAACGGCAAAATCGCATCCTTGTTCCGGAATTCAGCTCGTCGGCTCGCAGAGAGAGCCTACTGCTCCCTGAAAGCTCGCTGGATCTGATCCGCCAAAGGTTTCACGAGATAGGACAGCATGGTGCGGTTGCCGGTCGAAAAGAACACCTCGACAGGCATGCCTGGCGCCAGGGCCACGCCCTTGAGCCGGCTAAGCTCTGTGCGCGGTAAAGCAACATGCACGGTGTAAAAGCCGGTGCCTGTTTTCTCATCGACATTGAGGTCGGCGGAAATCTTGCTGACCGCACCATTCAGTTCCGGCGTCGTTTGCTGATTGAATGCCGACAGCCGCAGGGTCGCGCCTTGCCCTGGCGTCAACTGATCGATGTCTTGCGGAGCCACGCGCGCCTCAACGGTCAGGTCGTCCGTCACCGGGACAATCAGCATGATGAGCTCGCCTGGAGATATAACGCCACCGACCGTGTGCACGCCGAGCTGATGAACGACACCGTTCTGCGGACTGCGTATGTCGATGCGTTTGAGCTGATCTTCGGCCGAAACCTTGCGCTCGACGGACTCGGAGATCTTTGCCTGGACGTCTCGCAGTTCGCTTGCCACTTCGCTGCGCAAATCCTGGTCGATCTGGATGATCTGCAAACGGATTTCGGAGGTACGACCCCTCGATTGCGCTATGGCCGCAGTCAGTTGCCCATGCTCGCCTTTAAGCCGCACGGCATCGCGTTCAAGCGCAGTAATACGATCGATCGAAACCAGCTTGCGTTGCCAAAGTCTGCGCATGCCTTCGAGCTCAAAGCCGATCAACTTGATTTCCTGGCTCTTGGCATCTCTTTGCTCGGTCAAGCCGGAAACCTCTTCGGCAAGCTGCGCAATGCGCTCCTGCAACTGAGCCTTCTGACCGGCGCGTGCCTGTCGGCGAAATTCGAACAGAGATTGCTCGCCGGCCATCGCCCGACCAATCTCGGGGGCATCCTGGCGTGACACAAGCGAAGCTGGAAAGACGATGCTTACCTTGCCGTCGCGCTCGGCCTCAAGGCGAGCCAGCCGCGCCTCGAATTCGTCCAGGCTCTTCGAGACGATCGCCAAATTGGCCCGGGTGATGGTCTCATCGAGGCGGATCAAGACCTTGCCCGATTGCACGGCATCGCCTTCCCGGACGAAGATTTGACCGACAACGCCACCCGTCGGATGCTGCACCTTCTTGACGCTGGAATCGACAACCAGCTTTCCCGAAGCGATGACGGCTCCGGAAATCTCGGTGACGGCGGCCAAACTCCCCGCCCCGCCAACCAGCAGGATGCAGGTTGCGACACCGCCAAGCAGATAGCGTCGAATGGTGCGATCGGCTGCGAATATCGTGCGTTGCGCCATCAGGATGCCGTCTCTTCAAGTCCGGAAACGACCTTCAAGGGAACGCCCGCTGGGCGGGTTATCTTGTTCAAGATCTCATTCTTCGGGCCAAAGGCCTGAATACGGCCGTTCGCCATCACAAGAACCTGATCCAGGCTGGCCAGCGCGCTCGGCCGATGTGCGACCACGATGGCAATACCGCCTCGCGCGCGAACAGCTTGAATCGCCACCGTCAACGCCGCCTCGCCTTCCGCATCGAGGTTGGAGTTAGGCTCGTCGAGAACAACCAGAAACGGGTCACCGTAGAGAGCCCGGGCAAGCGCCACCCGCTGCCTCTGGCCAGCCGAAAGCGCCGAACCGGCCTCGCCGATGCGTGTCTCGTAGCCTTCCGGCAGGTGGATGACGAGTTCATGAACGCCGGCCGCGCGCGCAGCCGCCAGTATCTTGTCGGAAGGCGCTTGCGGCTCGAAGCGCGCGATGTTCTCGGCAATGGTGCCGTCGAACAGTTGCACATCCTGCGGCAGATAGCCGACATGCTTGCCCAGTTCTTCCGGCGACCACTGGTCGAGCGTTGCGCCGTCCAGCCTGACGGTGCCGCGGATTGGCAGCCATATGCCGGCAATTGCCCGAACGAGCGATGACTTGCCCGAAGCGCTTGGCCCGACGATGCCGAGGCCGACGCCCTGTTCCAATGCAAAGGTGGCGTCCTGCACGACCATCCGGCGCTCACCCGGCGGTGTGACACTGATACTTTCGACCGAAAGTGCAGATCTCGGAGCAGGCAGCGAGACACTTGTCGCAGTTTCGGGAAGCAGGACCAAAAGCTGGGTCAAGCGGGCCCAGGCCTGGCGGGCGGTGACGAAGCCCTTCCAGTGGGCGATAGCCAGTTCGATCGGTGCGAGCGCCCGGCTCATCATGATCGAACTGGCGATCATGATGCCGCCGGTCGCTTCCTGATGGATGACCAGATAGGCGCCGATCGCCAGGATGCCCGATTGCAGCATCATGCGCAGGATCTTCGCGATCGTTGCGAGCGTCCCGGCAAGGTCGCTGGCTGTTGCATTGGTGTCGAGATAGCCGGCATTGATCCCTGACCAGCGCTCGGCGATGCGCGAGCCAAAGCCCATGGCCTGCAGAACCTCGGCATTGCGACGTGTCGCTTCGGCAAGTGTATTGCGCGCTGCCGCTTGACTGTTTGCCTTTCTGGCGGGCTCTCGCGTACGTATTTCGGCAAGCAATGCCAGGCTGAACAGAATAACCACGCCGGCCAGCGCCGTCATGCCGATCCAGAAGTGGAACAGGAAGCAGATAGAGAGGTAGAGCGGCATCCACGGCAGGTCGAAAAGCGCGGTCGGACCGGCACTCGACATGAACGATCGCACCTGGTCAAGATCCCGCAAGGATTGAAGGCCGTCGCCTGCGAGCTTGGTTCGCAGCGGCAAACGCATGAGGGCGGCATAGACCTGTCCGCTCAAGCGCGCGTCCAGCGCCATTCCGATGCGCACCAGCAAACGCGACCGGATGAGTTCGAGAACGCCCTGAAAAACGAAAAGTGTGCCGGCAAATATTGCAAGCCCGACGAGCGTCGGCACGCTGCGGCCGGGTATGACACGATCATAGACCTGCAGCATGAAGAACGAGCCGGTCAGCGCCAGGACATTGACGACGCCGCTCATCAACGCAATTCCGGCCAACGCTCGCCGGAAGGAAGCCAAAACCGCCGCGAGTGTCGTTCGCGGCGGCTCGGGTGGAATGGGATGCGACGTCGGCTTCACATCAGTTCCAGTTCGGTCTCAGGCGGCAATGGCCGCGCCCGAAATGATGACGAACGTGTCGGTGCCGAGTCCATCTGTCAAATGTCAGATAACCCAGTCTTGCAACGCATAGGCATGGATGTAGTCGATCTGCATTTCGGCAGGCGTCGCAAGCTCGTCGACGGGCTCTCCCGCCTGGCCACCGATCCCCATATTCACCAGCATATACATCGGGTCATGCATGTCGGCAGGCGTTGCGGCACGAGCGACTTCGACGTCGTCGAAATACCAGACGAGTTCGTCTTCTGTCCAAAGCACGCCATACGTGTGGAACCCTTCGGTATCCGCGGCATAGGCCGTCGTGCCTACTGTTGTATGCGTTCCCGTCGCGTTCGAGTGGCCTGTCAGGATGAGCTTGTTTGGATCTTTACCGAACATCTCGATGACGTCCAGTTCCGGTGGCCAGGAGCCGTCCGCCGGGAGAAGCCAGAAGGCCGGCCATGCCCCTTGTGTTTCGGGCATGTCGGCTCGAATTTCAAAATAGCCGTAGGTCTGCGCGAAGGATTCGTAGGTCGTCAGCAACCCTGACGTGTATTCGTAGTTATTTATGTAGGGACGGATCGCTTCAGGAGCCCGGGCGGCGGTAATGGTGAGAACGCCGTCCTCGATGCTGAACGGATTGACGGAGCGTGTCGGGGCGTAGTCGGTATCGATGTACCATTGAAGATCATTGTTGCTCGTGAGCGTGCTGCCGTTCTCGGCCCCCCACCAGTAATTCGAATCCCAGGTGCCGCTCGAGCCGTTCCACAGGTCCAACGTATCGAACTCGTCCGAAAAGGTCAGTTCCAGGGCCGACCTGTCCACGGCCAGCTTGAACTGGCTTGCAGTGAAATCGCCGATGGTCTTGTTGGCGAAGACGAGAAACTCGCCGTCGGACAGATTTAGGCGGACGTTGGCTCCCGACTGGACCATGTTGGCGCGCACCTCTTCGAAAGAGGTGAAGCCGTAGCTCCCGACGCGAACCGTATCCGTCGCGCCAAGGTCCAGGATCAGGTCACTGCCGTTGCCGGGGTTGACGACGAAAATGTCCGCCCCGGATCCGCCCTTGAGCACGTCATCGCCCTGCAAGCCGTCGAGCGTCTGTTGGCCGGAGCCGCCGGTAACGATGTTGTTCAGCTCGTTTCCGAAAGCATAGCGTTTGTCGCCGGTGACCGTCAGGTTCTCGAAATTCGCCGGGAGCTTGTAGCTCATCCAGGTCGAGATGGTGTCCACGCCCTCGCCGGACAGCTCGACCGCCTTGTTTTTCGCGGCATACAGATAATAGATGTCGTCGCCCTTGCCGCCACGCATTGTGACGGTGACGGCAGCGTCGCCATACATCGAGTCGTTGTATGTGCTGCCATAAAGTGTCGGGCCGGAATTCGTCGCCGAATACCACTTTACGGAGGATCCGCTGTAGGGAAGTGGAACGCCTTTGGCGTTCAGTACCGTGGCCATCCCGGTCCTTTCTCCTTTGTCTCGCTCGATACCAGCCCTAACATCTATCGAGGGCAAAAGTAGCCAGTACTTTTTCACTTTCCAGTTCGGAAGGTTACCAAATGGTTATCACCTAGTGGGAGCACTTGCCGGGGAGCTTCACTGCCTCGAGTGCATAAGGTTGGGCCACTGCAACATGATCGAAGATGTGGTGAGGCAGATCGAGACCGACTCTCACCGCATTTCGCATCTCGAATAGCATTAACGCTGACCGGTGATGAAGAACTGCTAGTAGACTTTGAAAGCGCCCGCATCGGCTCGTGCATCGACATCGGTGATCAGCATGTGCCCCGGCGATACCGTGATCGAGGTCGCCAGTTCGGCGCGAGCAAGCGCATCCTGTGCGGTGATGCTGCTGGCCCAGAATACAGGGACCTCCCCGTCGATGATTTTGACCGCATCGCCCCAGTCGGGAGCCATCAAATCGGCTATTCCGATGACCGTGGGATCTCCGACATGGATGGGGGAGCCGTGGGCATGTGGGAAGCGTGCGGTGAGAGCGCGAACCCTGTCGACATCGCAACGGCTTATCGGACGCATCGAGACGACCATTTCGCCACCAAACGGTCCGACGCGGCACGTCTGGATCCTGGTTCGGAACTTGGGTGAGGCCTTGCCGCAGCCGATGCGGCTCAGTTTCTTTTCGGCAAGTGCAGCTTCGACGGTCAGCGAACTGCCGAGCGCGAAAGCGGCAAAATCATCCTGCCACAGGTCGATGATGTCCGTCCTCCGACGGGTCAGCTCGCCGAAATGATAGATGTTGTACTGGGGGGCATCGGTGCGGATGTCGATGTCGCCCAGCGCTGGGATCAATGGGCTGCCGGCGCGATTAACGCCGACCAATGGACAGGGTTTCGGGTTGCGGATGCAGAACTGGTGGAAATCGCTGGCAAAGCTGCGCGGCACAATCACAACATTGGCCTGGAGCTTGCCGTGCGCCAGCCCCCCCGTATGCCCCTCATAGGCGCCCATTCTGACAAGCCTGCGCAGCCTGTCCGCATCGACCAGTCGCAGGTCCTCGAAGATCGGTGAAGTGGTCAGGCGAGCCATGGCTTCCGGTTCAGAGACAAGTCGGGAGGGCGTAAGATCGTTGGCGGCTCGGCTGCTTGTCAAATTGTCAGAATCTTTCCTCAACGATAAATTGTATTTATTGGCCGGCCAACGATTGCTTCATCTTACGAACGACGCTTGCGCAAACCTTCCTGGTGTCATTAACAGCTGCGGCAGCCGATCGCTTCTATCTGTCGGCCTGCCTCGCGCAGGAAGCCAAGGTCCCGCTCCATGTAGAAGAGCAGGAAAGCAGAATAGAGGACAAAGACGAGGCTAAACACCAGCGTCTTCACGATCAGCGAAAGCGCAAAAACGTTGAGGTGCGGCGAGGCGCGCGCCAAAAAGGCCAGCACAAGGTCGGACAACAGCATGCTGATGATGAGCGGGAAAACCAGGGTCAATGCCATCATCAGAATGCGGTTCAAGAGATCGAGGAAGATGCCGGCTGCATCCTTGCTGAACACCGGCAGAAGCTGGTCGATCGGCCACAGGCCATAGCTGTCGTAGAGGCTGGTCAGGGAAAGTTCGAGGCCGCCGGCGGCCAGGTAGACCGTGACCATGATGACGGCGAGCAAGGTGCCGGTGGCGCTCGTCTCATGGGTCATCATCGGATCGATCAGCGTGCCCATCGTCGAGCCGCGCTGCAGGTCCAGTATATCGCCGGCAGCCTCGGCCGCCCAGAACGGAATGCCCATCGCCAGCCCGAGCGTTACCCCGACCACGACCTCCTTGAGCATGTAGGCGACGATCATCGTCGTCGCGATGTCGTTGTTTGTCAGCTTGTCGACGATCATCGGAAAGACTGGAACCGCCAGCGCCAGGGCAACGCCGTTGCGCAGAAGGCCCGACAGCGGCACGCGCGAAAAGAGCGGCATCAGCAGCATGAACCCGGTCATGCGGGCGAGCGCGAAAGCTCCCGCCAAAAGAAACAACTGTAGCTCCTTGACCGACGCGAAGAAGGGTTCGACCGGCATCCGCGCGCCTCAACGCGTGACGACGGGGAATTCGTCCAGCGCCGTCGAGGCCTGCTCGGCGATCTGCTGGCCAAGCAGCGGGCCGAAGACGATGATGACCAGCAGGATCACGACAAGCTTGATCGTCTGCGGCAGCGACTGGTCCTGAATTTGCGTCAGCGCCTGGGCCAGCCCGACCAGGATCCCAACGGCCAGCGCCGCGACGATCGCCGGGCCCGACGCGAACAGCACCGTCAGCAGCGCGCCCTGGACCTTCGCCAGGATGAAGTCATTGCTCATGCAAACCTCCCAGCGGCGTCAGACGTAACTCAGGATCAGGCCGTGCATCAGCCGCGACCAGCCATCTATGGCGACGAAAAGGAACAGTTTCAGCGGGACCGAAATGAGGACCGGCGAGACCATGATCATGCCGAGCGTCATCAGGATGTTGGCAACGACGATGTCGATGATGAGGAAGGGAAGATAAAGCAGAAAGCCGATTTCAAATGCCCGCGTAAGCTCTGACGCGACAAAGGCAGGAACAAGTATCGAAAGATCGTCGTCCTTCAGATCTTGTCGTGCCTGTTCCGGCCACAGGCGGTTCGTTCCGTCGAGAAAGAACTGCCGCTCTTCCGGCTGGGTGAACTTGATCAGGTGCTGCTGCAATGGTTCCCTCACCAGTTGCGTCGCCCTGGCGAGGTCGTCGGTCGTCTGGAACTGAACCTGCCCTTCCTGGAGCCGTCCCGACATCTCGCTCAGCAACGGCGTCGTGACATAGACCGTGAGCACGAGCGCTATGCCGTAGAGCACCAGATTGGGCGGCATCTGCTGGACGCCGAGCGCACTGCGGATGAGGAACAGCACGACCGAGATCTTCAGAAAACCGGTCATGGTGACGACTGCCAGCGGCAGCAGACCGACAAAGCCGACGGCAATCAGGATCCCAAGCAGGTTGGGCGAATTGTCAAGCATTGTCGAACATGCGGGCGATCCGCACGCCCAGGCTCTCCCCAATCCGCACGATCTCGCCACGGCCGACGCGTTTGCCGTTGGCGATGATGTCGACCGTCTCCTTCGTCACATTGGCGAGCGGAACGATGGCACCGGGCGCAAGCTGCCTTACCTCGCCGAGAGGCATCGCCGTGCGGCCGAGTTCGAAGGCAAGCGCAACCGGCAGCTCGTCCAGAGTTGCCTCCTCCAATGCCTGATCGGCGTGCGGCGGCGTGTCTTGGTTCATGGTCCACTCCCATTTCGATCGAGCGATTGCAGTCGGCGCGGCAAGCAGTTGCGGCCCGCTGGCAGTCAGCACCGCCGGGGCATAAAGCCGCTCGGCAATGACCAATGCCGCGTCTTCCTCTTCGTCATCGAAGAGCACCACATCGCCAGGTTGCAGGCTTTCAAGATCACCGTGACTGATTGTAAGCGCGTGACGCCAAAGGCAGACGGGCAACGGGAATTCGGCAGGAACCGGGGGCCTCGCTTTGCCGATCGCGTCGAGACAGCGCCCGGCCCGCACCGCCAGACCGACGCTGTCGGTGTGCAAGGCGCAACCTATGGTTTGGTCCTTGCCGGCCAGGACGAAAGCCAACGCGGTTTGGTCCAGAACGCTGTCTTCTTGTTCGATCGACGTAATAGCGATCGTCTCGCCCAGCTTGCTCTCGATCCATTCGAGATCTTTTTCGAATTCGGACTCCAGCAGCAGTGCGGCGTGAGCGGGTGCCGGTCGTTTCACGTCGATCAGCTCGTCAGCCTTGGCAAGGCCTCGTTCGACAACAGATAACGGCAAGCGCAATTTGCCCGCCATGTCTCCGAGAGTGAACGCAATCGTGCATATTGGCTGGTCCACAGGGTTTGGCGCCGGCCAGACGGCGGCGATCGCCATGGTTTTCCCGGCAATCGTGATCTGCGCGGCAGCACGACGGCGGTAGAAGGCGTTCAATGCCTCAACCTCCCCAGCCGCAACAGATTCCAATGTCAGCGGCTCGCCAACGCTCGAGCGTGTGCGTCTCGCCGGCTCTGCGCGCGCTTTCTTTTTTGCCGACGCCAAGGCCTGAGGCATCACACTTCCATATTCAGGATCACGGATTGGACTATCGTTCTGCGGGCAAGCGCATTGGACTGCGCTCGTCTTCCTCGGAAAGCTCGGCAAGCGCGAGGCTGCGACGCGCAGTGCGTTTGGTCAGGTGCTGCAACAGCCCGTCCAGCTTCGTCACCGCATTCATGCTGGCGCGATGAACGTTGCGGGCGGCCGATAACTCCGCTTTGCGTCGTTGCTCGGTGACGCCGGCCATCTTCTCGTTTTCCCGGAGCTGCTCGGTTTGCCTGGCGGCGTTCTCGAATTGCCCCTGAAGCCGATAAAAGCTGACGGCCTTCACCGGTTGTCCAACAAGCGAAGCGAACGCTGCATCCTCAGCGTCGGCTGTCTGCTGCAAGTGTTCGCTGACCGCGGCGGCTGTCTCCCGAACCGCCCCGGCGGCCCGCTGCGCAGCGGCGTATCGCCTTATGACCAATTCGTTTGCGCGCTGTTCACCGTGGCGCCTGAGGTCGCGCAATCGTGCGATCGTGTCACGATCTTTCATTGACGATCCCCCGCATGCGTTCGCGTGTCTGCTCGATGGTCTCGTGGGTGGCGGACGGCTGTCGCAGGAAGGCGTTGATGGCGTCAATCTTCGCCACCGCCTCGTCCGCCACCGCATCGCTGCCCTTTTCGTATTCACCGACGCGCAGCAGCAATTCGACGTCGGCGTAGCGGGCGAGCAACTCCCGTAAGCGGCCGGCGTCCGACCGATGCTCAGCCGGCACCACCGTGTCCATGAGGCGGCTGCGGCTGCGCAGCACGTCGATGGCCGGGAAATGGTTGCGCTGCGCAAGCTCGTTCGACAGAAAGACGTGGCCGTCGAGAAGCGCCTGGATTTCTTCGGCAACCGGGTCCAGCGTGCCATCGCCCTCGAGAAGAACGCTGTAGAGGCTTGTAATGGAGCCGACGCGGCCAGGCCCTGAGCGCTCGAGCAATCGGGGCAGAACAGCAAAAAGCGAAGACGGAAAACCGCGACGCGTCGGCGGCTCGCCTGAAGCGAGGCCAATCTCGCGCTGCGCACGGGCAAACCGCGTGATGTTGTCCATTGCCAGCAGCACATGCTTGCCATGGTCGCGAAAATATTCGGCAATGCTGGTCGCCACATAAGCGGCCTTGACGCGCTCGATCGCCGGCCGGTCGGACGTCGCGACGACGATGATTGCGCGCGCCAGCCCTTCCGGGCCAAGCTGATGCTCGATGAATTCGCGCACTTCACGTCCGCGTTCGCCGACAAGCGCAACCACGGCAACATCTGCGTCGGTGCCGCTGACGATATCCGAAAGCAGGATCGACTTGCCGACGCCAGGCTCGCCGAAGATGCCGACGCGCTGCCCACGCGCGCAGGTGAGAAGCCCATCGAGGGCGCGGATTCCGAGCTGGATAGGCTCGGAAATCAAACTGCGCTCCAGCGGCGACGGCGGATAGGCGTTGACGGGATAGCTGCCGGTAATGCCATCCGGCGCAAGCGGCTTGCCATCCAATGGCTCGCCGAACGCGCTGATCACCCGACCAAGCAGGCCGGGCCCGACGGGCACCATCTGGGTCTTTCCGGTCGCAATGACCTCGGTGAGGCTTGAAAGGCCGGTGAGATCGCCAAGCGGAACAAGGATCGCCATCTCGTCCATGAGCCCGACGACTTCCGCCTTGGTCGCCGTGCCGGTCCTGGGATCGAGGAGTTCGCAGATCTCGCCGATCCGAACCTCCTCCACCGTCGCGTGAATGACCGTGCCGGTGACCCGCCGTACACGCCCTTTCCTGGGCCGGCTGGCATCTTCACGCAGGCCGGAACGCAGGTTCGGAACGACCGATGCGAGGCGGCTCTCGAGCTTGGTGGCGGGACTTGTCATGCCGCCGCCTCAGCCTTTGATGAAATCGCAGCGGCAATGGCGTTGAGCTGTGCCTCGATGCTGGCGTCGATGACGGCAATGTCGGTCGAGAGGATGCAGGCGTCCGTCGCCAGCGTATCGTCGGCGTCGATCTCGATCGTCATGCCCAGGTCGCTCTCGCGCAGGACCGCGTTCAGTTCGTCGCGAACCCTGTTGACGGAAGCAGGATGAAGTCGGACTTTTAGATATTTGGCGCGGCGAATTTCAGTGACGGCCTGCGCGGCCGCCTTGGTCACCAGCATGCTCGCGTCGAATTCTCCCAGCACGCGCCTGACCACATCGAGAGCCAGAGTGATGATTTCGGCTTCCAGCCCACCGAGATAGCGATCTACCTTGACCGCGGTCTCGCTCACCAAACGCGCGGCATCCGCGTCGCCTCGCGCCTTGCCATCTTCATAACCCTGCGCATATTCGGCCGCATAGGCTCGCCGAGCGGCGTCACGCAACTGCTGCGCATCACGTCTGGCTTCGTCGAGAAAAGCGTGCCCATCCTGCCAGGCGCGTGCCTCGGCAGCGCGCAGGATGCGGGCGACGGGGCGCCTCGGCACGGCAGTGGTCACTTTGTCCGGTTCGACCATATCGCCTAACCCATTGCCCGTCGAACGATTGCCGGACCAGCTTCGGCAAATGGTTCGGCTGTCGGCTGGTCGACAAGCGCATGCGGCATCAGCTTGAGGCGGACCCGCATGCTCGTTTCGCCCGGCATCGCCTGACACCAGGCGCCAAGGCAACGCAGGCCGTCGGCATGGACACGACCATAAATATCATCCAGGGGCTCCAACGGCTGCATTGGACCGGCCAGATCGCGGTTGGCAACTGCGAAAGCGCAGATTTCCGCGCCGAGCGCTGCCTGCAACGCGGAGGCTTGGCGTCCATCGATGACGGCGGCCAGACTGCCGGCCCAGTAGATCGCGCCGGCGCGAAGCGCTAGTTCCTCCAACTCCTCACCCGACGACAAGGCAATCGCCAGGTCTGTCTCATCGGCTGGCTCGTTGGAGACGGCGCCGCTGAGGCCGTAACGCTCAAGCAGAAGCACTGACAATCGCTGATGCAGGCGCTGCGACCGCAACATACGCTCGCAGGCAGCCTCGCCGATCGTGCCGTCAAAGCATTGCGCCAGCCGGGCCGCATCCGCATAGCCTGCGGGATTGGACATGAATGTCTGCCATTCCGGGCTGGCAGTTTGCTTCGAGCCGGTCTGGATCATGTCTTCTTCACCGGCATGGCCGAAGCGTCGAGCGCGTAAACGCCGGGTCGTCGATACCACTGGACGTAAGCCAGGCGGGCAGCCAGCGCCGCTATAGCCGCCGTCATGCCGTAAAACAGCCACATCGCGGCGGCGACGCTGTCGGGATGCAGCCAGAGGCCGAGGAACGTCGTGAAACCTGGCTCGCCGGTTGCGTGCTCGGGAACTGCCGCGGTCACCGGAATGAGCGTGACGGATACATTGTCATAAGTCAGCCCGGCGATGCCTTTGGCCACCAGCATCTTGACCTGAGGGATCAGCTCATTCATCGGAACGGATGCGCGATGCCGGATGAAAACGGAGGCGGACGATGGCACCAGCCGCTGTCTCAGCGGATCGTTTTCGGGCAGGACGAGATGAACGCGCGCGGAAAGCACGCCGTCGATGTCCGAAATCGTCTGCGACAGTTCCTGGCTCAGGCCATAAATCATCGTCGCACGCTCTTCGACCGGCGAGGATACAAGCCCGTCGCGCTTGAACACCTCGCCGAGCGTCTGGAATTCCTGTTTGGGCAACCCGCTTTCGTCGAGAATCGCCATGGCCTCGGCGAAACGGTCCTTCTGTACGGAAACCGTCATTTTGCCGTCCTTGCCCGCCTCGCGTTGGGCCGGGATGCCATGACGCATCAGCGTGGCCACGATCTCGTTGGCCTGCCGCTGGTTGAGGTCGGAATACAGCTCAACCGAGCACGCCTGGAGCACAAGCATGCTCACCACAACGAGCGCGACGCGGCACCGGGCGCCGCATCGATCAAATAGTGTCGACCGCCGCGGCAAGGTTATCGTGTGCACGAACACTCCGTAGGCTTACTGTTGCTTGATCAGCGTGCTGGTGGACGACGTAACGGCCGTTACGCTGCTCGTGACCACTTCGAGATTGGCGGCTGCCCACATCACCGAAATGGATCGTTCGAGCAATTCCTCGGCATTTTTTGCGGTGGCGTTTTCGTCTTCCTTGCCTGACGGGGCCTTGCCTGACGGGGCGGTCTTGCCGGCGCCATCCTGCATGGCGGCCGTTTCAGCACTCACAAGGGCATTTGCCTGGGGGGCATTTGCCTGGCCAAGGGCCTTCTGGACCTGCTGCATGGTCCCTTCCAGCGACTGAACCGCAGAACCGAACAATGCAGACGGATCCGTGAGCGCCCCGCCCCCAGCCTTCTCCACCTCGGCCAGATAGTCGAACAGCTTGTGTTCGGCGATCGGCTCGGTCTTTTCCAGTTTGGACGATTGTCCGGCCATCGCCGGATTGGCTCCCGAAGACGACTGCGCCACCTGCTGGCCTGCCCGCGCGGCGACATCACCGCGTTCAGGCATACTGACCTTCGCGGCATCATGTTTTTCCTGATTGGCACCCACCATCCGGTTACCCGGCTGCGCTGTCGTGCCGGCGGTGATCTGCTGCTGCGAAGCCATGCTGGTGGTCAAGTTCGCCAGCGTGGCTTCCAGGGCTCCAATCGGCGCGATTTGCATGAACCTGGCCTCCTGCTTGCTTAGTTCGGTTTGCCGGAGGGAACATTCTGCGCCTCCGCCTGCCTGCCGCGGAAAACGCGGACCGGAACAACTTTGCCAACATCCTGCTTCGCGCTCGGCGCCGCAGGAACTCCCAGTGTTTTCCTGACAAGTTCGACATAGGACGGCGGCCCCGATACCGAGACAACATCGTCCTGCCTGGACACCTTGATCGGAAACTTCGGGTCGACGACCCCCAGCCGCGAAAGCCGATCTTCCGCACCGGCAGCCGTGTTGGCGTCAAGCGCGATCATTTCCGTCCGGACCTCGGCTTCGGTCGCAACGTTCATGACGATGCCATCGAAATGCCAGACCAAGCCGTATCGATCGCAGATCTCCTGCAGGAACTCGCGCGCCGTCCCAACCGGCATGCCGGCGCTTAAACGCCCCTTTACGAGTTTGCTGACACGCATCGGCACCCGCATGTTGCGGCCTAGCTCGACCAGCGCGTCGGCCACCGACTGATCGACGGTGATGTATTTGTACGGGCCGGCAGGCCAGCGCGGTTCGGCGGCGTTGGCCTGTGATGAGGCAAGGCCGAACGCCAGGATCATCGCAAGACCGCAGGCGACAAAAGCAGCCCTGGCTCCCAAGAACCGATCCGCATGGCAGGTGTCGCGTCCCGTCAACATTGGTCCTATCGCAAAGGGACGCACGAGCGATGGCCCGCGTCGCTGGTTTCATGATTTACCCGCCGATTCACTCTATCGTGCACACTGCAGAATTGGAAGTCCAATTGGATTGCGCACGAGCATTTGGTGCCAAATGTTGCGAACCGCCTGCAAAGCGATATGGTGCGCGCTGGAATCAGGTGATCGTCAGCTGGACGCCTGGGTGCAGAAGAGATCGGTCTTGGCGGCAATCATGATCCTGCTTGCGAACCTGCCTGTTCCCGTCAAGGTTGCGGGACGCAAAGTCTGGGTCGCCCCGCGCCTTAACCAGAGGTTGCGTGCATTTCTGATCGCTGCCCTATCGATTGCCGCGATGGCGCCGGCGCAGGCCCAATCGAATAGCGGTTATGACCCACGAAGCTGGACTTACGATCCGGCAAGAAACGTGCTGGTCTCCCCTTCCGCACCCGACCAGACTTCCGATGGAGAAACCCGGAGCGGCTGGTCAGCAACCCCCAGGGAGATCGTGCATTTCAGTGAGGCTCAACCGAAGGGATCGATCGTTATCAGCACCACGGAGCGGCGGCTTTACTACATTTTGGGCAACGGAAGGGCGCTGCGATACGCGGTGGGCGTTGGAAAGGAGGGCTTGGAGTGGGCCGGCCGCGACACGATTTCGAGCAAGAAGACCTGGCCGGACTGGCGGCCGCCGGCCGAAATGCGATCCAGGGAAGCGTCAAATGGCCGCTTCCTGCCTGCCCATGTCGAGGGAGGACCGAACAATCCGTTGGGCGCGCGCGCATTGTACATCGGCAACACGCTTTATCGCGTCCACGGCACCAACCAGCCATGGACCGTCGGGCAGGCCAACTCCTCCGGTTGCATTCGCATGACCAATGACGACGTCATCGATCTTTATGACCGCGTGAAGATCGGCAGCCAGATCATTGTGCGGCATTGATGGCCGTTCCCGAAAGCCGCAAATGAGTGATCCCCAGTCGTGATACCTTTCAACATCAAGCAGCTCGAAACCTTTCTCCTGGTGGCGACGTTCGGAAGCTTTCGCAGGGCGGCGGAGCGCCTGAACACCACGCAGCCGGCGGTGTCCACCCGAATAGCCGGGCTGGAGGAAGCGCTTGGCGCCAAGCTGTTCGAGCGGCAGAGCAGCACGGTCAGGCTGACCGCCGAGGGACAACGGCTGCTGCCACCTGCCCAACGGGTTCTGCGCGTCGCGGAGCGGCTGCAGCTGATGGCCAGCTCGCTTTCAGAGACGTCAGAGACGACGAGGGTGCTACGGCTTGGCGTCGCCGAAACGATCGTGCACACCTGGCTGCCGGATTTCCTCAAGGCGCTGAAAGCAAACTTTCCGCTCGTCGATACCGATATCGTCGTCGATGCGACGACGACCCTTCGCAACGAACTCATGTCACATCGGCTCGATCTTGCGGTGCTGATGGGCCCTGTCCTGGAGTACAGCATCGAGAATATCGAGATGCCGTCCTTTCCGCTTGTCTGGGTCTGCTCGCCGCAATTGGAATTGCCCAACCGGCGCAAGGTGACGCTGAACGACCTGATGCAGTTTCCGATCATCAGCTACGCCCGCACCACGCGACCCTACAGCGAACTCTACCGCAAGCTCACCGGCGAATTCGAAGAGACGCCGCGCATCTTTCCGGCCAATTCGCTGGCCGCTTCCATCACGATGACACTCAACCGGATCGGCATAGCCTCGCTGCCCGAGGGCGTCGTCCAGGACTATCTCGCAAGCGGAAAACTGCGCATCGTCGAATGCGAATGGCACCCGTCCGACCTGCAGTTCACCGCCTCCTACTCTTCCGAACCCTCCAATCCGATAGCGGAGCGGGCGGCAAAGCTGGCCGGCTGCGTTGCGCATGCCTATGCTGCGAGAACCGACAAGCTCAGGCCCGCGGTTTCTCAGCCGACCAAGGTGGCCGGCAGGTAGATGCGGTCGCCTGAGAAGATCACATCCGGGCTCATTATATGGTCCATGTTGAGCACCACCGTCTCGGCCACATCCGCGGAATGGGTCCTGGCGATCAGGCGAATGCTGTCGCCGTTCTTGACCTCGACCCACTGGTAGCCGTCTTGCTCCAGCGTTGGATTGGTGCGGCCCGCAGGGTTGCTGCTGCCGTCGGCATGCGCCTCGACATGATCGCCGGAAACCCAGCCACTATGCATTTCGCCGTCCGGCCCGAAACCTTCGACCGGTATCCAGGCCTCCCCTGACTCGTCTGCCGAAGGCGCGGCGGTCTGCTCGACGAAGCTCCCGGGTTGCAGAACCGTCACCACGGTCGAATCCCCGTCAGGCTGGGTCCGCAAGTTCAGGCCGTCATCGGCCAGCACGGCGAGTTGCGGGAAGTCCTGCGGCGGGGTTTGCGTCCCGGGATCAGGCTGCTCGGTCTGTTCGTCCGGCGGCGCGCCCTCGACACCGGAAGGATCGTTACCCGGCGCGGTCTGTTCGTCCGGTAGCGCGCCATCGACGCCGGAAGGTGCGTCGCCCGGCGCGGTCGGGTCGGTCGGCGGCGTCTTGCCGGTGTTCCATGGCTGGTCGTCCAGCGCATCCCAGGCAAACAGCAGCATGCCGACGCCGAAGGTCACGCCAAGCGCGATGCGATCGGCGATCCCCCAGCGCGCGTCGGACTTTGCCCGGGCGTCGATCTGCTCTGGCGTCCTCGGCACGGCCCGGCGGTTGAGCAGATCGGTGCGCGCGGCCGACACCCAGAACTCGGCGCTGCCGACGGTGAACAAGGCGCCCGCCGTCGCGGCCAGCGGCGAGTGCAGGTTCTGTGCCGTGTAGAGAAGGGAGCCGAAGACATAACCAGGACCGGCCAGATGCTCGGCCACGTTCCGCAACACCGGCCGTCCGGCGATCGACTGCAGCGCGGATTTCGTGCCGTAGATCACATTGCCCAGCGAGAAGGAACCGTTCAACCAGACATTGTCGCCGCGCAGCAGCCCAGCGGCCGAGCCTGGAGACGAGAAGATGAACGACGCCCCGCTCGCGGCATTGAGGGCGCGTCCCAGCGGCTTGTGATTTGCCGTGGCGTTCGGAAAGACCGATTGCGCGCTGAAGACGATGCCGCGCACGCCGAACGCAACGCCCGCAGCCGTCGCGGCCCAATGCGGTGGCAGTATCTGCCATACCGTGTAGGAGGAGCCGGCCATTGGACCAAAGGTCGCGACCAACTGCGCGTTCTCCTTGATGCGGGCGAGGGTCAGCGCCTGATCGACGGCCGCAGTTTGATCCGGCGTCATGATCTTCTTGTGGGTCGCCCGATAAGTGGTCATCTGCAGCACCGAAAGCGCGTTCGTTTGCTCCGTCGACATCCAAGTAAATTGCCTGGGCGTGAACTTGCGCAACTGGCCGGGGCTCAACTCGCCAAGCTGCTTCGGCGTCAGCGCCGCTATCTGCTGTTTCGTCAGCGCCTCGATCTGATGAATGGTCAGAGCGTCAAGCTGCTCCCGCATCAGTGCCGAGACGTGGCGTGGAGACAGCTTTGCCATTGTCGCAGGATTGCGTGCCGCGACGAGAGCTGGGTCCAGCGCCGCAAACTGGGTGGCATTGAGATGGCTGAATTGGGCAGGCCGCATGGCGGTGACCTGTTCCAGCGTAAGGGCGTTGCGCTGCTCGTCACTGAGCTTGGCGATCTGATCGGGCGTCAGCTTGCGCACCTGCTCGATGGTCAATCCGGCGAGTTGCTCTTGCGAGAAGGCCGCGACCTGATCCGGCCGCAAGCCGGTGATCCGGCCAGAGGCAACAGCCTGCAATTTGCTTGGCCTGATCGCCTGGAGCTGTTCGCCACCCAGCGCCCGCAACTGCTTCGGTGGAAGCGCGGCAAGCTGATCGAACGTCAACTGCCGGATCTGCTCGGGGCTCAGCGCAGCCACCTGCTCAGGCGGCAGCTTGGCGATGTTCTCCGGCTTGATGGCGTGCAATTGCGGACCGGTCAGCCCGGCAATCTTATCGGCTGCAAGCGCTCTGACCTCCGGCCCGGTCGGTGCCCGCACAGGTTCGGCAAATCCCGGCTCCGCGGCGAAACTCGCCGGAAGCTCAAGGCTGATGATGTTTCCGCTGACGGGGTCTAAAACCGCCCTGCCCCGGTCAGGCGCCGGCGGCCATGTCGCGGCTGTCGGCGTTTCGGCAGCACTATTCTCTGTCGGCGGCGTTTCGCCGGCCACGGCCGGGGGTTCGTGGCCGACCACCGCGGCCACTGGCGGCGGCGGCGCTTCGGCCTGTTCTGGCGCATCCCAGAACTCGTCGGCCGGCCGCAAGATCACCTGCGGGCGTTTTTGTGTCGATCCGCCAGGCGCGACGGCATCCTCATTGCGCGTGAACTCACCGACGAAATTGCCGTCCGGATCCATCATCCGCCAGCCATGGACCTCGTTCCATGGTATGCTGCCGTCGATTGCAGTCTCGTCGACACGGGCCATGCTGTCGCTGACCGGCCGGCCCATCGCCTCGAACTCGGTCGGGACGTGGAGGCGCGGTCTACTCGGATTGAGCGTGTAGAGATAGGTATGGCCCTGCTGCCGCGCGGCCCGTGACTCTTCCGAAACGAAAGCCTTGGCGCCCGAGATCGACTGGCTGGTGCCAACGAAACGGCCATGGGTATTGCCCAGCACATAGTTGCTCAGGACGATGCCTTGCGGATTGTCCACCCAGATTCCGGTCGGCGGCGGCGGCGAGAAGCCGCCGGCGTCCCTGATCTCGCTCGGCGCGCGTGTATCGGCGCGGAAAACATAGGGGCCGACATTGCCGCGCAAGGGTCTTGCGGGGTCGCCGGCGCCGTCGACGGGCAGATTGCCTTCCTCGGGAAGGCTCCCCGGCACATGGTCATCGGAAGCCCCACGTATCCAGGGCAGCACCACCGGCTCCCCGGTTTCCGGATCGCGATGCAGAATATGCGACTTGTGAGCCAAGGTCGGGTCGTCGCCGCGGAGTTGCGGACCATCCGCAGGCGGCACGTATACGTTCTCCGCGCTCTTGGGCGGCGTCCCGAGATACCTCACGGTGGCCGTTTCGCCATTCTCGTCCACGATCCGAACCGTTTTTTCCGACGACCCCGGGCCCAGCGCCGGAGGGGTGTCATCCGACGGCCCTAGGCCCAGTGGCGGCGGGGTTCCATCCGGCCGTCCCGAGCCCAGTGCTGGCGGGGTCGGCGGCGAATTGTGCAGCACATCCTGTTCGAGCAGCCGGTTGAGGTAATGCGCCTGCGTGGGCGTCAGCTCGCTGCGGGCCTGCTGGTCCAGCTGTTGCCGCAACGCTTTCCATGCTGGCCGGCTCATGCCGTCTGGCCGTCCGCCGGCGAGTTGGTCCGGATATGGCGCCACGCCCAGTTCCGGGAACACATCCAACACGCGCTGACCAGCGAACTTTAAATCGCCGTGCGGCGATGCCGCAACCTCTGCGAGATAGGCGTCGAGATGCTGCAGAACGTCCGGCGTCAGTTGCCCCCCCGAAGTCTCCAGCGCGGAGAAAACCTTTTGCGCGCCTTCGGAGGATCCGGGATGCGCGCGGGCGGTACGGGCATGCGGGTCAACATCCTTCCTCACCGAGCCGAGTTCCACCGTCGTTAGCGGCAATGGCCCATAGTTCAGGGCGAGACCGGCGCCGTGGTCCTTGCGGTCCAGGCGGTTGAGCGGCCCGGCGCCCGTCTCGCGCGGAACGCCCTCGAAGGCGGGGGTGCCGCGCCAGGGTTCCTTGCCGCCTCCGAAGGGCGCCATGACGTTGTAGTTGCGGTAGAGGAGACGATCCTCGAAACCCGGCACCTTGCCTTCGGAGCTATAGTGGCTGGCGCCACCTCTCGCCGCCTCCTCCCAGAAAGAGGCTGCCCGTTGACTGAGCGGGCCAGGCTCCCTGTGCGTATATCCCGGCCGGCCGCCTTCGCCGCCGAGATAGCGCAGCGTGCGATTGACGTAGGCCCCGCTCAGAGAGAAGCCAAAGATGGATAGTGAAACGCCAGCGGCTTTTTCGTTCTGGAACGTGTTCTTCGACAGCATCGGCGCCGATGCGACCCACTGGGCGGAGGGAGCCGCCGCCTCATCATAAGCGAAATTCGGCCGGTATCCATTGACGAAGAGTTTCTGGCCCTTCGCATCGTTGGGATGGACCGGGAGCAGGAAGCCGGTGCCGCCGTCGGGGCCGTTGTTCTTCAGGCTGAGTTCGCCATAGACCTGACGGCTGGGCAGCGGCACTTTGAGGCCGATGCCGAGCATCGATCCGCCGAGCGTGATCGTGCGGCCGTCGGGGCCGAGGATCCACCCGGCAGCCAGCAAGGCGCCGTTGGTCACCACGTCGTTCAGCACGGGGCCGCCCAGGACATTGGCTTCGTGTTCCTGCAGGAACCAGGAGACAGTGGCGCGGTCGGACCGCCAGACCCCTTGTGCATCGGTGAAGAATGTCGGGGCGCGCCACGAACTCGCCTTGTCGGCATTCAGCAACCGCTCCAGCAGGACGGGCACCTCGCTGTTGATCTCGGTCCCGGCCCTGGGCTTGCTTGCGGGCAGCGCTTTCTCCAGCGCGTGCGCGAGCGACTGGACCGCGGGGTCCGCAGATTTCTGCTGGTTGGCGGCGTAACCGCGCATCTCTCGCCAAAGATACGGCGTCCAGGTGTCGTGGCCGGACAGGACCTCATCATTGTAGCGGCCTTCCGGCGAAAGCTTGCCGGCGGGTTTGAACGAAGAGCCCGGCTGAAGCTTCGGACCGAAAACCCACGTGCTGCCACTGTCGGCCGCCAGGACCTGCATGAGCGCATCCTGCTGCGCGGCAGTCACGGCCTTGCCGGGCTTGGTGGCGCGCCCCTTGAAAAACGGCGAGGCGTCATTTGCCGCGGCGGCAAGGTTCGGATCGGTGGAGCCTGATGCAGCCTTGAGGTAATCGCCGACGATGCCACGGCCGGCATCGGTCCAGCCGGCTTTTCCTGGCAGCGCCCCTGCGGTAAGGAACTGCTCGCCGCGCGGCAGCCTGGCGT
Organism: Mesorhizobium sp. WSM4837; assembly: GCF_055811435.1. NCBI lineage: Bacteria > Pseudomonadati > Pseudomonadota > Alphaproteobacteria > Hyphomicrobiales > Phyllobacteriaceae > Mesorhizobium > Mesorhizobium sp. WSM4837. The sequence goes on from NZ_JBVVQE010000001.1 coordinate 171,736, forward strand.
CGGACGACAGGCAGAGTTGGTCGATCACTTCTCCCGGCGACAGATGCGGCAACTTGCCCTGTGCGCTGAACACCTGGAGGGTCGTCAGGCCGTTCATCGAAAGCTGGCCGGCCGGCTTGGAGCCGGTGAACGGGCTGTTGCGGTCGGCGTTGAGCATTTCGCCAAGCGCATGATGCTGAGCCGGCGTCATGTCCGTGCCGGACTGAGGCAAGGCCCTGCCCCCGAGTTGCACTCTGGTCATGGTCACCGCATCGCGGACGACAGGATCGCTGGAGCGTTCGAGAGAATTGAGGTAGTCGCCGACGAGTTGCAGCTGCTCGGGCGTCCATATCGGCGCGGGCGTTGCCGCATCGTCGGGAAGCGCCGGCAAGGTCGTGGCCATGGTTTCGCCGAGCGCCGAGCGACGGCTGACTTCCGGATTCTTGGCAGGATCGAACGCATGGACTTCCCGTGCCGGGGTGTTGACCCTGAGCTGGCCGTTCGGCGTGGTTATCGACCCGCGATTGGCGCGTTCGACGGTCGGGCCGGAACCCAGGTAGCCGGCATCCGTCGCATGCTCGCCCAATGGGACGATGTCGGGGACGATGTCGCGGGTCATGCTCGCCTGCGGGCCGGCGACGACGACCTTGGCCGGCAGGTATTCGCCGCCGGCCTCGACATAGATGTCCTGTCCGGCGGTGACGCCGTCCTGCGGAACCGGCCGGTGATAGATGCTGTCGACCAGTTCGCCGAGCTTCGGATAATCATAGCGAGGCTCGGTGTTCAGGTAACGCGTGCCGATGCGCCGCAGGCCGGCTTTGACTGCAGTGAACGTCTGGCCGAAGCTGTACGGGTTTGACGAGCGATTGTTGATGATCGGCGTGCCGTCGGGCCGAACCGGGCTAGGGTGCTCGGTGTCCGTCACGGGCGGTGGCTCGGTGCGGGCCTTATCGGCTGTCCAGCGGCCATCGGCGCCGAGATAAAGAACCGGCAAGGAAGGGTCGAGCTCGACAGGAGCCGGCACCGGCTCCGGCGCCGCCGTGATCGCCTTGGGTTCGGGTATGGCGACAACCCTCTGGCCTTCCGGCAGGTTGAAATCGACCAGCATCTCGCCGGTATGGCGGTTGCCGAGAGTGTAGCGCATCAACGGGCGGCTGCCTTCCGCCCCGCGTGTTTCCGTTTCGGACTGGAGCAGGACCTCGTCCGGGGTGGCCAGCACGGCCGGGTCGGAAGGGCGTGCGCCGTCGAGGTAGCCCGTCTGCTGCGGATCCTTGCCGCTGGTGTAGACGTATTCCGCGGGATTGGGGCTTGGCATGCCGGTGAACGTCTTGGTCGCCGGGTCCCAGACGAGCCGCAAGCCGCTCTCGGCCGGGCGCGTCGTTCCATCGCCGCGGACCGGCGGAACCACAATCGGATCGCCGTCGGCGGGGACGCGCACATTCTGCTCACGCGCTCCCTGGGCGTCTCGGTCGCTGGCATTCTCGGGATCGCCGCGCTCACCCGGGGCGCTCGGCCGTTCATCGTGGACGTTGATAACCGTCCCCTCGATAACGGGGTGACTGGGATCGTGGAAGACCAGCTTGTCGGTCGGGCGATAGACGCCGTCGGTGCCTTGCTCATGCACAACCATCGGCCTCGATGATTGTCCGTCGCCTGATGGATCACCTTTGCCGCCCGTGGGCGGCAGCGGGTTCGGACCGTCGGACTCGCCGGCCGGCAGCGCCCGTGGACCGGTTGGACCGTCAGCCCCTCCCGTGTTGTCAAACCCGTCCCGGGCGCTGAAACCGGCTCCCTGCTGGCCGGATGTTTCGCCGGCCACATCGCCGTCGATGATGATCTCATCCGGGTCCGGCATGACCTGCTCGCCGGTCGGCCTGTAGACACCGTCAGCGCCCATCTCGTAGACGGCCCGCGGTTGCGGCCCCGAATCCGGAAAAGTTCCGCTCCGGGTACCGCCCGTTCCAGGCATGTTGGACAACAGCGAACGGCCGCCCAGCCCCGTGCCGACAGTGCCGACGCCTATGCCCACGACTGCGTTCGCGAGCTCGAGCAGGGACATCTCGCCGCCATGCGCCGCCAGATCTTCCACCGATTTGCCGAGCAACGGAACACCGGTAACCACGGCGCCGGCATCGAGGCCCCACGCAGCGTTGGTCAGCCTGTTGCCGCTTTGCATGAACTCCGAAACCTTACCAGCATAAGAGGCCTCCTCTACGTTCACCTGGAATCTGCCGATGCCCCAGCTGGCATCCTTCATGCGGGTCATCCCGAAGCCGCCCGCGAAAGCCTGGGATCTGGACAGGCTTGTCTTTGCCAAGCCGAATGTGCGCAGGGCACCCGCGCCCACGGGCAGGAACGCAGTTACGCCGGTGGCGATATTCCAACCCGACTGGCTGTCGAAGTCGCCGCCCTGCAGGAGGTGATCACCCTCTTTGATCAGAGCCTTGCCGCCAAGGATTGAACCGGAGCCGATCGCGATGGGAATCGCCCATTGGCCACCCGGCACGAACGAGACGATGGTGGAGACACCGGCGACGATGCCAAGACCAATGTCGGTAGCTTTGTCCCAGAAATCCACTTTGCGTGCGTCGGCCACTTCCAGTTCGTCGAGCGAAAAACCATCCTCGCCGAGCGACATGTCGCCGCCCTTGGCCATGACCAGATTGCCCTTCTCGCCGAAGAGGCGATTCTCGTGCTGGAATTCATCGAAGGTGCTGTAATATTTACCCGCCCTGTCGACATAGCCGATTTCGTCGCCGCCGCTCTTGATCGCGAACAAAGCCGTCGTCAATTCCTTGCCGCGGTCAAGGGAGAAGATCGGCACGATCTTGACCTCGGCGTCGTCGCCGCCGCGGTCGGTGATTTCTTCGGTGACCTTTTGGACGTCTTCACTCGACGCGTCGAGCCCGAGGGTCTGACCAACGGCAGTGCTGAGTTGGTCCGGCGTATATGTCTCGTATTCGCCGGTGAAGCCGGCCTCGTAGAGGTTCTCGAACTGGACCTGATATCCAGCCAGCGCCTGGTCCTTGTGTTCTTCAAAATACTCGTACTTGAGTTTCGCCTCATGCTCGGCGGAACCGTATTCGAGAAGCTTGGGGTGGCTTGCGGAAAAAGCGTACCAGTCGCGCCCAGCCACCATCGCCGGCCGCACGTTTTCTTCCCAGTCCTCCAATTGGTTCTTTTCGGTCTCCGCTTGGCCTCGATCGATTTCCGCGGCCGCAACTTCGGGGTGCACCCACAGCTTCTGGCCGTCTATTTCGATCTGGACCCACTTGCCGCTGTCGCCGATTGCGCCCGGCCCCTGCTCTTCGTATGCCGCGGCAACCTCCGGCGCGACCCACAGGGCGCGGCCGTTCACCGTGATCTTCACCGCCGTCTCGCCCGGCTTGAGCGTGCCAGCGGGCGCCTCTACGGTTCCCGGCCCGTAGTCGGTGATCGCCTGGTCGCGTGCCGTCGTCGCGTCGACGAGCGCCGTTTTCGCATCTCTCAATCCGGCATCAAACTGATCGACCTGCACGCCGACAACCTTCGACTTGGCCGCGTCCAGCGCCGATTGCGATCCCGTTCCGTTGGCTGTGCATACCGGCGCCGACGATGTGTCTTGCGTCGAGGCCAGCATCTCCTGCCACTGCTTGTTGAGCGGATCGTTGCGGAAATCTTCCCTGATACCCTCGTCGTTGAGGTCATATGTCAGGGCAGATTTATGTACATTGGTGTCATCCCCGTTCTCATCGGTGAAAGTATAGTTCTCATAGACGGTAACGACATAGAGTTGACCGTTCTCCTCGACTATGTCCTGCGATTCTATCTTGCCGGTAAAGTCACCATGTCCATTGGTATACCCTCCCCAATCGAAATGGTGCGGGTTCCTTTCCTGCGCCTGCGCAAGCAGTTGCTGCTTGAGAGGCTCCATGATTACGGCAAGATCCGCCGCCTCTGCCTGTGCAACCCCATACTCCTGATATGCCTCGGCCAAGGTCACCTGATTGGCCGCGGCCCCCTGGAGCGTTTGCAGACCTTCAAGCCGCTCTTCGATGGCCGTGTATTCTGGGCTTCCAGGCTTGGCATCGGTAAGCTTCAGCTCCAGCTCGGTCGAGCTGATCATTTGATCGATCGTGGCCTTGTTGCCGTTGGCGGTGTGTAGCGAAACGTTTGTAAAGAGCTCGGCGACCTCCGCGTGCGCGGCCTTTCCTTGTTGGTTGGTTTCCTCGGCACTGGGGCCGTCCGGGCTGCTGACAGCCGTCTGGTTGGGATCGCTGAGCGTCGGCAGGTCTACCTGTTTGTCGATCGCTTCGAGAAGTGACGTCTGGCCCTGCTCGTATTCGGCCCGGGCGGTGCTGGCGCTTTCAAGCGCATTGTTGGCGAGGATCAACCGGCTTTGCGCATCTGCCAGTGTGCCCTTCGGCTCGGGCGGCTTCCAATCCAGTCCATAAGGCGCCAACGCCTTGTCGAGCGTTGACTCGGCACCCTCCATGGCGTTCTTGAATTCAGGGTCCAGCGCATAGACGTCGAGCTGTGCCGCGCTCTGCGCAGCCTTTGCTTCTGCCTCACCCAAGTTCGCAATCGCCACGTTCTCGGCTGCGATCGCCTTGGCCACCTCCGGGTCGAACCATTTCCAGCTCCCGTCGACCAGCAATGGCACCCACTTCCCGCCCGAAGGAGCCGTGGGTGACGGTGGGTTGCCGTAGGGACCAACCGACGTGGGGCCACCGTCGAGAGTCGCGCCGGTTGCGTCTTGTCCCGGACCATACAATTCCATTGCAGCGACCACGGCCTGCTGCTTTTCAAGCGCCTCCGTGGTCAGCTCCGGCGTCGCTCCGCCGAATATGCCGTCCAGCATCGTCTTGAGTATCTGGTCTTCCTTGGCCTGTTGCGGGTCACTGCTGTTCGGGTTGATGTCCAGCAGCAGCTCGGCGAGCGCCTGTTGCGCGGTGCCGGCCGCGATATCGGTGACGGCGCCGGTCGTTGCGTTGGTCAGCGTGATCTTGCCGTCCGGCGACGTGGTCATTGTATAGCCGTTGAACGTCACCTCGACGGTGGTGTTGGTACCGCCCTCGATCACCACGGTTTCCCCGGGATGAATAAGGTCGGGATCGCGCGGAGAGGTGAACAGCTCCGGATTACTCTCGGCGAGATCCTCCAGCGTCACACCATGCGCCTCGGCGATGTCGCTCAGATTGTCACCGGGTTGGACCTCGTAATCGATCGGCTCGCCATCCCCCAGCGTCTCGACAATGGTCTCGGTGCGCCGGCCGTCCTTGTCGACGACGATCGTCGTTTCGGTGTTGTTCTTAGGGTCGACGATGGTGGTGGTCTGCTCGCCGGTCTCGGTGTTGCGCTCGGTGTGGCTGGTCCTGCCATTGCCGTCGACCGTATCGGTCGTCTCGGTATTCCCCTCGATGGTCGTCACCGAAGTCGAACCGTGTTGGTAGTCGTTGTTGTAGGTGACCGTCTTGCCGGTCTCCGGATCCGTGACGACGATCTGCAGGGTTTCGCCCGGGTCGCCGCCCTGCGTCACCTCGAGGCCGGCGGCGTTCAGCTCGGCGATCACCTGCTCGGGCGTGAGATCGCTCGCCTCGGCGATCTCCTCGATGCTCATGCCCTCGGCAAGCTGCTCCTGGATCGACGCCGCGCCCGAGCCGTCGGCGGTCTGGGTCTGCGCCAGGATTACTTCGTCGCCATCCGGCCCCGTGACCGTCGTTACCGGCAAGGCGACGCTGTTGTTGGGCGTTACCGTCTCAACCTTTGCGCCGTTCGGCAGGGCCTTCTCCACCGTGACGGTGCCGTCGGCAGCCGTGTGGGTGGTGGTGGTGATGCCGGTCTGCGGGTTCGACGTGCGTTCGGTGACCGCGCCGTCGCCGAGATCGTCCACCAGCGTGGTCGTGATCGCGCCCGTCTGCGCGTCGACGCTGGTGGTTTCCTTGCGGCCGAGATCGTCACGGATCGGCGATGACGTCGCCTGCATGTCGGGGCCGGTCTCTTCGGTGTAGTAGCCGCCGTGCTGATAATCCTGGTTTTCGGTGATCGTGCGGTCTCCGGCGGTGATCACCACCGTGCGGGTGTCGCCGTTGGCATGCTCGGTCGCTACCGCCGTCATGCCGCCGGCATTCAGAGCCGCCACCACATCCTCGGGAGCCACGCCCTGCTCGGCGGCGATGTTGTCGATGCTTTTGCCACCATCGATCGCCTTGAGGATGTCGTTCGCCTTGGCGTTCGGCGCCTCGACTTTCGGCGCCTTGACTTCCAGCGCTTTGACTTCCGGCGCCTTGACTTCCGGCGAAACAACGAGGTTTGGCGCGCCGCCGAGATCCTGCGTGAAAAGCGCCGGCGCGGCGGTGGCGCCGCCATTGCCGTTTGCCGTGGTGACCGCGGCAGGCAGCTCCGGTCCTGGCTGCGCCGGGGCGGTCGACTGTGGCGACGGGGCAGTCGGCTGCGCCGTCGTCAGATCCGCATTGACCTGCGTCAGCCGCTGGCGGGCGCCCGCGGCCGCGTCGGCCTCGCCCATCTTGTTGGCGAGCCGGATTTCATTTTGCAATTTCGTGGCTTCCGCCTGCAGCCGCGTAATCTGCTCGGCATTGGCCTTTGGATCGACCCTGGGCGGCGGCGGCGGCTTGACGGTGTTAATCGGGCGGATCATCAAACAACCTCCGGAGCCGGTCCAGTCCTGGTTCAGGCAGTCTGCCTGCCGTCAACGCCCCCGCGCCCGACAGTGGAAGCCCCAGAAGCTTACCGCGGCGGCTTCCAATAAATGCCGAAAGCAGCGAGTTGCTCTTCCGACTGTCTTACTCGTTCGGCAGCATTCACTTCAGACTGCACAGCCGTCAGTGCCGCCAGAATCTCGACGGCGGCGAACGCCGGCGCCATGCTGCGAAAGAACGACTGCGAATTTGCCGTAACGATGATGGTCTCCCGCGCGATCCGGGCCAGCGGCGACACGCTGCTGTCGGTGATTGCCACCACGCCGACACCCTGCCTGGCCGACTGGCGCGCCACGTCGATCGTCGTTCGTTCATAAGGCGACATGCCCACAGCAAGGAGCACGTCGCCGCGTCCCGCGCCCTGCAAGGCATCCAGACCATGTCCGCCCGTCTCGCCGACAAGCGTCACATTGCGGTCGCCGCCAGCCAGAAACGACATGATGTGAACGAAGTGGCTGGCGACCGGATAACCGGAGCGCGCGCCGAGACCAAACAGATTGCGTGATCGTGCAAGGAGGTCTGCGGCGGCGATGAATTGCGAGGCATTGCCGTACTCACCCAGACTTGAAACCTGCGCCGCGAGCGTGTCGGCGACAACCCCTGCAGTCGAATATCCGGGAACGCCACCCTGGTCGGCACCCCGTCGCACCGGCTCACCGGCGCCTGTCTCACGCAGCGCGCGCGCATAAAGGCTGCGCATATCCTCATAGCCTTCAAGGCCAAGCCATCGCGCCAACCGCATCATCGTGCTGTGCGAAACGCCGGCCTGATGCGCCTGCTCGCGCATCGACATCAGTGCGACATCCTTAGGATGGTCCAGCACGAAACGCGCGGCGACCCGCAGCTGCGGCGGCATATTCTCGAACCGTTCGACCAACAGCTCCGCCAAAGGACCTTGTTCCATTCTGCCATACCCCATTTACCCCGATGGCAGGTTACTCCTCCAATGGTGGCAATGCAACAGTTGGAACCGAACTGGTTCATATATTCCAAGTGGACTTTCATTTTCGATCACGCTGCCTTAAGCTGCTTTCGCAACCTGCCGGATCGCGTCGACGTGATTCCGGAGTTTGTGACTTGAATGGTCCCTCAAGGAGACAATGATGGCTACCCCTCCCATTACGTCCGGCGCTGCCGGGTCGCCGGAACAGAACCTGGACAAGATGATCAAGCATCAGGAGCGCATGTTTAGCCTCGAGATCACAAAAGAGATCGCGAAGTCCCAACATGACATGCTGATGAGCACCGCGAGGACGCTCGGCCAGTCGGCTGAAAAGGCCTAGGCCGGATTCTCGAACCATGCGCCGCCGCAAGCACCCGGCGGCGCACGTCCACGGCACGAACGTTTCGATGCCGTTGTCAGGCTGCATCTGAATTGTCATCAGCGGGAGATGAAGTGGCATGACCGCTCATTCTATCGGCATCGCCAGCACCCCGGCATCGCGACATTCCGTTGCGCTCAGCGTGACGCACGGATTTCACGCGGGCGCCCAACTCAGCCTGGTCGAGCCTCTGTATACGGTCGGCTCGAGCACGGAGTCCGAAATAGTCCTCAGGGACGCCGGCATCGCACCGGTCCACGCAAGATTGCGGCGCAAGGGCAGCCAGATTGAAATCGAAGCCGTCGGCGGCGATGTCACGCTCGCCACCGGCGAGGTCATCCGTGAAGGCCAGGGCCGCCGCTGCAAGCTGCCGCTTTCGATGAGCATCGGCGATGCCCATATCCGGCTGGTCAACCCGGAACGCCCGCCGAATCGCTGGTCTGTTTCCAATCGCCCCCTGCTGGTTGCGGGCAGCGTTCTCTTTGCCGTTTTCGCTGTTTCCGTCGCCGCCAATGGGTTCTCCTTCGCCGAGCCCGACATTGGCAAAAAGCTGTCCGCTCAAGTCGATAAACCGATCACGTTGGCCTTCGCTGGCGAGGCCGGGCAGAGTGTTCTGGACGATCCATCGCCGACACAAGCCCCGAGCGCCGCCGACGCGGAACGCCAGCTCAAGCTGCGCCTCGAGCAATCCGGCATCAGCACATTGACCGTTCAGCAATCACCTGGACGGCTCGTCGTTTCGGGCATGATCGCCAATGACAAGAATGCTGCCTGGACCGAAACGCAATCCTGGTTCGACCAGGCGTTCGGCGCGCACATCTCCCTCGCCTCCAATGTCATGATCGGCAACGCCGAGCAGGCTCCGCGCCTGAGGCTGCAGGCGATCTGGTATGGCGAGCGGCCCTATGTCATCGCCACCGACGGCGCGCGCTATCATGAGGGCGCATTCACCAATGACGGCTGGACCGTCAAGCGCATTGGCGAGACGGAACTTCTCCTGACGAAGGGCGGCGCCACGGTCGCGCTGAAATATCCGTGAACCGCCGGCTTGAAGGGCCGCGATTCGATACGGCAAGGATGGATACAACCGGCCGCGAGGTGCGGCAGGCGGAAGGCGTGCGTGGTCAGGCAATCAACCGTCGGCGGATGAACGGCGTCGACAAGGCCGCAAGCCGGGCCCAGGGGACGACATCGGCCGCTGGTACGGAAAAGCCAGGAACCGCGGAATTCCAGTCCTCTCGGGGCACGAACAGCGAATCACTCGACGAGGCGCTCATCAACTTCGTCATGCCTGGTATTCCCGAGCCTGCAATCCTGCGTCGCTCGGTACCCATTCTCCAGCATTTTGTAACGCATCTGGTTGCCGGCCTTGAGGGAGGCGAGCCACTCAAGACACTTGCCAGAACGCTGATGGAGGATGAAATCGAGCGTCATCGCGATCTGCTTGCCCGGATACAGGAAGGAATCGAAACCTGACTGATCCGCATGACACAGTGCATCTGCTGCATGTCCTGGGCTATCTCTACGGGTGTCACGGGCAGGCAAAGCGGGGCGCGGCATATCTGCTTATCGCGGCGCAGCTGTCGCCGGGAAATGCCGGCGTTCTGCGCACGCTGGCGCATCTGCTCATACTCGATGGCGAAGCGGACAAGGCGCTTGCCACCATTGCCAGGCTGGAGACGCTCGAGGGAATGGACCACCCGACGCTGGCGTTGCTGAAGAGCCGCGCGTTGATTGTGGCCGGCCGCAAGGCCGAGGCGCACAATGCCTTGCGGAGCTTCCTGTCGCATCGAGCCGCCGAATGACGGTATCGGAACGCCTTCTGCAGTTCCTTGCCAAGCTGTCACGCCGTAGCGATCTGGTCATTGCCATCCTGATGCTCGTTGCAGTGGTGATGATGCTCATTCCATTGCCGACCTTCCTCGTCGACATTCTCATCACCGCCAATATCGCCGTCAGCGTGCTTATCCTGCTGGCTTCGTTTTATGTTTCTCATCCGCTCCAGTTCTCGTCGCTGCCATCGGTCATCCTCATCGCCACCTTGTTCCGGCTGGCGATCACGATCACGACCACGCGACTGATCCTCCTCCAGGCCGACGCAGGCGAGATCGTTTCCGCCTTCGGTAGTTTCGTCGTCGGCGGCAGTATTGCCGTGGGCCTGGTGATCTTCCTGATCATCACCGTTGCGCAGTTCATCGTGGTTGCGCGGGGTGCGGAACGCGTTGCCGAAGTTGCCGCGCGCTTTACGCTCGATGCGCTGCCCGGCAAGCAGATGAGCATCGATGCGGAGTTGCGCAACGGAGACATCGATCAGGCGGAGGCACGCCGGCTTCGCCAGCAGCTTGAGCGTGAAAGCCAGTTGTTTGGCGCGATGGATGGCGCCATGAAATTCGTCAAGGGCGACGTCATCGCCGGCATTGTCATCATTCTGGTCAACCTGATCGGCGGTTTCGCGATCGGAACGCTGCAGCACGATATGTCGCTGGGCGACGCCGCCGTCACCTACTCACTGCTCACGGTGGGTGACGGGCTGATCGCGCAGATACCGGCACTGCTTGTCGCCGTGGCCGCCGGCACGATGGTGACGCGTGTCGGCAGCTCGGACGGCACGAGCGACCTTGGCAAGCAAATAACCAGCCAGCTGCTGCGCGACCCCCGTGCACTCGCACTCGCCGCGGTGATCATGGTCGGACTGGCCATAGTGCCGGGTTTTCCGTCCCTTGTGTTCCTGATCCTTGGTGCCTGCTTCGGCGCGGGCGCCTATGCGATCAATCGCCGTACCGCGGGGGAATCCGAGCTCAGCGATATCGGCCAGATCGCGGTGGCCGAACAAGCCGGCAAACCGGCATCGCTTTCATCAACGGCCGTCGGAACACTGCCTTCTTCATCCCGCATCGTCGCACGCTTCGGGACCGAACTCGGACGCTCGGTCCCGGAACCCGAATTCGCCACGCTCGCTGATGGCGTGCGCCGCGAGCTTTTCAGCGATCTCGGTGTCGACGTTCCGGCTATCGGCCTGCAGGTCGACGAGAAGCTTTCAGCGAGAAGCATGCGCATCGATCTGGAGGGCGCACCCATCCTGGATGTTGAAATCCCCGCCGGCCGCGTTCTTGTCGAAGCGGACCCCACGCATCTCGATCTGCTCGATGTGACTTACGAAAAGGGCTCTCCGATTGCCGGTCGGCGCAAATTCATGTGGGTCGATGATCGCCACCTTTCGGCGTTGAAGGAAGCCGGCTTCGTCTTCTCCACGCCGGCGCAAACAGCGGCCAGATGGACCGGAAATGCACTTCGGCTCTATGCCGGCCATTTCGTCGGGATCCAGGAGACCCGCAGGCTGCTGTCGGACATGGAGCCGGACTATGCGGATCTGGTCAGACAGGCGCAGGAGATCGTGCCGCTGCAGAAAATCGCCGAGGTGCTTCGGCGACTTGTCGGCGAAAACGTGCCGATCCGCAACCTGCGCCTGATCCTCGAAGCGCTGATCGAATGGGGTCAACGCGAACAGGACGTCGTTCTGCTTACGGAATATATCCGCACGTCCTTGAAACGCCAGATCAGCTTCCGCTTCGCTGGCCGTAACAACATCATCGCAGCCTATGTTCTGCAGCGCTCGGCCGAGGATATCCTGCGAAACGCGGTGCAAAGCACATCGACCGGCACGTTCCTGAACCTTTCGGATGATGATGCACAGGCATTGATCGCCGAAATCGAACGAGCCTTGTCGCAGAACGCCACCGATGTCTCACCCGTCGTCCTCGCGGCGATGGATGTGCGCCGTCATATGCGAAGCCTGCTCACGCACAATGCCATCGAGCTTCCGGTCCTGTCCTTCCAGGAAATCGCACAGGAATTCAACGTCCAGCCATTGGCCACGATATCCGGCCGCTCGGGCGTGGCACGCAACGTCTCTCGATCGCTGCCGTCGGCTGAGGCGAAAGCCGGACAAGAGGCAGCCTCATGATGCCAGCCGGGCGGATTGGGACAATTGGGGGGACTACATGCTCAAGAGGGGAACGGCATGACAATTCACGATACCGCAGCAGGCGTTCGATCCGCCACTTTCGCCGGGCGGATGCGCTGGCTCGCTATCGCGACGGTTGCCGTCTTGCTGGCGTTTTTGTTCACATATACCGACGCTATGGCACAGGATGTGTCGCCATTGCCGAGCCGGCCAACGGTCGACCTGCCGGTCGGGCAAGGACGCCTGCTGCGCTTCAATGAACCCGTCGAATCCGTCCTGATCGCCGACACCACGATCGCGGACCTTCAGGTCGTGTCGCCGGGGATGGTCTATGTCTTCGGCCTAAAACCCGGCCTGACCAACCTCATTGCAATCACGGCCGATGAGCGGGTCGAGGCAACGGCCCAGTTCCGCGTCACCCCCGACGTCACGCCTGCCAACGAAGCGAAAGACGCAATGCAGCCGAACTCGGCGACAAATCTCTCGATCTTCGGGACCCGCATTGTTGCGACCGGCGAGGCACAAGGCGTCGAGGAGGCAACGGATGTCGACAATATCGCGCGCACGTTCTCGCCGCCGGAACAGCCGCCGCTGAACAACATGACCGTGCAGGGGTCGCAGCAGGTCAATATCCGGGTCCGTTTCGCCGAAGTCTCGCGCACTGAGCTGCAGTCCTACGGCGTCGACTGGTCTGTCGGATACAGGAGCGGCGGTTTTGAGTTCAACATGTTCCAGGACAATGGCGTGCCCTCCGGCACCGGCAATCTTGGTTTGAGCATGGACCAGGCGCAGGGCATCAACTTCGACATTCTCATCGAAGCGCTGCAACGCAACGGCGTTGTCAAGATACTGGCCGAACCGAACCTGACAGCGATGACCGGTCAGACCGCGAGCTTTCTTGCCGGCGGCGAAATCCCGGTTCCGATTCCGCAAGGAACGGACGTCGTTACCGTTCAATACAAGTCGTTCGGCGTTTCCCTCGGGTTCACCCCTACGCTGATCGGCCGCGATCGCATTGCGCTCCATGTTCAGCCGGAAGTCAGTTCCTTGTCGGAAGCAGGCTCAGTCAGCGCCAATGGCTTTGCCATGCCGAGTTTCGTCGTGCGCAGGGCTGACACCACGGTCGAAGTGGCGAGCGGCCAGACCTTTGCGATCGCCGGTCTTTTCCAGCAGCGGACCTCGCGTAATCTGGAAAAGTTTCCGGTTCTCGGCGATGTGCCAGTGCTTGGCCCGCTTTTTCAGTCACAGCGCTTCCAGCGCGAAGAGACGGAACTGGTGATCCTGATCACGCCCTATCTGGTCGAGCCGGTGCGCGACAGCCTCGCCACGCCGCTCGATCGTCCGGCGGCCAAGCGCCACAGGAAGCGCGCCAATGACGCATCGGCGATGGGCCTGATCATCAAGTAGCGGGGAACCGGACATGACATTTCGCATCGCATTGTGCTCTGTTCTTCCGGTGCTGCTTCTGGTCGGCTGCGCGAACGGCCGGCAGCAGCCGCAGGAATATTCTCCCGGCTACAGCTATGTTTCGACCGACACCGGCGGCTCGCAGAAGGGCGTCGACGGCTCCATCCTTGCTCCCAATGCATGTCTGAACCAACCGGTCGATGACGACCGTTCTGCCGCTGCGACCAATCTGACGATCGTCACCGGCGTCGGCTCCCACCTGCCGCCCGGCTGCGCCAACGCCTACAATCTTCAACGCATGGCCGAAAGCCAGCGGGACCTCGTCGAGGCCCGGCGCATGGGGGCGGCGGCGGCCGCGCCGACGGCAAATGCCGCGCGGCGCTACCTCAATGGCGAAGAGGCGCCGATCGGTGGAGCCAACAGCGGGCCGCCGACGCCGCAAACAACGCTGCCAGTCGAGTGAGCCGATGCGGCCTTGCAAAAGCGCGTCGCGTTTGCGCGACATGCATTAGTTTGTCCGGTTGTTTGCGCGTCGGGCTCGACCCGACTTGGCTTTGCGCTTTCCGGACCGATGCGCTAGAGCGGTTCATCGTTTCACGGAAACGCCGAACCGCTCTATCTCCTTGTTTTTGCGCAATTCCCAAGGGAAAGCGCTATGCGCTTTTCCCGGGAAAATCGTTTCACACTTTTCCTGGAATTGCTCTAGCCGAGGATAGAGCCGAGCGCTTTCGCCCTTGCCTGTGTGCTGCCCTTCGACCGGATGGTTCTGGCACGCGCAAGCAAGGTATTCACCTCCTTGGTCGCCAGGCCGATCGGCGGCGAGGCCCTGACCTGATCGGCCTGGCCAAGAAGTCCGTAGACCACCACGACGTTGCGCTTGTGATGCAACTGCGCATTGGGTGCGGCGGAGATCTTCTGGACCAGCGGGAGTGCTGTGGCGGAATTGCCTTCGAGCGCCGCGGCCAACGCCATGTTGCTCTCGACGTCGAGATCCCCCGGCGCAAGTTTCAACGCCTGAGCAAAAGTGGTCTGCGCCTCCGCCGTCTGGCCGGCGAATGTCTGCGCCACGCCCAGCCTGATATAGGCGCTGCTGGTGTTGACCAGCGGCGCGGCCTGCGCGAGCGCGCGCATGCCGGCATCGATATCGCCCGTTTCCATAATCGCCGAGCCAAGCCCGAGCATTGCCCCTCCGTCATTGGGCGCTTTTGCCAGCGCGGCCTGATAGGCTCTAGCCGCCTCGGCGGGATAGCCCGCTCGCATATAGGCCTCGCCCGCCTTGACGAAGGCGCTCGGCTTGGCATCCGGCATCGCTGCCGCGCGCTGGTAGAGCGCGATTGCGGTGCCACTGTCTCCCTGCGCATGGATATCGTCCGCAAGCTTGATCAGACGCTCCGATGGCGACGACGGGCCCTGTGCCTTTGCCTGCTCGGTGTCGGTTTTGGTCGTCTGACAACCGGTCACCGCCAGCATGGCGACGACGGGCAAGAACACGACGTGCAGCCGCATATCCACCTCTCCGTATTCAAGCCCGCCGCACCTTACACACGGCCCTGGCCGACTGGAACCACAACAGTGCGATAAGATTGCAACATGGCCGAAGAAGCTGAGGAAAAGAAACTACCGGCGTCCGACAAGAAGCTTCGCGACGCTCGCCGCAAAGGCCAGGTTTCGCAGAGCCGCGACCTGGCCTCCGGCTTCACGCTTTTCGCAGCGCTTGGCTATCTTTATTTCGCCTGGCCGATGCTGTTCGGGCACCTTTCGGAACTCGTGCAGACCGTGACCACCCCCGGCGATTCGTTCGTTGAAGTCAGCCTGCAGGCTATCCGCCATTCGTTGTCATTGCTGATGCTTGCCACCTTGCCGCTGGTCGGAATCGTTGTCGTTCTCGCCGTGGTCTTCGGCATGCTGGGAACGTTCGGGCCGGTCTTCTCGTTTGAGCCGCTCAAGCCGCAATTCGATCACATAAACCCGGCGAAGGGTCTTCAGAAGATCCTGTCGCTGCGCAACGTCGTCGAGTTCACCAAAGGCCTGGCCAAGGTGGTGTTGCTGGCCGGCCTGTTCGCATTCCTTTTGATCGCGTGGCTGCAGCCGCTCTTCGATGCACCGGGATGCGCTCCGTCATGCCTGGAGCCAATTATAAAAGCGGTGCTGACACCGCTTGGAATTGCCGCTGCCCTGGCCTTTGTCGTCATCGGCGTGATCGATGTTCCTATTCAGCGCTGGCTGTTCCTGCGCGACATGCGCATGACGACAACCGAATACAAGCGCGAAAACAAGGACCTCGAAGGCGATCCGTTGATTCGACATGAACAGCAGCGACAGCGGCGTGAGGCCGTGATGCAACCGGCGAAGCTGGGCGTGAAAAACGCGGTCATCGTTTTCGTGTCCGGTGACCGCTCAGTGGCATTGCGTTACGTCAGGGGTGAAACGCCGGTGCCGACGGTCGTCGGCAAGGGCCAGGGCCGAGCGGCTGACGAGATGACGGCTCAAGCACGCCAGGCAGGTATTCCGGTGATCGAGGATGCGGCCGTCGCCGGCCCACTCTTCGAAAATACGAACACCGGAGCTTACATCGGCCAGGAGATGTTCCCACCGGTCGTACGCCATCTTGTCCGGCTCGGGCTCACTTGAGCCATGCGCGAACCGACCTTGCCGCAATGCCTGAGCAGCGCGGCAAGGTCAGCAGCGACAGCCGACTACTTGGCTGAACCCAACAGGACGTCGAGATCGACCGCGTCTGCCATTGCCTTGTATCCCGCGTCGTTGGGATGGAGGTTATCGCCGCAGTCGTAGTCGTCTCGCAGATACCCCGGCTTGGCCGGGTCTTCCATCACCTTGTCGAAGTCGACCACGCCATCGAAGCCGCCGCCGGTGCGGATCCATTCGTTCACCGCGACGCGAATCTTTTCTTTCTCGGGCGTGTAGTAACCCTCGGTGGGAAGTCCTTTGAAGGTTTCGGCGAAGGGGGTCAACGTCGCGCCGACAATGCGTATGCCATGGGCGTGCGCGCGATCGATGAGTTGTTTGTATCCGGTGATGATGTCTTGCGCCGTCGGTTCCTTGTCGTCCGGCGTGATTGCATTTTCGCCGGGCCAGCCGATATCGTTGATGCCCATCATAAGGACGACGGTCGAGACTTTGGGATGGCTCAGTATATCAGAATCGAAACGTCCCAAGGCATTGACACCCATACCGTCGGTCAACACGCGATTGCCCGAAAAGGCTTCGTTGACCACCGCGACCTTGCGGTTGGCCTCCTGCAATCGCTTGGCGATATGGTCCGGCCAGCGATTATTGGCGTCAGGGGTCGAGCAATTCCCATCCGTGATGGAATCCCCGAAAAACACGATCGCCTCGGATTCCGGCACGGCGTCAACCCATATGTCGCTCAGAAACAGGCGCGATTTGAGTGTGCTGTCAGCCTTGAACGCAGCCTCGTTTGTGAAATTGCCCGGGCCGGAGATGTAGGCGGTTTGCACGCCATCCCAATGCACCGACGACAACGCCGTCTTCTTCGGCAGGAAAATGCTGACCGAGATCTCGGAAAGCGCTTCTGCCGAGAGAGCGATGGGGTCGCTGAGGATCGGAGCTCCCGGCGGAACGACCACAGAACTATTGCCGCCCCAGGTCAGAGGCTTCAAGGTCGCCTGATCGACGTTGCCGCCCTTGCCTGCTATTGCGACGCTGCCGGCACCGATGGGCAGCGGCTTTTCGCCGAAAGCATTCGACAGCACGACCCGCACGCTATTGCCGCCAACGCTGATGCGGGCGACCTGGCGGACGGTCTGGTTCTCCTATACCTCCGGCACTCCGAAAGGCGCAGGAAGATCATCCGACCAGCGCGGAGCAGGTGTGGCAGCCCAAGTGGTGATCCAGGCTGCCTTTTCGGCGCCTTGTGCCGAAAAACCTGCAATCGCGGAACCGGCCGCCGCAGCTGCACATATCAGGATGATCTGACGTCGACTCCGTTTCCTCCCTGCGGCGGTAGAAAGCTCCGATGAAACCTTATCCGTGAAAACCAAAGGCCTGTTGAGCCGCATTTTTATCTCCTCCTCGAGACATGCTGGTAATGCCGCCGCCGGGCTCATTATGACGGGCTGCCTAGGGAATGAAATTCGACTTCCGTGGCAATTTTGGACCAGCGTCAGGAGCAAGGATTGCGAGCGTGGAAACTGGTGCTGCCTTATAGTCAACTCGCGTGCTGAACGTCCGCTGCGCCCTCGCCGGATTCACTGGCGGACATCGATCCTGGGGCCCAATGTCTGGGTCATGACCCGCCGCACGACCTTGCCATCCGCGACATCGAGGCAGACGGTATCGACCAGGTATCGATACGCCACGATGTCGCGAGGCTCCAGCGCCGCAAAAGCGCGGTGCAGGGACGGCATGGAATAATGATGGTGTGGATAGAAGTTATAACCGACCGCAACAGCCGAGCTCGCCAGGTTCACGGCGCGATTGTGCTGGCTAAGAATAAACGGCGCCGGGCGGGCCGCATCGTAGTCAGGCGGCGTGATCGGCTGTTCGACTGGATAGGCGCACTCGTTCGTAAGCTTCATGATCTCGTAGTTGGACGAGGCAATTTCCGACGACTTTGGCTGCACCTTCCTGATCCCGATCTGGCCCCAGGCTGAGGTCGGAACGTGGCCGGATTCACGACGATATTCCTGATAGCCGAAGTGACGGGCATAGAGCAGATAGGAGGCGTCGCGGAAAAAGCTCGGTGCGACCCGCACCCAGTCACCTTCTTTCGTCAGCGCCTCGAAATGTGCTTGCCGGATTTGCCTTGAATCGTACCAGCCGAGCCGCGCGTTATAAAAGACCGCGTCGCCGAATATGGTGAGAACAATCCCGGTTACGATGGCAGTCGTGGAAAACGAACTTTCCTTCATTCTCGTCAGAGCCGCGACGATCAGACTGTTCAAGATGATCCAGTGCAGAAAAAGGGCGCCGCTCAGAAGGAAGATCCCGATATGCATGATATCGAAGAACGCGGTCAGCCCGATGAGCCACCGCCTGCGCAAAAAAGCGAGAAAGCATAGAAGCTGCGCAGCAAGGATAACGACATTCATCGGAACCTGGACCGCCTTGACCGCTTCATAAGCATGAGCGAGCAGCGATTCGGAAAAGCCCAGCGGGGCCGCGCCCAACCCGTACCCGGCCAGCATGATGGAACTGGTCGGGTTCTCGAGGATCCAGCTCAACGGCCCTCCGTCAAGCGTGACCTTGGCCATCCCGGACATGAAGTAGTTGCCAAAATGGGCGCCGATCCCAGCCAGCAGCAGTATGCCGGCAGCCTGGGCCGCGAACTCCCTGGTTCCGAGTTCGCCAACGCTGGGCAGGTTCCTGGTGAAGAGCTTCAGCCGGCTCAAACTCTGCAGCAGGCCAAGGGCCAACAGGCCACAGGCCAGGAAGAGACCGACCTCAATCAAGGGCGCATAGTCGTTGCGGCCCAGTTCCGCAGCATCGGAAACTGCCCGCGTGACGTTCTTGTGGAAGGCGAAATAGACCATCGGGAAAATGGCGAAGGATGGCCGCAGGATCGAAAAAAGCGCCGCCACAAGCGCGATCAGGCGAGAATAGACGAGTACATTGCCCAACGCGTCGGCGCGAGCTGCGTCGGCAATGCCGAGTTCGTCTCCAAGCCCGAAGCTGAAGAGGCCCAGCGTTATCGACAGTCCGACGACGATGATGCGCGCAGCCCGCGCCTCGGCGGGATAGCGCACGAATGCAAAAAGGCAGCAAAGCAGAGCCAACCCGATGGCGCTGACCGTGGCGAGGGCAGGATCGTGCCACGCCACGCGGGATGCCGCCTTCTCGTACAACAGGATCGGAACGACCCCGCACAGGACCGGGAAAAAAAGAAGGGCTGCAAGGACATAACGCTCAACGGGTGAACGGTCGATGCCGACTGACGGCCAACGCCGGGCGCTGCCCGCTCCGATGCTCATCCCATGCTTCTCCCGTCTTCCGGAATTTTCGCCTCACCTGTTCGGTTTTCGGTGCTCACCTTCCGGGGGACGGGATGAGCCCTCACGCAACCGCACGTTGCCGCCGGATATTGCTGCACTGCAATAGGATGCGTACTACAACCTAAACGCACAGGCAACGACGAAAGTTCAAGATGCCTCTGGCTCAATGCGCGCGCACAATTTGTGCCAATTACCGACTAAATGCCCGCGTTAAATTGCCGACCTGTCGCAATTTGGTACAACAACAGCAACAGCGATCGCCGCCCGCGTCACCGTGCCCGGTGTCGAGCCAGGGTATTGCAGGCTCAAAAAAATGTTGCCAATCTACCCAGAGTAGTGGCAAATATTATGTTGCAGTGCCTAAGAGTGCGATGCAACATTGAATTTGTCTCGCTGACCTGCAGAAAACCGATCGCATCGGCGTCAGGTGCAGGGTCAGTGGCTTAAGAGGCCATGGACAATGGTACTCGACACCCGGGCCAAACAGGTCGCCGACGAGCACCATGGTGTCGTCGCGATCGCCGTTGGTTTCGATTCAGCCTTTTTCCTGCACCAGTTCGTCGGACGGAGGAAAGGTCGTGTTCTCGCCCTCGAATGGGGACGCCACAACACGGATGATCGGCAGCTCGAACGCCGCGCAAACAGCAATATCCGGGACAAGGACGCCGGCAGATCGTGGAATTACACGATCGGCCTGGTCGGCGGCACCAACAGCTGGTTCGGGCAGACACCGCGGTTCCTTGCTTACGACTTCGACCGGCCGACCAGCTATGACGATCTCGAGCCTTTCTGCTGCGGCCCAGGCGGTCATGCCCGTGAGCAGCTTTGCCAGGGGGAGAAAATACTATGACGGTGTTCTATGACAGCAGCCGTCCGGACGCTTTCATCGGCGGTGCCGGTTCGGACGCAGTCAATTACGGCGCTTCGCCCCGTGGAGTCATCGCCGATTTGGCTTCCGGCCATGCTTACAAGTTGCTGTCGATACTGCCGCTGGGCGATTCCATTACCTATGGAGTGATCGCGAGCTCTTCCGATACCGAAAGCGGCGGGTATCGGAAGTTCATGCTGGAACAGTTGGCGGCACTCAATGTGAAGATCGACTTCGTCGGTTCCTCGTCCAACGGACCCGCCAGCATGGGCGATCGGGATCACGAGGGTCACCGCAACTGGACGCTCAATCAACTGAACGGCATCGACAACGATGTTGTGGCCGCTACGAAACCGGATGCCGTGCTGCTGATTGCCGGAACAAATGACAGCTCGACCGATAGCGTGCCAACGATGTTGCAGGATCTGCGCAGTCTTTTGCTCAGCCTGACCTCCAGCGATCCCGCCTTGACCGTCTTCGTCGGTTCCTTGCCTCCAGTTCGCGTCGGCCAACAGTCGCAAGCGCGTGCAGACCGTGTCGATGCGTATAATGATGCAATGCCCGGTCTGATCTCTGAACTGGCCGCCCAGGGGCACAAGATCGCCTTTGTCGACATGCGTGATCTGACACCAGATGACATCACCGCGCCGCCGCTTGACAGCGGGCTGCATCCGACTGCCGGGGGCTATGCAAAAATCTCCTCACATTGGATGGCCGCACTGGAACAACATCTCGGCCTGGACGGGACCGGTATCGGAAGCGACCGCGACACCTTCACCAGCATCGAAAATCTTACAGGCTCTTCCTTTGCCGACCAACTCGGCGGAAACGAGGGAGCCAATGTGCTGGATGGGCTGGCTGGCGATGATTTGCTGGAGGGCCGCGGCGGCTCCGACCAACTCATCGGCGGGGTCGGCGCCGACACGCTTGTCGGCGGCACGGGTAACGACGTCTACTATGTCGACAATGCCGGCGACAAAACCATCGAGGCGACCAATGGCGGCGTCGACGAGACGCACGCTTATACAAACTGGACCCTGGCCGACAACGTCGAAAACCTCTTCCTGAGGTCGGCTGCCAATCTGGCGGCAAAAGGCAACGGGCTCGCCAACACCATGGTCGGCAACGGCGCAGCGAACACGCTCGAAGGCCTCGGCGGCGACGATCGGCTGGATGGCCGGGGCGGGTCGGACCGGCTCGTCGCTGGTCTTGGCGCCGATATCCTCACCGGCGGAACGGGAAACGACAGCTTCGTCTTCGCCGCCGGCCATGGCCACGACACCGTCACCGACTTCGACCTTTCCGGCGATGATCTCCTGGAGATTTCAGGCTACCAAAGATATAGCGAACTCCGGCAGGTCGGGAGCGACACGCTGGTCGTCTTCTCCGACAGCGACACCGTTCTCCTCAAGGCGTGACCAGCGCCTCCTTGAGCAGTTCGGATTTCGTCTGGATCGATCCACTCGACGAGCCGCCGCCGGGGTCAATCGTAGGCGACGACGGCAACAATACGCTTACCGGCGGTCCCGGTGCGGACGTCATTTATGGAATGGGCGGCAGCGATATCTTGAACGGAAAAGCGGGCGCCGACACGCTTGCCGGCGGCGCGGGTGATGACGTCTTCCATGTCGACAATGCCGGTGACAAAACCATCGAAGAGAACAATGGCGGCTTCGACGAGACGCACGCTTATATAAACTGGACCCTGGCCGACAACGTCGAAAACCTCTTCCTGAGGTCGGCTGCCAATCTGGCGGGAAAAGGCAACGAGCTCGCCAACACCATGATCGGCAACGGCGCAGCGAACACGCTCGAAGGCCTTGGCGGCGCAGATCGGCTGGACGGCCGAGGCGGGTCGGACCGGCTCGTCGGTGGTCTTGGCACCGATATCCTCAGCGGCGGAACGGGAAACGACAGCTTCGTCTTCGCCGCCGGCCATGGCCACGACACCATCACCGACTTCGACCTTTCCGGCGATGATCTCCTGGAGATTTCAGGATACCAAAGATATAGCGAACTCCGGCAGGTCGGGAGCGACACGCTGGTCGTCTTCTCCAACAGTGACACGCTTTCACTAAACGGTGTCCTCGTCGCAAGCGTCTCGAACAGCGATTTTCTCTTCGTGTAGAGCGGCATCTCAATACGCTATGTCAAAGACAGTCGCTGACATGCGGTCTCTTCACGCAATTGCCCTTCGTCGTTGGCTAAAGCGCGTCGCGTTTGGCCGGGCCTCATGCGACGCGCTTTAGGTTGTTGTTTTTATGCATGTCGTTATCGCAAAACCGCTGCACACTTTTGCGCGACATGCATTAGACCTCTTTTGCTTTATTCGCCCGTTTCGGTCTCGATCAAGACAAGGCGGTCGGTACCGGACTCCGCGCCCCATACCTCGCCGGAGCGCCCGTTGAGCTGGCGCACGTTGGCGTTGTCGCGGTCGGACGGGAAGCTCGCGAAGGTCTGCGTTTCCGGGTCGAAGCGGACGATGGCGTTCGCGCTGAAATCGGTGAGCCAGACCGTGTCGCGTTCATCGACATAAACGGCATAGGCCTGGGGCTCGTGTCCGGGCAGCTTCCAGCTGCGCCAATCATTTGCGGCCGGATCGAAGACGCTAACCTGGCCGGCGTTCCAGTCGCTGACCCAGATGCGGCCTTTGGAATCCGACCAGACGCGGCGGGCGCCCTGATCCGCGGTCGGCGGGTCGATCGGGGAAGCCTCGCCGGTCGAAACATCGATCCTGGCGATATGGTTGCCGGCGAGCGAGGCGTAGTAGACCTCACCGGACGGCGTGGTCGTGATCCCGTAGGCGCCGCGACCGCGCGGGGCGTTCCAGACCTCGACCTTGCCGCTCGCCGGATCGAGCCTGCCGTAGATGCCCTCCTGCCCGGTGAACCAGAGCCTCCCGTCCTTGTCGAAGGAACCGGTGTTGAGGTTGGCGTTGCCGCTCCACTCGGGGAGCGCAAACGCCTTCACCGCTTCCGTTTCGGGATCGACGCGCACGATGGCGTTGAGGCCGCCGTCGGTCACCCAGGCGGCGCCGTCGGGACCGACGATCACCCCGTGTGGCGCCGAGCCGTCGCCAAGAGTGATATGCTTGACGGCGCCTGTATCAGGATCGAGCCGCCCAAGCGCGCCCTGTGCCTGGGCGGTGTACCATACGGAGCCATCCGGCGCCGGAGCGACATCGTGCGGGCCGGCACCCTCCGGAACAGGATAGTAGCGGACCTCGTCCGCGGCGGCACGCGCGGCCACCGAGCAGAGCAGCGCGGCGAACAGCGCCGAAGCAATCGTACGAAACATGGCGAACTCCTCACATCGCGAGGTTCAATTTGCACAGCGAGCGATCCAAATATCCTTTTCGCGCCACCGCGGCGGCCGAGCCGCAGATGCCGTGCTGGCGTGCCGCTTGCTGATCAAAGTCAGGAGCTAGTGCAGCCCCTGCCCTCGCCTAGGCCTGCAAGCCAGAATCGTCGATAAGGCGGTAGCCTCGTGGGAAAAACCTGCATACGGCGACGGGATCGCGGCCAAAGCCAGACTTTTCGGCGGAAGCCGTCAGCTTTGCCCCAAAAACGCACGCGCCAACTCTTGCCATTCCTCTTCAAGCGTCAAGGTCGATGGCACGGCATCGCAGCGACGATACCAATATTCCGCATTGGATTGATCGCCTTCCTTGCGATGCAGGTAGGCATGCACGCGCATGCCCGCCGCGTCGTCGCGGAGCTGCGCGCGCTCGTGCGCCTTGTCCCAATCGCCCTTTGCATCCCACCACAGGGCCTGCAGGGCCGGGGTCAGGCCGGCGGGCGGCTGTGATTTCGCAATCGAATTTCTGAAGGCTTGCAGATCCATTCTTCCCCCGACGTGAGGTACATGGGCGGCCGATAATAGTTCCGGATTCCCCAACAGCAAAGTCGCATCGCACAGCAAAGAGGCGGTGCTCGTGTGCGTGCCATTGTCCAATCTCGGGCGCAGTCGACGCAGTCTGCACGGCAGTGAGCGGTGTCTCGTTGCCTGGGAAGGCGCACATGTCCGGTGCGGCGACCTACGACGCCGACGTATAGGACTTTACCGAGCGATCCGAGCACGACCGCCACCACGTCCGGTTCACTATCTTCCCGGAGGATGGCCTGGAGATGCCCGAGCATATGGGAAAGGCATCATTGAACGATCAAACGCGAGTAGCCAAGTGCAACAGACTCTAATGCGGTGCGATTGAGAATTGTCAGCGAGCCGCGGTCGTATTGGGTCAGATACCGCCGTTCCCAGTCTCTCAAGCAACGATTCACTTTCGCTCGAGACGCCGGGATCATTGCCGCGAGGTCGGTCTGCGAAATGTGGATTCTCAGAGCTCCATTCACGGTAGCCGTGCTGTGCGGGGTTTCAGTCAATCGCAAGAGCGTGCTCGCCAATCGAATGGACAGGGCATTCGACGCACTGTGGATCACCCGCTCTTGCGCGTCGTGCGTTGCTTGGCATAAGTACGGGATCACCTTCAGTGCGAGATCTGGGTGCTTGTCGAAGACACTAGCCATGAAAGCTGCTTCGATTTGGAGCAAGTCGCTGTCCACAACTGATGCAGCGTTCATGTTACTGTGTCGCGCGATGAACAATCTAGTCAAGTCGAAAGTGTCACCGGGACCGAGATCGGAATAGATGAATTCTCGGCCATCTGAGAGGGGAACACTAAGACGAACTTTCCCATGGATTATGTAGTAAATATAACGCGGTATGTCCCCAAGGCGAGTTAAGACTTTATTCTTTGGAACACTTCGTAAGATGGCTGCTTTCGCCATTTCACTAAGAGTATCTTGCCCAAATTGCCGGAATAAGCGTATGTTGTTCAGTTGTTTGACCCGAACCTCAGCGCCATTCTCTGTCATGGCTCCCTCTCCCTGATAGGGTAAGCGCCCCCGGTCCCCTAACGCATTGCCTTGACCACCTGTTTGAACGAGTCCGACCTCCAGTCCGTTCTCGCGCAAACGCGTCAAGGCAGAAAATATTAACACATTAGGATACGATAAAATAGCGACTCGTCTGTGCCCGAGGTAACAGCGACATGTCTCTGAGACATTTAAATCAAATCTAACCGACTGGAAGCCGTTGGGATGACCCCCTCCTTATGGGATGGCGTGTGCCATGACCCAAAGAGGAGAAGGGATGCAACAGGATTCGGGGGGTCGTCTTATGCGGCATGCACCAACCGAGGCGTCGCGTGCGCTCTGGAAGCGGAGCGTAGAGCCGCTACGGCTCCCTGTGGGAGCAGTTTGCGTGTTTCTCGCAACTGCTGATTTCCTCCTTGGACAGACCGTATTTCTTGCGTCAATTGAGCTCTACCATCGGGCCTTCGGCGTGAGGCCGCCAGATATCTGGGATTCGATCTGCCTAAGTGTTACCGCCGGCCTATTGCTGGTCGCATTCATGACCGCCAGGGGCGCCTACACGGTTAGTGGCATCCTGGACGATCACTGCAGGATCAAAACACTCTTCAGCGGCTGGCTGTTTGTTTTCTTTTCAATTCTCTGGCTCGCCTTTCTCACGAAGACGACGTCGACGTTCTCGCGCGGCTCCTTGACGCTGGCGTTTGCGGTCGGATTCCCAATCCTGCTGCCTGGCCACGCGGTTCTAGCGCGCGGGCTGACACGGCTTCTGGCGGCTGAGAAACTCGTGTTGCGCACAGTTTATCTGTTTTACTCTGGCGTTCCTGGGAAGGAACAGGGGATAATTGCCAAGCTTGGGCAACAGGGCATCGCGGTTTGTGGTGTTTCGAACATCGAGAACGATGATGGCACGATCGCAGCACGATCGGTGCATGCCGCCGTCGCAGCTGCACAGGCTGCGTTCCGTAGTGGCTCGTATGGGGCAGTTTATCTCTTTTGCTCTTGGGACCAGCGGAAGTTGATCGAACGCATCCTGGAGGAAATGTCCCGCCTCCCGCTGCCGGTCTATCTTTTCGCCGACGCCTACATAGATAGAATTCTGGCTGGATGCCCGCTGCACACCGGCTGGCAGCGAGCCTTCGAAGTCCAGCGTGTGCCGTTGAGGCCTACCGAACGCCTGCTCAAGCGGCTGTTCGATATTGCTGTTGCATCCCTGCTACTGCTGTTCCTGTGTCCGTTGATGGCCCTGGTCGGATGTGCCATAGCGCTCGAGAACGGTCGCCCTGTGCTGTTCCGGCAGATGCGACGAGGTTTTGGTGGTAAGCCGTTCAATATTTACAAATTCCGATCGATGACGGTGCAAGAGAACGGCACACAAATTCGCCAGGCTCAGCGTAATGATGCGCGGGTTACCCGACTTGGCCGAATATTGCGCCGGTCAAACATCGACGAGCTGCCGCAATTGTTCAACGTGCTTCGGGGGGAGATGTCCCTGGTTGGGCCCCGACCTCACGCCGTCGCTCATGACGACACCTATACTTTGACCATTGCGAGCTATGCTTATCGCCATCATGTTAAACCCGGTTTGACAGGGTGGGCTCAGATCAATGGCTTTCGAGGGGAAACGAAGGAACTCTGGAGGATGGAAAAACGCATTGAGCATGACCTCTGGTATATAAAATCCTGGAGCATGCTTCTCGACACTAAGATAATTTGGAAAACTGCTCTACTGATCTTTTCGGATCGTGATGTCTATTGATGTATATAGCAGCTTCTCAGGAAGCTAATGGATATATGTATTCCATCTTCCGACCGATTGACCGGATAATTTTGATTCTGATGCTTCGGGCGATCCCGCCGCCAGCGAGTACATCGAGCCTCACAATCGGGTTCGCGCCCGTTCAGTCGCCGGACAGTGGCGCATCTCGCAGGCTAAATTTAGCTCAATGCGAAAATCAACGCGACGCAGGGAGATGGTCGGAGCAACACATGACGGAACCTCAGCAAAAAGCCTGGGGCAGTCGGATCTTGCCATTCAACGGTTCAAGGACGGACCACGGGCTCATTGCGGCGGACGGAAAGCAGGCTTGCTTGGGGGCGCAGCCGCCTTCAACACGAGAAATTGTGCAGTCCTATGAGCTTCCGCTCGACGGCATCCGGCTCTTGATTTCCTCTAGAATGTTGGTTGCTCGTGCGATGCGGCTGTACCTGGCCAGAAAGTCTGCCTTCGCCTGCTGACCAATCTGGTCCCGAAGTGCCTTGTTTTCGCGCAGGCGCTGAAGGGCTTTGACCCAGTCGGACGGGTTGTCTGGCGACACCAGAACGCTGTTGACGCTATCCCTCAAAACTTCTCGTATAACTGACAGGTCGGAGGACACTATGGGTTTGCCATGCGCCATATATTCGAAGAGCTTGAGCGGCGACATTCCCTCAGCGATATTTCGACCGCCGCCCTGGCCCTCTACATCTCTAAGATAGGGCGCGAGGACAACGTCCATTTCGGCCAAGTAGGCATATGTCGCGGCGTGAGGAACGTAGCCGTGAAACACGGTGTTCGGGCATTTGGCCAGCTTCGCTGTCCAATACTCTATATCGCCTGGAGTTCCCCCGACGATGTGAAATGTCGCCCAGCCGCATCGAGGCGCAATAGCGCTTATGATCTCCATGCCTTTTCCCTTATACAGGTGTCCGACATAACCAACCTTGAACGTGCCGCTGAGGCTGCATGGCTCGCCATTCGGCGGAACAGGATCCGCGCCATTGGGCGCGATGAGAAATTTTCCCGCATGTAAGTGGCGGATGCTGTCGTCTCGCAGACGTTGCGACGTGACGACCAGCATACGGAATGCCTCTAGGCCTATCAGTTTGGCAAGGCGCTGACGCTGACGTCTGCTCAAACTGCCAATCGGGTCGTGAAGCTCAAAAACGGTCGTGAACCCGAAAAGTCCGGCAGAAACAAGCGCTACAGTAGCCGAGCGTGTACCGACGACATGCGGCCGCAGCCAGACCGCAGCAAGAAGCGCCAGCACAGCAAAAAAGCTCCCGGCCGGGCACAGGCCAAAAGGGTACAGGGAGAACGCGGAATGGGAACTCGGTACCGAATCCGTATGGCGCACGATCTTTTCATAATGATCCCGTGTATTCATGGAGGCGCGTGGCAGCGCTAGTAGGACCTCCGCTCCGGCACACACCGCCCTTCACCGGACAGGTTCTTACCACAGCCGTCATCAAAGCCCCAGCCAGCCAGCAATAATGTTGCGCTGTATCTCCGAAGTTCCGGAATAGAGTTTGCTGCCGATGGCATCACGCACGGCACGTTCGACGTCGAATTCGCTCAAGAAACCATAGCCGCCGAAGACCTGGACGACATCGAGCGTAGTGCGGACTAGCGATTCGCTCACAAAGAGCTTCGAAACGGCGGCGTCGAGGGATACGGACTCGGAGCGCTCAAGGCCCCACGCCGCCTTGTAGACGAGCAGTCGGGCCGCCTCCACCTGCATCTTCATGTCGGCAATCTTATGGGCGACCGCCTGGTGCTTGGAGATGGCCTGGCCGGACTGACGTCTGGTGCGCGTATAGGCCACTGCCTTTTCCAGAAGCCGCTCCATGGTGCCTATATGACTGGCGAATAGGCACGCCCGCTCCCAGTCCATGCTATGAGCAAACAGCCTGGAGCCGCCGCCCACTCCACCGAGAACAGCGTCCTTCGAAACAAATACGTCCTCGAAGACAAGCTCCCCGATCGGAGACGTCCGCAGTCCCATTTTTTCGAACTTTTGCGCGACCAGATAGCCGGGCAGCGCGCGGTCCACGAGGAAGCTCGTGATGCCGCCGAAATACCCCTTGGCGCGGTCAGTGACAGCAAAGACGACGGCAACATCTGCCACCGGCCCGTTGCTCACGAAGGTCTTCGTGCCGTTGATTAGAAAGCCGTCGCCATGAGGCTCCGCCCGGGTTTGCATCGCAAATGCATCGGAGCCCGACTCCGGTTCGCTCATCGCATTGGCTGCGATCAAAGTGCCATCACAGAGCCCCGGAAGATATCGATTCTTCTGCTCGTCAGTGCCGAACTTCCAAATCGGCACCACGCAGGCCAGAAGGTGGGCGCAGATCGAGAAGACCAAGCCGGAATCCTCGCAGCCGTAGCCAAGCGCATCGATTGCCATGGCCGTGGACAGGGAATCGAGACCGGGTCCCCCATAGGCCTGCGGGACTGGCAGGCCGGTCAGGCCCATCTGCGCGCAAGCCCCCCACAACTCGCGCTGGAATACTTGGTCTCGGTCGCGCTGCCTGACATCTTTATTGAGCTTATCTTGCGCGAAGCGAAGGATCTGGCCACGCAGGATACGCTGCTCCTCGTTCAGCGCGAAATCCACTACTCCATCCTCATCAGATGCTGGTAGTCGATTTTATCTGTCGATGTCTTCGGAAGTAACTTCTGATGCGAGAACCAGTCCGGGGCCATGTAGGCCGGCAAGTTGTGGGCGCAGAACCGTTTCAGCTCGATGAGCGACAGCGCATGGCTGTCGCGCGAGGCATAGAACACCTTTATGGAGACGCCCGACTCCTCCGAGCGAGCGATCGCCGCCACCTCGGAGATCGCTGGATGGCGATAGAGCGCCGTCTCGATCTCGCCGAGTTCGATCCGATATCCCCGTCTCTTCACCATCCGGTCGCGTCGACCGCGGAAGGTGTAGACTCCGCCATCGCCTTCGATCACTACATCGCCGGTACGGTACCAGCGACCGCTTGAATCGACATGAAAAGCGGCGCTTGTTCGCTCAGGCATGTTCCAATAGCCCAGCATCACGGGAGCACCGCTGATTGCGAGCTCGCCTTCCTGGCCTCGCGGCACGTTGCGACCATTCGCATCGATCACGCGTGCCTTAACATGCGAGCAGGCGCGCCCGATCGGAAACGGCGCCGAGCGGTCTTCGGCGATCGTCTGCGGGATTTCGTAGTAGGTACAGACGTTGGTTTCGGTTGGGCCATAAAGATTCAGGTAGCGTGCGCGTGGGACCACAGCCTTCAGCCTGCGCAGATGCTTGACCGGAAAAACTTCGCCGGCAAATAGAATGAACCGAAGAGCGTGGTCGTCGCGAGCATCAAGGCCGCCGTGCTCGACCAGAAGCGTGAGTACGGAGGGCGTGGAATACCAGACGGTCAACCGCCGCTCGGCGATAACCGACGCCATCCGGGCCGGATTCTTGCCGAGCTCCTCACCGATGAGGAATACGGTCGCGCCGTGCTTTAGCGGTACGAAGATGTCGAGGATAGACAGGTCGAAGTGGAAAGGCGCATGGGAGGAGAAGCGGTCATTCTCGTCAGGGGCGAGGATCTCGGAGCACCAATCCACGTAGCTCGAGCCATTACGATGCGTCAGCATCACGCCCTTCGGCTGGCCGGTCGAGCCCGAAGTGTAAAGCACGTAAGCGAGGTTGTCCGGCCCCGGCCGCGCCGATTCGTCCTCCACCGCCAGGCCGCCGGCCTCTACGCGAGCCAGGTACGTCGCGAGCGGCGAGGGACCGTCGGACCAGTCGAGCGATAAGAGACAAGGTTCCGCAGCCAAGCGCGCCAACTCACAGTGCAAAGTTTCGGCTCGGGAAGCCTCCACGAAAATCGCGCGCACGCCGCAGTCGGTAAATATGAACGCGTTACGGGCAGGCGGTGCCAGAGAGTCGACGGGCACATAGGCCGCGCCCACCTTTAAGATGCCGAACAGAACAGCGAGCGAGGCGATCGATTTTGGAAGGCAAATGCCGACGCGGTCCCCCGGCCGGACGCCGATCCGACGCAGATGGTCGCGGACTTGGTCCGACAGCGCGTCGAGCTCGCCGTAGGTGATCTGCCGCCCAGAGCTCGCCTCGACAGCGGCGCACGTCTGGGGATACCGCCTCGCGCTCTGTTCCAGATACTCGTGCAAGATAGCGACCGGCATGACGGGCTCTACGTGCACGCCTGCTTCGATTGCACGAAATTGGCAATATGGGCGATGGAGTTCAGGTTCTCCGGCACGAGTTCGTCGGGGGCGATTTCGATGCCGCAGGACTTTTCCAGGTAGGCAACGAGCTTGAGCGTCGCCAGCGAGTCGAGAATGCCGCCAGTTATCAGCTCCGTTGAATCCGTCAGATTCTCCGGCATTTCACCAGGCAGGAATTCCTTCAATATGAAATCCCTGGCCATCGTCCTGATCTGGATCGCGTTCATTGTTCCTCCTTGTGCGGAGCAACCGCAAGGTTCAGGGGAATTAGGTCCCGGTGTTGCTGCAGCACCTCGTAAAGCTTGTCGGCGATGAGCCGATGGCCGGCGGCGTTTGGGTGATCGTCCCAAGGTGCTACAAGAAGGGTCCGCCAGTCGTGCCCGTCATACACGTTGGAAAGATCGAGAACGTTGAATCCAGCCTCGGCAGCGAGGCGCCTCTCCAGCTCGGGACTGGTCCTCTCGTCTGGTCTGGGTAGATAGATCCAAAAGACCCCGACACCTTCTCGCTTTGCAGCTTCCACGATTCGAGAATAGATTGCACGCAGAAGTCTCTCTCCGTAGGGGGTGAGCTTTCTTTGAAGCACCTCGCGGTCGGCGCTGGGAGCGATCCCGCTCTCGCGTACAATGTCGCTCACGAAGTCGTAGCGATATGCGGAGCCATTCTGGATTGCTGTCGCAAGACGCTTTAGCATTCGTGGAATAAGCGCGGTGTGCTCGAAGTAAAAAATGTACTTTGGTTTGAATGCGAGCACCCGATCCTCGGTGATGGCCAGAACGTCCAGGGGAACATAGCCCCCGACGGCGAAGTTCAGCACCTCGTAATCTCGATACCCGCTGTCGGCCGCCTGCTCATTCAGCCGCCGCTCCAACAGGCCCTCGAAAATCTCTTCATCCGCGACGCCCTCGCCGAAGACGTGCGAAGAGCCGACGGTTGCAATTCGTAGGGTGCCGGGAGCAGGAATCTTTTCGTAGTCCTGATCTCGCATGCCCCAGCGGTTGATATGGACCCGCTTTCCCTTGTAGTCTGCTTGGGAGAGTGGGCGCAGATAGATCGTGGGAAGCGCACCCGTAAACTCACTCAGCGGCGTCTTGTGTAAATTGCCCCATCCCTCGTCTCGTCGTTGGCCGTAGACAATCCACAGTTCTGGGTTAAATGCGCTGACATTGACGAGGTTCTCGTAGTAGCCGCGCTCCAGGTTCTCGTTGTCGCGGCTATTGAGGTTCGGCGCTCTAATGTCGGCCATTGCGGTACTCACAGTCTCGCCGAGGCGATCGCGAAACCCGGGGAGCGAGATGCAAAGCGCGATCAACCCGCAGACACCGACCGACGCAACCGACCGCCGAAAACTGTATTGGCGGTCGGCGGCGCCGCGCGCGAGCGCAAGGGCAGGAATGCCAATGATAGCTGCTACCGTGAGCAGCACGAGGGCGGGCGTTGTTTTGCCAGGGCCTTCCACACCCACGGTTTCGAAGACCGAGAACCATTGCGGGACCGAGCTCGCGCTCCAAAACGACCAAAGGAGCGAGATGACGACGAACACGCCGATGGTCCGGCCAGCAGTTTGCAGCGCACCGTTCCAGCTTAGTGCCCCGCCACGCAGGCGCCGCGTGCGACCGTGCCGCATTTCATAGTGGGCGTTGATCGTCACAAGTACGGCCAGGATCATCCAGAAGAGGAAGTCGTTCCAGGTGAATACCCAGGTGCCACGTAACCAGAACCACTGATAGTTGTGCAGCAGCCAAGTCGCGAGGAACGCCAGGAGGGTCGCGCTGACCAGCGCTACGCTCTCTCCCCAGCGTCGAAAACGAAAATACAATGGATAGTATACAATTTTCATTATGAAGTCCTTCCAGTATATATTTATTCGACGCCAGAAATCTGTGAAACTTGAGGAAAGAAAGTACAGATTGTGGGTTTCTGGAAGGTTGAATCCAAATAAATGCAAAATCCCGGTGATTATGTGAAAAGTTCCTGAAACCTTCAGATAAAGTAAAAATGGCCATATGATAAATTGCAGGAGCTCAATCTGATCGTGTACGTCCACAGCATCGATCACAAACCGCTGGTACACGATACGGTAGCATATTAAGTGGATAGCGCCGCGAAACATCCACTGAACACCTGTTTGATAGATATAATGCCGGTCAGCATTGTAGTAGCTGCTACGGAAAGTTCTAAAATCTACGACCGGAAAGAGCGGGAAGCACACGTTCGGCAACATGAAAAAATACGCGAGACGTTCCGAAACCGTCGCCATCCTCTGGTCACGCCGCATTTCGTACGCATAGACAATGAGACGGAACATGAACATGGAAGCGAGCACGGGCCAGACGGCGCGCGTCCACGGGGTCGCAATCCAGTCCATTCGTGCGGCGGCGAGCCCGCAGCCGGCGCCAACCAGCGCCAGCACTCTCCATCCAAAAGCGATCGGTAGGTGGACGATTCCGATCAGTACGAGCCCAATGGCGACGATCCAGGCGGCATCGATGAGGCCCTCAAATCTCCAGTGGTGCCAGTTAGGCCCAAGGTTCGCGAAAACTGCGGCGATAGCCGCGAACGAGAGCAGCACGAAAAACGGCAGCCGGTAACGCTGTGGCAGGAAGTAGTGCACGCACCAGCCGGCGAGGGCAACGAGCAGGACGCGGACAAGCGCAGTAGTCTCGAGCCTGAGGAGATAGACCAGCGCTATGAAGAGGGCCAACTCGCCGGCTATGGCGAACCAAGCCAGGATGCTTCTCGACTCAGTCCCCGTAGGATCCGCCGACCAGGGAAGAGACAATGTCTTGATCGAATGCACGCTCGCGCGCCTCAACCAGCTGCCGGCGGACATCGACAAGAAGTAGCTTTGGGGCACGCGAAAGATCCGCAAGCTGCTGGTCCCCCTCCCATGGCT
Source organism: Mesorhizobium sp. WSM4837 (assembly GCF_055811435.1). NCBI lineage: Bacteria > Pseudomonadati > Pseudomonadota > Alphaproteobacteria > Hyphomicrobiales > Phyllobacteriaceae > Mesorhizobium > Mesorhizobium sp. WSM4837. The sequence continues at coordinate 205,693 of NZ_JBVVQE010000001.1, forward strand.
CCCATCCCTGACGGGTAAAGCGCCCGGTCCTTGGAGCGTTGCCTTGACTTCTTTGAACGAGTCCGGTTCCGCGCAAACGCAGAAGTACATAAGTGTATCAGAGAAAAATCGCTGCGCTGTGCCCGGGGTAACAGCGACCCGTCTCTAAGACGCTTAAATCCAACAAGCTAAATCTGACCGATTGGAAGCCGATTCCGAATGGGATCGATCTGCCCCGCAATCCGCGCCGCGAGCCGAACGCCGATGGCAGCCGACGCTCTATCTGCGTTGTCCCTTAAAGCGTTGCCTCCACTACTTTTTGAACGAGTCCGGTTCCGATCCGATTTCGTTAAAACGCGATAAGGCAGAAGTATTGGTACAAGGTATACCACAAAATAATCACTCCGCTGTGCCCGGGGTAACAGCGGCAGTTCTCTGGGACGTTTAAATCCAACAAGTTAGATCTGATCGACTGGAAGCCGTTGGAATGACCCTCCTTACGGACTGCAAGTGCCATGGCCCAAGAAGGACACTTAGGATTCGGGGTTCATCTCCATACGGCATGCACCCACCGGGGGCGTGGCATGTCACTCCAATGCAGTAGCACCGATATCGGGACACATGGACCAAAAGCGCGGCTGGGCGTGGGAACGCACCCAACGGATAAATTCAGCGCGATCGGTGCGGCGATATGAAAGTACAGGATGCGGAAGGCAAGATTGACGTGGGGCGTCGACTGCGTATCGCTCATGTCATCACCCGTCTCATCAATGGCGGTGCTGATGAGAATACTGTCCATTCCTGCAATTGGGCCGCGCAAGGGGGGCATGATGTTGCCCTGCTACATGGCGAGACGGTCCTGCCGGAAATCATAGCTAAAGTGGACCCGCGGGTGGAACTCATTGGCGTCCCGGGCCTGACTCGCTCCATTTCGCCTGTCTCCGACATGCGGGCATTGTTGGCGCTCACCCGGAGATTCCGCGCCTTGAATGCCGACATCGTGCATACGCACACCAGCAAGGCAGGCATTCTCGGGCGGCTCGCCGCATGGGCGGCGGGAGTGCCAGCGATCGTTCATGGCGTGCATATCGTGCCTTTTGTCAATGTCGGCGTCGCCGAGCGGTTTACTTATCTCGCCTTGGAAAAGCTGGCAGCGCCAGTCACCAGTGCGTTCATCAGTGTGAGCGAGGGCATCCGCGACTTATGCTTGAGCGCGGGAGTGGGACATCCAGACAAACATTATGTCGTCCATTCCGGATTCGATCTCGATCGTTTTCGCAACGCCGGTCCGCCCGACGGTTGGCGCGATTTGTTGCGCTTGACCCCGGACGCGCCGCGCCCGTCCGTGCTCTTGATGATCGCGGCTTTCGAACCACGCAAGCGACACACGGAATTTCTGGACGCTTTCAACAAAGTCGCCGTCCGGTTACCCGACGCGGTGCTTGTGCTCGCGGGCGACGGGCCGCTTCGCTCGACCGTGGAATCGCGGGCCAAGCAGCTTGGGCTCGAGCGACAAGTGGTCTTTACCGGTTATCGGGACGACCCCGAGCGGCTGATCGCGCTTGCGGACCTCTGCCTGCTCTGTTCCATGCGGGAGGGATTGCCCCGCGTGGTCATGCAATATCTCGCCGGTGGCAAGCCTTGCGTCGCTTCCGATCTGCCAGGTCTTCGCGAAGTGCTCCGCCCTGGTATCAACGGTGTGATTACACCCGCGGATGATTTGGCAGCGATGGCCGACGCCATTGCCGCCCTCCTGGAGGATCGTGCAAGACTGGCCTGCCTCGCCCAAGGTGCCGCCGCGGCGACGGATCTTTCGAACTGGGACGTCAAGCTGATGGGCAAGCGGACCGATGCCATTTACCGCGAGGCTCTTGACCAGCATCGGGCAAGCACGGGAGTATCAACAACACGTCCTATCCGAAATGTGGCGCTTCCGCGATGAACGGGTGCTGCCTATGCGTTTGACGGTGATCGGGCAGCTTGCCGGATTGGTTAGCGGTGCAAACTTTGCCGATTTCGGGGATGAGGTGGAGTGCGTCGATCTGGACGACAAGGGGATCGATGCGCTGAAAGGCAGTGAGATGCCAAAGAGGCATCTTCTTTTTTGCACATGGGACGGGGTTGTAATCTTGGTGGCCGCCCTGGCTCCAGGAACGCTATCCGGCGGATTGATATGATTGAAGCAGAAGTTGCCTCCGCTTATCCGACGAAGACCCCGCGAGCCGAAGCTCTTCCCAGCATACGTGTTCTGCTCGTGCTCCCAACCTATTTTCCTGAGTCATATGGCGGCGGCGAACAACAGGCGCGGCGATTTGCTCGGGCGCTGGTTGAAAGCGGCGTTTCCGCAACCATTCTGGCACCCAGACTGTCGCACTCGACCCCGAAACGGTCCGCCATCGACGGGGTGCCTATCCATCGCCTTCGTTTGCGCGCGGCTCCGTATTTGGGCGGGCGGCATATGCTGTCGTTCCTGTCGTGGTGTGTCCAGGTTTTGATCTGGATGCTGCGCCGTCGCGACGAATTCGATGTCGTACATATCATCCATGCCCGACTTCACGCTGTTCCGGCGGCATTGGCAGGAGCCCTCCTACGCAAACCGGTTCTCGCAAAATTGGCCCGGGGCGGACGGTGTTTCGATCTCGACGTTGTGCGCGAAAAGAAGATCATCGGTCGCTGGGCGTCCGCCTTGATTAAACGTCACGTCACGGCCTTCATCGCCAATAGCCGCCAAATCGCTGGTGATCTGAAGAGACATGGCATCGGCGCGGATCGCATTCATATGATTCCGAATGGGATCGATCTGCCCCGCAAGCCGCGCCGCGAGCCGAGCGCCGATGGCAGCCGACGCTTTATCTGCCTTGGCCGTCTCGATCCGGAAAAATGCGTCGAGCACATGATCGATGCGTTCGCGGCACTTCCCGCCGACGCAAAGGCGCAACTCACCATCCTGGGCGATGGCCAGTGCCGGGTCCCTCTCGAGGAACAGGCGGCCCGGTTGGGCCTTTCCGGCAAGGTCACATTCGCCGGGGCGGTCGAAGATGTGTTTCCCTTTCTGTGGGAGGCTGATTTCTATCTTTCCACCTCGGCGTCGGAAGGCATGTCAAACGCCCTGCTCGAGGCCATGAGCTGCGGCGTGGTCCCAATCATCACCGATGTCAGCGGTGCGTCCGACATTGTGGAACATGAGCGCGGCGGCTTTCTGGCCCGCTCGCATGCCGAGTTTTCCGGGCTTCTTCGTCGCGCGCTCGGCCTATCGGAAGCCGAGCGCTATGAGATGGCGCAGCACGCAGTACAGACAATCGCCGCGCGGTTCAGCATGGAGAGCGTCGCCCTGCTCCAAATGGAGCTATACTCCACTCTCATGCGGCAGCATGTGACGTCTGAGAGCAACATGCTCGGTACAAAGAGGAGATTCGTCTGGTAGCTGCTTTTGCCAGGCGAGGATCTAATGCACAGACGCTCATATTTGGCCAGTGGACGGAAAGCAGAAAGGGCGGTTTACTCCGTCCTAGTGCGGCGTCGCTTGAATGTTGCCGGTGGCGAGCTGGTCGAGGCGGTTCCCGGCAGAAATGCAGTCAAGCAGAGGCTCTTCGTACGGAAGGGGGATGTATTGGCGACAACCTTCATCAAGCTGGAATGGCGGGGTCATCGATGGCGCCAACAGGATTATGTTCATGGCTGAATCAGCAAACGACGGCGGAGACGCTACCGGTGACCCAAACGGCGCATCGTGCATGGCAAACACTGAGGACAGCAACTCGACAACTAAACCGCGCAAACTGACAGAGCGCATGCTGAAGGGCGCTGCTTGGTCCGGCGTAACCTCGATCGCGCGCCTGGGACTGAAATTCATTTCGGTTGCGATATTGGCGCGGCTGCTTTCGCCGCGGGATTACGGCGTCGTCGGCGGCGCAGTCATCGCCGTGGAGCTTGCGGCGATGCTCTATGGTTTGGGCCTGGCCCAGGCGCTCATCCAGCGCAAGGTCGTCGAGCGAGATCACATAGCAACTGCGCTCGGTGTCTCTCTTACTCTATCTTGCGTGATCGGTGCCGCCTTGTGGCTCGCAGCGCCGTTTGTCGCAGCGTTGATGCGTATCGAAGCTCTAACCGATGTCGTGAAACTGCTCGCATTCACGACTCCGCTGGGTGCCTTCAACTTGATCTGCGAGGCGCTCCTTGTGCGCAACATGAGGATAAGGGCGGTTTCTCTCCGCCCGCTCTTCAGCTTCTCCGTAGCGGTCTTCGTCGTTGCTGTTCCCATGGCGTTCGCCGGATTCGGCTATTGGTCGCTCGTCGCCATGCAGATTGCAGAAGTGTCTGTTGGTGCGCTTGCCTTCGGAGTTGCTGCTCGCAAGCTTCTCGTGCTGCCCGGCTTTTCAGCTCGAGCGTTTCGCGAATTGTGGCCGATGAGCCTTGGGTTCTCGCTCACGCAGCCCTTCGGATACCTGGTGAACAATACCCCCAAGTTTCTTATCGCACGGCTCATGGGCGCCGAGGCGCTCGGTCTTTTCACGCGCGCGGCTTTCCTCAGCGAGAATGCAGGGCATCTCTTCAACGGCATCGTCCGAATTGTTGCATTTCCTGCCATGGCTCAGCTTCAGAATGACCGAGAACGCCTGCGCAGCGGATACTTGAAGGGCCTATCTTTAACGGCACTGGCCACCATCCCGACCAGTGCATTTTCTATCGTTTTCGCGCAAGAGCTTGTCGACATTATGCTTGGTCCACGATGGGACGAGGCCGTCTTGCCCTTTGCCCTTCTTGCGACCAGCCTATATTTTCGGCTTGGTAACAGGGTTAGTTACGCAGTCCTTCAGGCGCTGGGGCAGCCCTATCGCATCATCAAGAATAACTGCGCTGTCGTTGCTATACTCGCACTCGGCATCCTGACGACTTCCGATCATGGCCTCGCCAGCATTTGCACGGTGGTGCTACTGGCTTTCGGCGCTGCTTTTGTGATCACCGTCCGACTCGTCTCCAGAGTTATGGAAATGAGTATCGGTGCTATTCTTAGGACTCACGTTATGCCAATGTCTCTCGCCTTGGTGGTTGTTGCCATCGGCGTAGGTACAAAGGCTATGCTTGTTGGGCAGTCGAGCATTGTCATTGTCGCAATCAGCGCTCTTGCTGTTGTGAACTCAGTGCTCGCGCTACTCTACTTCTTGCCAGAGAAAACTTTGGTGTGGTTTGATGTAGAAGGAGTTCGAACGCTGCCGTCGCTAAGGTTTGCTTTTCGCCAGTTGGCTCGTCATTACATGTGATCGGGACTAATATGAGACCTCGTGTTCTTCTTATAACTCGTCTTCATACGCAAAATGCGGGCAATGAGGGACTCTCTACAGAGTTCATACGGTACGTAACATCCCGTTTTCCTGCTGCGGATGTTCGAGCTATTGATCGTTACCCACGCTTTTTCGAACAATTTGATCTGAGGGGCATCGGTGGAGGTTCGATCAAGGAGTTTGACGCACTAGCTCACGCGCTGACATTGCGATTTCGCAGGGAGGACGCGCCTTTGCCAGCGAAAGCTGAGTTAGATTTGGTCAAGCTTGACGAGACGGGAAAGGAGCGTCGTGGTCCCTTCCGAAGAGTAAAGCATAAGCTGGCATTGCGTAGGAAATTGGCCGGCATGCGACTAATCGAGAGATCAGTTCCTGTAACCGCTGTGACAGCTTGTTGTACTTCCGATTTAGTCGTTTGGAATCCCGCAGGGGAAATTTGTCCAACCGGCGATCCTCATCAGGTGATGCGGTTGCTTCTGTTGCTTCGAATCGCTCAGTTAAGCGGAAAGAAGACTGTCGCAATCAACCACAGCCTCGAGATCGGGAACAATGCTCTCGGTGCCTTGATTGCTCATGTATACAAGAACCTGTGCTATTTGAGCGTGCGCGACGCAAAATCGGTTGAAGTTGCGATAGATCTTGGCGTGCGCAATTCGATTATTCATGAGGCACCAGATATGGTGTTTCTGGCCTCACAGATATCGGTGCCGGAGGCTGCAAGCGCCATACCCCGCGGGGCGATCGGGCTTGCAGTTAATGGCTTGGGGGCTATGCAGGGCGTGGATGAATGGGCGCGTCTGGCAGAAGGTCTGAATAAGGTCGGGCGTCCCATCGTTCTTGTGTCGAATGCAATCCATCGCGATTTGGCTTTCGCCAGACGCTTGAGTCGGATGATCGATAAATCCACGGTCATCAACTACCAGCCTCGATATCAGCAGCTTCGGTCCATATACCGAAAATGCGATGCCGTCATCAGCAGCCGCCTGCATGCTTCGATTTTGGCGCTTTGCGAGGGTGTCCCGGTCGTTAGCATCGAACCGTCGGTCTTCAAACTATCAGCGATCTTTCGCCAATTGGATTATCCGCTCGAAACTGAAAGATTGCAGCAGGCTGGTTGGTCTGATCGGGTCCTTGCCAAGCTAGCACGGTGCCTATCGGAGGAGCGATCTTCGATTTCATCGGCTGGTGCAAACGCAATTTCCCAACAGCTGAGAAGGATAGAAGTGGCGTACGCACCGTTGTTTGCGCTTGCATAGGTTGGGCGCGTGTCCACCTGTTGTCGGGCACCTATGCAGGTGATCGGCGAGAAGACCTGAGTAAGCGCTCTTTTGCCTCGGCGCCGGCGTCTTGAAGTTGGATCAGAGCTGGTGTCAGCCCGCGAGTTTATTGTCGAGACGCGAGGTGGCCAGAGGTTGACGAACTTGGTGAGTACGTCGGCGAGGTAGGCTCGTGGATCGCCGCCTTCCAATTTCCAGGTTTCGATCAGCGACGCGATGCGGGCTCTCCGATACAATCCGCAGCTTCGCTCCAATCGACCAACGGCGACGGCATCCAGTCTCGACCTCCAGCCGCCCAGCATGCTCACTTTGCGTTCTCTAAACTCAGCTCGGCGATGACAAGGCGCCGTCACCGTGCGAATACAAAGATCTTCCTCTCAGCTTCTCGATGTGACTCTGAGATGCGCGAATTTGCACCACCACCTGCTCGCAGGCTCGGCAGGCATATTTGGGACGGCGCGTCACCATCACCCGGTACTGCGCCGGGATCACCTCGAGCCCCTGCAAGGTTTCCTCGCCGATCACATGCCTACTTAAGGCGTTGCGCACGGTCGTTTCCAATCCTGTCTGACAGGAAAAACCAAGTTAGAAAACACCTTTGAGGCAGTCACGCAGTGACTAGCACCAGTCTTTCCGAATAGCCTCGTTCGCGGGATCGGGATCGCGCAGTCTGGCTCAGGTCGCCTCTGTAATGAGAACAATATTTATCTTAATGCAAGTAGGCGAGTTGCAGCTCTGGTTTGTCACGGATCTGAGTCGCGCGAGCGATAGAAGCTTTTCCGTTGGAATTCTTCTTATCATAGTACTTTGCCGATGTGGTCATCCCGAATTCAAGCGCGTTGTATATATTCAACATCGATCTTCGTCCTCTAAGATTGAAGGGGTCTTCTACGTGGTGATACCAATCATCTACTAATCAACCGTAAGCAGGGCGACGCAGTAAGACCACGGTCGACGAATAGGGTCGAAAGAGCCAGAAGTATCTATGATAGCGAGCCTTGAAACGCTCAAAGTCAGCAAGAAGGAGATACGGAAAACTTAGAACATGCCGGGTAAGCAGCCGGATCAGCTCCGGTAATGTATGCTGGCTCAGAAGATCGTCCAGATAGGTGCTGTCCGAAACGACGGCCTCTTGCAGGCAGGTGAAATCAGGAAAGAGGCGACGGATTTCGTCGGGGGCTGGCCGGTAGAGCGTATCGATGGGGTCGAGGTGATAGGGGTAGCTGTACGGGCCGGTGACCAGCAGGAGACCCTCAGGCTCCACGATACTGGCGCAGACATCGGCAAATGCGCCCGGATCAAACAGATGCTCGAGCAGGTTGCAGCACATGACGAGCCTGGGATGGAGCGCCCTCAGTTGCTCCTGGAAGGCCAGATCCAGTACATCTCCAACCAAGTCCACTCCCTCCTCTTCCTTCATATCGATATTGAGGATACGTACCCCGCGCTCGCGAAGCGGCCGAAACACGAGTAGGTCGACGTGGGGCTGTTCCACCGTCCGGAAGTGGGCGGTCGAGGAGCCGATATTCAGGCAGGGATTCATTGCTTCGCTCGGAAGCGAAGCCAAGATCGTCTGAACGTGCTTGGCTTCATTCGGACGCATCGGCGAGCATTCCCCATCCGCTAGTTACAGTGTGCGAGGGCCTGTCGCCACAGGCCCTCATCGTTAGCACCGTTCGCCTCGTCGTTTGCTCCACCCTCTGCGAATTCAGGGGCCCGGGCTGCTCCACCGAACCTCGTACAGGGTCTCCATGACACCGGAGCCGTACCTGTTGAAGTCCTTCAGGTCCTCGCTCGTCAGTCGCTCGATCGCAGCAGCATTAATGTTCTCGGCCAGGAGTGACGCCCAATAGCTTTTGTCCACTAAGCGCATGGTGCGACTGGCAGACGCGGCGGCCTCCTGACCGGGCCCGTAGCTCTTTGGCTTGTGAATATAGGCGTCCTCACGGGGCCGCGGCAGCGCCAGGCGCCCGTACAGGCGATCCAGAAAACGGAGAGGATGGGCAACCATATCCTCGAACCTGACAAGCAAGTAGTTGTCTCTGGCAGCCTGTTCCTCAAGCATCTTGCCGGCAATGTGGCCGTAGACTCGTCCCGCCATCATGGCCGGCACCCCTCGGCGGTTCCATGAATCGCAAAGGCCGTAGCCGTTCCTCACCAGCCCGACGAAGATCGTCTCTTCGAACTGCTTCTCGATTTCAGAGTTCAGGAAGATGTCGTACTCAGTCACCTTGAAGAGGACGTGGCGCGCGAGCGCGAGATCGAGCCCCCTTTCCTTCCGCAGCTGGTAGTCAGCGGCGATCGACGCTTGGACGCTCCTTTCCAGACGCTTCTGAAATCGCTTCGCGTAGAACACTGACCTGGAGGCAAGCTTGCCCGCCCGGACTCCCAGACGCCGATAGACCTTTGGAGGAAGATTCCAGCCGCCGTTGTAGTAGAACTGCCAAAACTCATCGAAGGTCATGAGGACGCCGGGCGAAGAGCCGATCATATTCGCCAGAATGTTCGACCCGCCGCGGCCGAAGGAATTTATGACAATGGCTCGATCCATTCTGGGGTCCAGGGATTGCGGTTCGGTGCGCTATTGACCTGTCTGAGTGTATTGGGCGATAGTATTTCCTAACCCTCGCGTCGTAAAGGCTCGCGTCACTGTACCCGTAGCGCGCGTGTTTTTGGTCGTCGACCATCGTCAGGAGCGCGCCCGCTTCATCGCCGCGTGCCGGACAGCACTGCAAGCGCTACTCGTACCACACGAAAACGCATGGGAAATCGGCTTGGCTATTCCGCTTGCCTAGCTCGGATTGAGCTACTGGGCTCTGGTGATCGCGGCCATGGCCGAGGCAATTTTTCTTTCTGGCATTTACTTGATCACCGCGCGACAATATCTCGCCATGCCACGCTTCGACCTGCAGTCCTACCGCGAGATCCGCACGCAGAGCCTGGGATTTTCCTTGGCTGGAGTTTTGGCCTTCGGCGGCCAATACATGGACAAGATCATCGTCGCGCGTTTGCTCGGGACCGCGGAGCTTGGCATCTACACGAGGGCGTTCACTCTAATCGCAATGCCGGCGAATCTATTCGGAAACCTGAGTAGAACGGTCGTTTTCCCGTTGCTGTCAAAAGTGCAGACAGACGAGGCCAGGCTGCGCAGCGCCCAGCTGAAGGGCTATGCCTTGACCGCAGCCCTCACTCTACCAACCAGCGCGTTCCTGTGCTGCTTCGCCAAGGAGATCGTACTGACAATGTCCGGCCCTAGATGGGTGGACGCAGTGGTTCCGATTGCAGTATTTTCCGCGGCAATGTATTTCCGGGTCGCATTTAAATTATGCGGCGCCGTTATGCTCGCCACAGGCAGTGGCTACCGCAGCGCGTCCATGCAGATTTTCCATGCGGCGCTTGTCACATCATTCGTATTTTTAGCGGCGCCTTACGGAGTGAGTGCGGCAGCGGCGGCGGTGTCGGGTGCCATTCTAGTGACTTTCGTCCTTTATTCCTTCATTAGCTGCCGCATGACCGGATTGCCATTCGTGGATTTCGTGCTCGTCCATATCCCGCCAATTGTCTTTCTGCCGTCATCTACGCTGCCGGTTCTGCGATCAGGATGCTGTTCGCCGGCTCGCCGTACTATCTTGTGCTGGCGATCGGCGCTTTTATGATAGGCACGCTATCTGCCGTTACTCTCTATTTGAGAGCTTCGCTTCTGTTCGGGAAATGCGGAGTGGAAGTCCTGCAAGCCGTAACGTCCAAGAAAGCAGCATGGCTCAATTGGATTCCACGCTGACTTACGACCGAATGCCACCCTTCACGGTGATTCTAACTGTCGTGCTGTAAATCAGCAGGAGCGCGCGCGGTGACCGCCGTATGAAACCTTCCCGTCCGACATGCCTTTAAGAAAGCCGCAGCTTTACGAAGAGCCGAGTCCTTCGGAAAGAGCGCACCGAGCCTTCCACCTTCAGAACCCGAAAGCATGCGGGCCGCAGTCACCTCAAAGCCAAGCACCGTAAACAGATTGCCCAAGGTGAGCGGGGTCCACGAATGCAGATGCATGTGGGGATTGTTTGACCATGAGCGATGCTGCGGAGCAATGATCGGCATCTCGCACGGTACGAATACCCTTATCTCGCCAGAGGGCTTTAGGACGCGCAACATTTCTCGGAGCACCGTCGAAGGGCTGTCGACATGCTCGAGAGCGTGATAGCTGATAATTTTGTCTATCGTGCTGGAGGGGATATCCGCAAGTGAGCCAACAACAAGGTCCAAATGTGCAGACGCCTGCTTAGCAGCGGTCTCGTTGATCTCCACGCCAATTCGCTTCACCGCTGGCAAGCACGAGAGGATACTGCCTGTCCCACAGCCGAAATCCAGAACGACATCCGTATGGCTGCTGAAATCCTCAAAAAGCCTTGCTCTAGATTTCTGTACGGTATCGGTTCGGCTACTGCCCCGCTGCTCAAAATATTGCGCGCCTTTTGGACCTGTATAGAGCGTATCGGATCTTGAATGCATCTACCAACACTCCAAGGATCAATAGCATACGGTGAACTGGCTGGTGGTCCAAGCGCCCTTCGGGCAGGCCTCGCGAAAGCGCGCCCTCTAGCGCGCAGAATAACGGCCGCTCTGTTCCGGACCGGGATGATAACCGGGATGTTCATGCTGTTCCAGTCCCACTATCCGCCCGAGACGTAGCCACGCTTGCGGCCCCTTTGCCCTGCGGTAGTAGGTGCAGTACCGCGGATGGATGGAGCGACCCCAGTTGCTCTTGCAGCGCCGGCTTCAGCATGTCTTCAACCAAATTGACGTGGGGCTGTTCCACCGTCCGGAAGTGGGCGGTCGAGGAGCCGATATTCAGGCAGGGATTCATTGCTTCGCTCGGAAGCGAAGCCAAGATCGTCTGAACGTGCTTGGCTTCATTCGGACGCATCGGCGAGCATTCCCCATCCGCTAGTTACAGTGTGCGAGGGCCTGTCGCCACAGGCCCTCATCGTTAGCACCGTTCGCCTCGTCGTTTGCTCCACCCTCTGCGAATTCAGGGGCCCGGGCTGCTCCACCGAACCTCGTACAGGGTCTCCATGACACCGGAGCCGTACCTGTTGAAGTCCTTCAGGTCCTCGCTCGTCAGTCGCTCGATCGCAGCAGCATTAATGTTCTCGGCCAGGAGTGACGCCCAATAGCTTTTGTCCACTAAGCGCATGGTGCGACTGGCAGACGCGGCGGCCTCCTGACCGGGCCCGTAGCTCTTTGGCTTGTGAATATAGGCGTCCTCACGGGGCCGCGGCAGCGCCAGGCGCCCGTACAGGCGATCCAGAAAACGGAGAGGATGGGCAACCATATCCTCGAACCTGACAAGCAAGTAGTTGTCTCTGGCAGCCTGTTCCTCAAGCATCTTGCCGGCAATGTGGCCGTAGACTCGTCCCGCCATCATGGCCGGCACCCCTCGGCGGTTCCATGAATCGCAAAGGCCGTAGCCGTTCCTCACCAGCCCGACGAAGATCGTCTCTTCGAACTGCTTCTCGATTTCAGAGTTCAGGAAGATGTCGTACTCAGTCACCTTGAAGAGGACGTGGCGCGCGAGCGCGAGATCGAGCCCCCTTTCCTTCCGCAGCTGGTAGTCAGCGGCGATCGACGCTTGGACGCTCCTTTCCAGACGCTTCTGAAATCGCTTCGCGTAGAACACTGACCTGGAGGCAAGCTTGCCCGCCCGGACTCCCAGACGCCGATAGACCTTTGGAGGAAGATTCCAGCCGCCGTTGTAGTAGAACTGCCAAAACTCATCGAAGGTCATGAGGACGCCGGGCGAAGAGCCGATCATATTCGCCAGAATGTTCGACCCGCCGCGGCCGAAGGAATTTATGACAATGGCTCGATCCATTCTGGGGTCCAGGGATTGCGGTTCGGTGCGCTATTGACCTGTCTGAGTGTATTGGGCGATAGTATTTCCTAACCCTCGCGTCGTAAAGGCTCGCGTCACTGTACCCGTAGCGCGCGTGTTTTTGGTCGTCGACCATCGTCAGGAGCGCGCCCGCGTCATCGCCGCGTGCCGGACAGCACTGCAAGCGCTACTCGTACCACACGAAAACGCATGGGAAATCCGATTTCTGAAAAGAGGTACTAGGACGGGCGAAGTTCATCACATTGAACTCGCGGGAGACGACCTGACCAAGTGGGTTCCGGCGCGCGGATAGATCTTCGGAGCAAGCTAAGCGCCTTGTAGCAGAATTGCCAGAACTTGTCTGCGGCCATCTTACGGTAGAGAGAGAGAGAGAGAGAGAGAGAGAGAGAGAGAGAGAGAGAGAGAGAGAGAGAGGCAGCGTTCATGTTGACCCGTATGTTCGAGCCCCCTGGACCGAACGAATGACGATAACGGCTCGTTCCATAGTATCTCGATGCTCGCAGACCACTCCGTTTCGAAGGATTCTGTTGCCCTTCGGCGCGCCGCAGGGCGTCATTGAAAAGCCAAACTAAAGCGGCGAATTGTTTTTTGCGAGGAGAAGCGCAATAATCGGTAACGGGCGTCGTTGTGCAGCCTTAGCTCGAAACCAGCGGATATTGGCGCGATGTGAGATATGTAAGGCACACGATAATGACCAACCGCATTTCTCGCCGGGATTTGGCACGGGCCGCATGCGCCGCCCTTGTGCTGACCGCATCCGGTCGCTCGGGATGGGATGCTCGGGCCGCCGGCCCGGCGCAAGGCTCGCTGCCGGAAGCTGACTCCTGGCGTCCTGGTCTGTTCCCGGAAATGATTGTGAAATCCTGGTTTCAGGAGGATCTGGCCGAAGGCGAAATCTCCTCGTGGCAATCCGGCGGCGTGAAGCCGGTGGCTGCGGTGCAAGCCGGGCCCTCCCTGCGCCCAACAAAGCTTCCGAATAACGGCGGCGTCCTCTTCAAGAAGGGCACGAAACAGGCGTTGACCTGGCCAGTCGATAAGGATGCCCCCTATCTCCACCGGTGGTGGCTCGTGATCGCCCGGTGCCATTCGGTGAACAGCACCGGTGCGGATAACGTTTCCGTTCTTTGCGTCAATGGCGCGGAGGGTGGCCCGGTGCATCGCCAGCCCCAGGTCTGTTTCAAGCCCTCGGCCGGCACATTCGTTTCGCGGCTCCATGACGGCAAGCTCAAGAGCGAGGAAGGGCAGTACTCGACCGATTTTGACGACTGGAATGTCATGGTCGGGTACCGCCGCGGATTCGTGATGCAGGCTGTGGTGAATGGGGTCAAGACGGCCGGCCAGGCGATTCATGCATTGAAACCCAACCTGATGAAACCGCAGAGCTTCATGGGCGATGTGAATAAGCCGATGAGGGCCGATGTCGCGATCGATTGCGTCATCATCGGGCAAAGCGAACTCAATGATGCGCAGATCGACAAGCTCGTGGGTTGGGCCATGTGGCGCGCCGGCAGGCAAGCCGACCTGCCCGACGATCATCCCCATAGAAAGAGCCCGCCTTCGGCGGTGGATGCCAGCGACAATCCCGCGCGCTATGCCTTCGATTCGCAGGCTTGGGCAAGTTGGGCCGCGGTTGATACAAGGACGAACCAAGCCCATCGCGGTCAGGCGGCGCCCGATATCAGCGGCTATACGACGGTGTTCTTCGACGATTTCGAGACCAACACCATTGTCGACGATCTGACAGGCGCACAGAGCAGCGGCTGGTTCGCGCCGACGCACCTCACCAATATCGGCGGGGATGCGAAGGCACAGCGGATTTCCGGGACGCCGTCTTCATACATTCACGATGCCGAGAGCCACACGCTGTCGCTCCGTCTCGTCCACAACAAGGTTTGGCGGACCGGAGCGTTTTCTTCGGTCAACAACAACGGCCAAGGTCGGTGGTGGGGAAAAGGAATATTCGAGATCCGCGCCAAGTTCCCCAAGCTTTCCGCGCCGCGCCCGGGCTTCTTTCCTGCCTTCTGGGCCTATGGCAAGGAGCACCTGTTTTGGCGGACGCGGAATCGTCTGGAAACTGACTTTTGGGAATATGGGGCGGAGGACGGAACGTGGATCAATATCAGCCAGCATGTGCATAAGCCGGCGCTTGCCTATCCCGATCCCCAAATCGCCGCCGCTGACGTGCGCAGGAAGATCGCCGGCTACCCGATCGACCAATCAAACGGCTTCCCCAACGCGATAGACATATATGACGGCGAGTTTCATACGTGGTACGCCCAGATCGAAGATAATTACACATACTTCGTGATTGATGGCTATGAAGTGGCACGTTGCCCGACGACACTGGAGCTTGCCGCGCAAAAATACATCATGGTCGATTTGGGCTTTCGATCCGGCAGGGGCGGAGTCTTGCCGGATCCATCCGAAACTTACGACATGGCCATAGACTATATTCGGGTCCGCCAGAAGGAGTCGGACCTTGCGGAGGTGCCTGCCGGCTTCGCGCGATTGCCAGAGCTTTCCGGCTCTGCCTCAATCGGAAGCACGCTGAGCGTACAACCGAATGTGCCAGCGTCGCATCTGGAGTACCTTTGGTATCGTGACGGAGTTCCCATCGTCGGCGAAACTGCTGCAACATACAAGCTCAATGCAAGGGATGCTGGGCACAGGATCCGGTGCCAAGTGCGTGCGCTCTCTTTGCTTGATCAGCCGGAAGCCTGGACAGCCGAAGCGGACGTCGTAGAGAGGTAATCGTGCAAATGAGCTTTCGCGGCTTGACTATGGCATCATCTGCCCGAGCAAAAAGGACAGGCGGCAGGGTCTCCTCTTAGTTCCTTTTCGCCCCGGGAGAAACATATGAGTCCGTCCGCCTATGATCGCTTGACGGTGAATAGCCCCAACCCGGCTGCACGGTTTGCGCAGAGAAGCCGGCATGAAAGGGGTATCCGACTTGTGAAGCAACATCTCTCTCCAAGCAGCGCTATCCTCGACTACGGATCCAACAATGGCGACTTTCTTAACACGCTGGCCGGCGGGGGCTGGTCAGGACCGCTTTACGGCTATGATCCCTATGTGGCGCCAAAAGCCCCATCGTTCACGCCGGTAGGGAGCCTGGGAGAGATACCTGATGAGGTACTAGACGCGGTGCTGGCCTTTGAAACCCTCGAGCATGTCGACGAGAACGTATTAGAGGAGTTCATCTCGTTCTGTGAGCGCTCTCTTCGGGCTGGTGGAGTTCTGATCATCTCCGTGCCCATCATGGTTGGGCCTATTCTCTTGCTCAAGTACCCCAACGCCGTTTTCATAAACAAGTCGCGATGGCGATACAGCGCCCGGGAGCTATTCCGTGCGGCAATTCTCTGGCAACAGGTCCCACGGAGCAAGTCCGGCGCCTATCTCGATCACAAGGGGTTTGACTACAGGGTGCTTCGACAGAGACTCGCCTGCCGCTTCGCCCCGATCTCGATCGGATATTCTCCATTTCCGGGCTTGGGCCCGGCCCTAAACTCTCAGGCTTTTATGTGCTTCCGGGCGATGAGCACGAGCGATCGTATCTGAGGTGAAATTGGAACCACCGCCACGGATATGTCCCTTGCTTTTCTCAAAGGCTTTCTGCGGACTGAATGAGTGCACTGAGTCCTGCGCGGACCCATCCCCCTTGATGTCCCGCCGAAATTCAGCGCATTGCCGGTCTTCTCGGGCGAGGCTTCACCAGTCCAAGAGCTGACTGTCGTATCGAACGTGATTGCGTCGCAATAGAGTGTCTCTGGTATCGCGACGGCGTTCCGATCGTGGACGAAACCGGCACAAGCTATGAGCTCAGTTCGCGGGATACCGGGCATAAAATTCGCTGCCATGTTCGCGCGGTCTCTGTTGCTCAACCAGCCAGAAGCCTGGACACCGGAGAGCGAGACCGTCGGCTAGCCCGCATCGACCGCACGCCGTCGGGATGCGTCACCACTCTCGTCGGACTGCTGATGAGTTCTGCCACCAGTAAGCCTCCCCGCAGCCGAGGAGGATGAGCTTTCCCAACAGGCGGAAACCTCTTCGATATGCGATTGCCACAGCGGGCGGAACGATGGGGTCGTCGGCTGGAGGGTGAAGTGTTTCTCCGCGGGCTGGCATTGATACATCCAACAAGTTCTGTTTCCGGGAAAGAGAACATGCTAAAAGAATATCGCGCCGCGAGGGGGCTGTGATGCGTTATCTCCTCACATTCGCGATACTGAGCCTCTTCCTGCCAATCAGGCTCGGGACGGGTCTTGTATTGCTGCGTCCGTTCGAGGTGATCGTATTGCTGGCGCTCATCATTGGCCTGGCGACGGGGCGTTGGCGAAATTTGGCTTTTTCAGTCGGTTTTCTGCTGCTCCTGCCCTTCTTCGGCTGGCACTTGGTCTCGGCCTTCAGCGTAGACGCGAAGAACGGCCTGCGCGAGCTGTTGCAGATGTCCACTGTGGGCGCCTTTGCGTTCGCCATCGCACAGGAGGCTAGATGGCTCGAGACGCAGAAGGCCGTCAACATCTTGCTTTTCGGCATGGTGCTGATTCTCGCCTATACGATCACCTGGCATGTGGCTCATGGCTACTCGGTCGGCTGGAAGCACTTGGCCGACCCAAAGCTCGTATTCACCTTCCTTCCAATTGCGCTCGCGGGGCTCCTCCTCTTCGCCAAACGGGCCAAGCGGCGCGGCCTTTGGTTTGCATGGGCAGGGATACTTCCCCTGCTCCTGCTATCCGGGGAACGCAAGGCGTTTTTGATCTGTCTCTTTCTGACCGCTGCGCTTCTGATGCGCGGACGGCTCGCTGCAATGGTACCGGCGATCGCCGCCGGCTTCGTGGGTCTTTTCATGTTATCGACCACGATGGATAACGCCTATGTCGAGAAGCAAATGCAGACCATTCTCGATCCGCTGAGCATGGGGCAATACGAATATCTGGTTGCGACGGGGAAATATGCCCCTGGCGACACGCCGAGCAATGTCCAGCGCGCGTTTGCTTTCACTCTGTCCAGACAACTCATCTCCGAACATCCACTGATGGGCGTGGGTACGAACCAATTCAAGAATATTATCGATACGGATTTCAGCGGACTTCCTGGCGAGTTGCGGCTGGGGATACATGGCGAGTTTCAACGCATCCTCACCGAGAACGGCATCATTGGGCTCAGCCTCTATATTCTCATATGGATTGCTGCATGGTTTCGCTTAAGCCGTACTCTAAGCTGGGCCCTTTCTCACGGATTGATCGGAGCGGCCCAGGCACGGCTTCTGCCCCTCGTGCTTCTTGTACCCTGCGCCTTTTACGTTGGAACAGAAGCCTCCGGCACACGAGCTTTCGTCACGCTGAGTCTTGTCTCGCTCCTGCCTGAATTGACGCGGCACGGGCTTTGTCTATCATTGCGCAGGACGCGGAGGAGCCACCCCGGGAGCATGAGACATCCCCGATTCCTCGGGAGCCCCTTGGCAGGAAACACGAGATGAGTGTTTCAGTTATCATGACATGCCACAATGAAGAACGCTTCATCGTGCAGGCAGTGGAAAGCGTGATTAATCAGACCGCGTCGAGCCACATCAAAGAGATCATCATTGTCAATGATGGCTCGATGGACGGCTCGTCGGAAGTGATTGCATCGCTGGGTCGCAGGGAGCCGCGCATACATGTCCTGACGACGGCCGGTATCGGGCTTTCATCGGCGAGGAATCTTGCCATCAGACATGCTGCCGGCGACCTTATTGCAATTCTCGACGGCGATGACTTCTGGGCCGAGGACAAGCTTGAGCGTCAATTAGCCGTCTTGGGCAATGGCTGCAAGGCAGGTCTTGTCTATGGCGATTTTGTCGATTTTTCCGCTCCGGATCTGTCCGATGCTCTACACGTCGCCGTGCGCCGCTATCGCGCGGACCAACGCGATACGCTGCCGACATATTTTCTGCTTGATGGGCCGATTGTTCCTTCCAGTATGGTTATGCGGCGGGAGATGGTCGAAGATATCGGGGTATTCAACGAGGCGTTCAGGGCTGGAGAGGATACAGAGTTTTGTATGCGCGCAGCCGAGCGTTGGACATTTCAACATGTGGCCGGAGCACTCGTCTATAAACGGCGCCATGGCTCGAACATAACCCGCAGACTCGACGCGCTTCTGCCGGTAGGCGAAGGCGTCACGCGAGAATGGGTCATGCGGCGGCCGGAGCTTACGCACCTCGCGCGTCGGCGCAACGCGCGTCTGTACGCAAAGGCGGGCAATGATTGCGTGGCTCAAGGCGAAAAGAAACGCGGAGCGCGCTTGCTCATTCGCGCGATGTGGCACAATCCATTGTCATGGCGGGTGTACGTTTACTTTTTTCTTTGCGCCCTGCCGAGGGGCATGGATCCGCAGGTGCGCCGTGCAGCCAAGCTATTGTTCTACCGCGCCTTGCGCAAAGACTTTGCTGACGGCTCTTAATGATGCTGGCGGAATGGCGAGAGTTCGAGCATCTCATGCGGCAGCCCTGGAATCTTTCCATAGCGATTATTCTGTACCGCGACACAGGACCATAACGGAGGCGAAATCAGAGCTCTCCGCGGTCGCCAAGTCGCTCTTAATGCGGGTAAGAACTCGAAAGGTGTCCAGACCCCACCACTGAGCCCTCACCACAAGCGCAGGAGAATTCCACACAAGATCGGGCGGTTAGTTGCGACAGTAAATACGAGGGCAAGAGAATCGGAGCGCTTCACTATCACATGCGAATTCTTTACTTCATCAACGGATTCGATCCCGGTGGCGCCGAGCATGGGCTGCTGACCTTGCTGCAAGCAGGATTTTTCAGCGGCCACGAGCTGAAGATTCTAGCCTGTTGCCGTGGTCGCGGGGCTCTTGCCGATGAAATCGCCGCAAATATCGGAGAGCACAATCTTATCCTGACGTCGCAGAGCGAAGTGCCTTCCTTGCGCATCTTCGTGAGCACGTTCTTTGTAATGTTGCGCCTCATCCGGGAGTGGCGGCCGGATATGGTTGTGTTGTCGCTCAAGCAGGCCAATCTCCTGGGACGGCTAGTTGCGATGTTCGCTCCTCGGCTTCGCTGCGTTTCATTCGAGCACATCGCCCGTTACCGCTCCCGGCGTGCCGAAGGCGTTTATGGCCCTGTGCTCAAGGCGCTGTCCTGGCGTGTCGACGAAATCTGGGCTGATTGCGAAAATACGCTGCAGGAGACGCAAGCATACTTCCTGCCCCGCAGGCGCCGGTCGCATGTGGTGCCTCTGTTTCGTGCCGATGAGGCTTCCTCCCACAAGCGCGACTACGCGCTTCACACACCCTTGCGCCTTGCTGCAGCCGGACGCCTTATGGCGCGAAAGAACTTTGACCGCCTGATTGAGGCCATCCGAATGCTCCAAGACCGCGGCGTTTCGGTAAGCCTCGATCTTTACGGCGACGGGCCGGAACGGCAGGCGCTTTCGCGCAAGGCGGATGAGCTCGGCATTCGAGATCGCGTGCATTTCCATGGATATGTCGCACGCTGGTTCGAGCGGGCCTGTGATCGTGACATGTTCATCAATCTGTCCGATACGGAAGGGTTCTGCATCGTCGTCGCGGAGGCGATGCTTGTCGGGCTTCCGGTGATCGCGACCGACGTCGGCGGTATTCGGGATTACGGGAAGCATGGAGAGAATATGCTGAAGCTTACTGTGCCCTCAGCGGAGATGGCGGTGACCCAAGTGTTATTGCTCGCGGGCGATGAAACGCTCCGCAGAGAGATCGGAATACAGGCACGACACGATATGCTGGAGGCCTATTCGCAGGATGCTTTGCGTGTCCGCGCCACGGCGGTGTTGGGTGGCGGAATGTAATGACCAGCAAAGCACTGGCGACCAGGATAGCCGGACCGATCGTGAATTCCGACTGCTCGGCATCCCACCTGTCCGACATGGTTCTCGACCTGGCCCTTCTCCCAGTCCGACGCCAGCGCGCAGCCCACCGGCTGGAGGAAGCGACGAAGTATCGCCGGTCCTTGCCGACGAACACCATCCTGCGGCTCGCGCGGATAAGCCCGGACGGAGTTTGTTCGTCAAAGCCTCCTTGGGCTATCTGCTCAAGACAAAAACAATGCCTGCTCCACAACTAGGCCTGGTAATACTGACTATAGCGTTCACTGTAAAATTCGGCGCTGCCGAACTTTTGGTACCGCTTGATTCTTTTCATATCGACCTTGTTGAGCAGAACGCCGATGCATTTATCCGCCAGGATCGGGTTGTTGTCGAGGATTTCGCGCACGAATGTACGAGCGGTCACACCCCATTCAACAACCAGAACAAGGCCGTCGAGGTGCTGGACAAAGGACCTCACGTCCGCGACTGGAGCCAACGGGGGCAAATCAACGACGACGTAATTGAACATAGGGCCGACCTTGAGCAGAAAGTCGCCCATTTTCTCGATAGGCTGCATGGTGTTTGCGAGCTTTTGTTGGCTCTGGTTCACGCCGGGCAGGAACCTCAATGGCAATGACTGATGGGCCAGCAAATCTCTCGGATTGAGTTCTCCAGCCAACAAGTTGGCCAGGCCTCGTTCCCAGCCGTTGGCTAACATGGGGGACAAGCCCGGATTGTGGATATCGGCATCGATCAACAACGTCTTACAACGCTGCATAGCAAGAACCATCGCTAAATTAGCAGCGACCAGAGACTTCCCTTCTCCCGGGAGGCAAGAAACGATGCCGAGCGCCTTGGTGCTCTTCCTTGGTAACTCGACGTCAACAGCGACTTTCACAGTTCGCATCGTTTCAGCGAATTCCGAGCGCGGATGTTGCTCTACCCAGTTGAAAGCGCTGTTCCCCACCTCGATGAATGACGGCTCTCCGGCCGCACGATCGTGATTGTTTCGGCGAATTGGCTTCCCGTCCAGCAACGGGATCATTCCGAGCGTCTGAAGTCCTAGTTCATCGCGCACTTGAGCCGTCGTGCGGAAAAAGCGCTCCCGGTACTCCCGAATTCCGCCCACACCGGCGCCAACCATGCCGGCGAGCACGACGCAGAACGCCAACGTAAGACTGCTGTTCGGAGAACTCGGTCTGCTGGGGTTTGGTGCCTCCGAGATAGTCCGCGCCTCCGTCAACGCCATCGAAAGGTTCTGCAGGCTCGCTTGGTACTGCTGCAGGACCTGTTCATATTGCGACTTGAGAGAGGACGCCTCAAGTTCGAGCTGGCGCAAGGTAACCAGCGTTTCCTTGGTAAGCGTATTGTCTTTTCGGAACCTGTGGATTGCGAGCTCGGCATCGACCGATCGCTTCCGCACCGTCTCGACCTCTTCCGCCAGTGCGCCGCGAGCTCGGATAATCGACTCGTCTTTGGCTCCGACTTGGTCAGAGATATAGATTTCTGCATACTTACTGGCTACTTTTTGCGCCATTTCGGCGCTAGGCGACCGAAATTGGACTTCCAGAACGTAAGAATCCCCTACACGAGCTACGGTTATATTCTCAGCCAGAATGCCAAATGCCTGCCATCGAGGATCGGATCCTCGCGCGGCACTCGATTTCACCAGCGCTCCGCTTGCTTCGGAACTGCCGATGAATGGCCACCGAGCGACCGATCCCGTGAGACTGTTGAGCAATGAATATGGCGCTGACAAGAAAGAGCGATCGGTAGCAAGACCGAGGCTGTCAACGACCTTTAGCCCGATGCGGTCGGAACGCAACAATTCGACCTGACTCAGCATCATCGGGTCAACCGGTGCGGAGCTTCCGCTCTCTGTTAACTCCGTCACGACGGATGGCTGGTTCTTGTCGATCAGGATTCTGGCGGTCGACTCGTACAAGGGCACCTCGGCCCAGAGATACGCCAGCCCCAGCACAAGTCCTGCGAGCGCGCATGTAAGGACGAACCTCAGCTGCCGTTGCGCTGCCGCCAAGAGTGTTTCGAGATCAATCGTTCCCCACTGAGGATCGCCGAATGGAAAGGCAGAATCCGGGTGCTTTTCAACTTCGCGGAGCATAAGCCTTCAAACCCGTGGAATGAGACTGGCAGCGCATTGGTAGTGACAAATTCCATACCACATTATCTGACTAAATGTCTGCAAATTCAGTATCGACGCCCGCGGAGCACAGGCGCACCGCTCGGGGCGGCACAGCCCGCTCTTCGCTAAAGGCGAAACTCCTAACCTCGATGCAATAAACGAAACCTCACGCGGACTGCCGCAATTCCGCTGCATGTCGTAAGCTCCAATTGAAGGAAGAAATTGAGTCGTATTGCCAAATGGCAAAACATCTGAGCAAGAGATTCCAGGCTCCGGTTGAGCCTGTCCTGCGGGAAACAGGAATGGCTCGTCGATCACAGACGCGCGATAACGATCACCTCAAGGGTCCTGCGCGCATCTGGCGCCTCGCGGAAAGCCTCTCCGCTGCCCGCATGAGACAGGTTGCAGTCACATTTTGTTTCGTGGTGTGGGGTGTGATCTTGCTGATCGGCCTGCTCTAGCAGCCAGAGCCTATAAAGGCGGAGAGTGGCCCGCCTCACTTTCTAAGTGGCTCGGCAGTTGCTCCCTTTCGGACTCATCGCGCGATGTGTGACTTGGGAGTCTCCGATTCTTTGGAGACCGAGCGCCACACTAGCAGCATGACAGCAACAAAGTACCCGATCTGTATCAAGATCCCACAAATTAACGTTTGGACAAACGTGACCCAGGGGGAGGCGGTGAGCAAATATATACTGATGGCGAATGCCAACAGTACTATGATAAGCCCTCGCAAAAAAAGCAAAAAGGAAATCGCCTTCCCACTCGCAGCCGCTGGCGTGACGCGCTCCTTGGCTATCCAGCCTCAGCGCATTAACCATCATAACATATCGGAACGGGTCAGAGCGATCAATATATTAGCAGGTGCGAATAAAGATGCCCCAACCTATGCCCGGACGCGCTTGCTTCCAGGCGCGACCAACTCCCGTTCGGCGGCCAAGAGAGGTTGCCACACGGACTGGCCCTGCCATGCGATCTGGATTTAGGCAGAGGCTGAGTCGCGTTGTGTGCGTCAAGTTGAGCAAAATGGGACGGCTTCGACGTTGGTGTGTCCGCCGCGCAGCTTCCGTGTTTAGCGAGCGGCGGACATGGCGGCGCCGCCTCAGGCAGGCCAATGCCGCGACGAACGCGACCGCCATCAGCAGGTTGCGCGCGACCGGCTGCTCGCTGGCCGGCGGTGTCGCTTCCGATCGGCGACACGATGGTGACGTCAGCCATAGCGTTTGCGGCTCCACGACTGCGCCAGATTGACGACCAGGAGCATCGCGAACGATAGCAAAACCATGATCGCCGCGATCGCGGTGGCCGCCGGATAGTTGTATTCTTCACAGCCGGATGATGATCAGGGTGGGGCGATTTCGGAACATCGGCTGCCTTGTTGCCGTTGTTCAGAGCGTAAATTCGCCTCAAAAGAATGGCATTGTGAGAAAGGTCTGCGTCGATATCATGCTCAAGCATTGCGGGGTGATCGCGAATGTTGAATAGATCGGTGCGCTGGATGCGGGCAGGCAGCTGCGCTGCGCTCGCATGCGTGTTTTTGTTGTTCGCAAACGCGAATCTGTCGAATGGCCTTGCCCTAGCAGAAGAGTACAGTGTCGGCGAGTACCGTCTGCAGACTGGCGACGTGATCGGCTTCGCTGTCATAGGCTATCCCGAGATGCAAAAGCGAGCTGTGATCGACCAAAGCGGTGTAATTATGTTGCCGGTCCTAGGCCCCCTAAAGGTTCTCGGGAAGACAATAGAGGATGTTCGCAAGGAGGTAATTGAGGTTTTAAAACCAAAATCCCTTCCGCAACGATCCGCCGACGGCACTGAGACTTGGACTGGTTTTTACCAAGATCAGATTATTGTTGATATTGAGGAATACCGACCCGTCTATATTGACGGGGACATTGCCTCTCCCGGGATTCAGCCCTTCAGACCAGGAATGACTGTCCGACAAGCTGTGGCGGCTGGCGGCGGCTACAAACTCGGTCGCGGTGAGCTTGAAAACCCTGAAATGACAGCAGCGGACCTTGGCGGCCGCCTCCACATTCTGCGCATCAAGTACCAGGAAAGCGAACTCAAAGCTGCTCGCATAGAGGCGCAGCTGAGCGGCGCCAGAGCGATTGAGGTTCCGGACGCAGAACGTGACTCGAGCCTCGAGCCTCGTCGCGACGAAGCTTTGCAGCAGGAGGGGAAGCATCTTGAAGCTGTCTATGCGGATCAGGAGAAGGAGCGCGCTTCGATTAAGTTGGCCACAACCAAGGCGGCGGAACGAATGGGCTACCTGAAGGAGCAGCAGAAGGCGGATCAAGCGGGCGCAGCCACAGATGCGGCGGAACTTGATCGCCTCAAGAAGCTCTTCGAAAAAGGTCTGATCCAGATCACGAGCGTCAACGATGCTCAACGCGCAGTGCTCTTGTCAGCGACCCGCGCTTTGCAAACCAACGCTGAGATCGCTCGACTTGAACGCGACCAAGGGGATTTGCAGCGCAGTCTTGATAAGTTTATCGACCAGGGTCGAATTGACCTGTTGGCTGAACTGCAGACTGAACGCGCGGCGATGACGCAAATGCGCGCTGAGATGGATTCATTGACCAAACAAATCGCCTACGTGATGCAGATGCGCAGCGACCTTGTAGGCGAAGGGGACCGAATTACGATCGGTGTAACCCGCTCCACTGACGGACAGGCAGCAACGACCGAGGCGACAGAAGATACTCTGCTTGCTCCGGGAGACACCATCACAATTACGCTGAAGGCCGCACCAGGAGCGGCGGTCGCGAACTAAGTAACTAAGTATTGCATAGAGGCGGCGCGCAGTTGCACGTGTCCTATGGAAATGTGGTCCGGGCCAAGATCGTTCTGGTGGCCGCTCAGGGTCCGGGCAGCGTGCGCCGCCAAAGCCTGGCATCAAGCATCTAGCTT
The DNA here is from genome assembly GCF_055811435.1 of Mesorhizobium sp. WSM4837. Lineage (NCBI taxonomy): Bacteria > Pseudomonadati > Pseudomonadota > Alphaproteobacteria > Hyphomicrobiales > Phyllobacteriaceae > Mesorhizobium > Mesorhizobium sp. WSM4837. The sequence goes on from NZ_JBVVQE010000001.1 coordinate 231,012, forward strand.
GAACAGCTCCGGCTCGGTAGGTCCGAACAGGGGACGCGCTCACCTCTCCAGATAAATCTTTTCATAAAGAGGCCGAAACTCGGCGTTTCGCATCCGGTTCACTCGAACCTTGATCCAGCGAGGAACCAGCCCCCGGCAGAAGACGTCGACCGTGTGAGGCAGACGTGAAATGGCCGTGCGCGGCTCCAGGACAAAGAGCTTCTTCGACAGGTACCAGGCTGCGGAAAGCCGCCCTTGAACCAAAGCTCTCACGGCAAGCGCATTGATCGTGTCAAGCAGATGGGCATTGAGATCGCTCCCAAATTGCGGATATTTCTCGTGAAACTCGGCTAGGACAATTTCATACGAACGAAACATTTGCATGACATCGCTCGACATGTTGCCGATCGTCCTCCGATAACCCACAAGATGTTGGGGCACGATACGAAACTCGTAATTCTCCGCTATTCTGAGGCACATTAGAAGATCTTCGCAGCCTTGTGCGTTCCTCGCCCTCAGGGAAGGATCAAACTGTCCTGCCCGCTCGAATGCGGAGCGACGTACAAGCATCGAACTTCCGTTACCGACAAAGTTGTTTCTGCACATGCGTTGCAGCACGCGCCCCTCAGCATCGGGCTGTTTGAAGGAAAATATCCGACCGTCCTCGTCGATCTCCGCAAACCAGCAATATGCCAGACCAGCTGACGAGCCTCCTTCCTGCAGGACGCGCAGTTGCAGTGTGATTTTGGATGGAGCCCAAAGATCATCCGCGTCCACGAACGCTAAAAACTCCGCATCGGTGGCAGCGGCGCCGCTGTTGCGTGCGTGCGCAACACCCGCGTTCGGCTGCCTGAAAAGGCGTATACGCCGATCTTGCTCGGCATAGGCGGCCACGATTGACGCGGACCGGTCCGTCGACCCATCATCCACTACGATAATGTCCAGCGCCTGGTGGCTCTGCTGGCAGATGCTGGTCAGCGTCGGGAGAATGGTTCTCTCGGCATTGAACATGGGCACCACGATGCCTATCACAGTGGCATTGTGCTGGCTCATTTGCCTTCGTCTTCTCTCACGACGTGGTAAAATGGCACATCAGGGCCGGTAGTTCCATCAGATTTCACTACTTTAGCTGATGAGGATTCAACCACGACGGCCGAGCGGCAAGGCAGAGGCCCCCGGCGAGTTCCACTCAGCACTCCTGGAGGCGATAAGTAGCGGCCTCCGGACTTTAGCTGGATATTTAAGAACTCCGATTGCGTAGGTGCGTGAGGAACCTCCCGAACCGCTCGTCACGGCATTCCGCTGCCGAAGCCATGCAGCAGTCGCATCGGTGAAACAGGCGTCCACCACTACAACGACAACGCCCCGGTCGAGATCGCCGGCTGCCCACGCATGCACGCAATTCAGCCGTTCATGGTTCAAATCACCGCGAGCCAGGACATACCGTTATGGCTACATGGCACCGGATCTCGGGCCGCCGCCGATATCGACCAGACGCAACGCCAAAATTACCTCCGGTCGCCGTAGGCCACCCGCAACTGGAAACGATGACGGGCGTTGCTGTGACGAACAGGATATAAGCGTATCAGGCAGCAAGCCTGGTTGAAGAAAGCCTGACGGTCATGAAGCCAATGAACGAAGAGCACCTCGCAGTGCTGCGCAGGCACATGGTCGAGATGATTGCAATCCATACCGACCTTGCAAGCGAAGAGCTCGGCAAGGCGGCACTCGATGAACGGGTGATGGCATCGATGCAGCGGGTGCCGCGCCATCTGTTCGTGCCAAGCTCGGTCGCGCCTTATGCCTATCAGGACATGCCATTGCCGATCGGCTTCGACAAAACCGTCTCGCAGCCGTTCATCATCGCACTCATGACCGATCTCCTTGCCCTCCAACCGCACGAGGCGGTGCTCGAGATCGGCACCGGCCTGGGCTACCAGACCGCAATCCTCGCGGAACTCGCCGGGCAGGTTTGGAGCGTCGAAATCATCGAGGAATTCGCAAGCCATGCCGAGGCTCTGCTGCAGGACCTCGGTCTATCCAATGTCAGCATTCGTGTCGGGGACGGCTCTCGCGGCTGGCCCGAGCACGCTCCATTCGACAAGATCCTGGTCAGCGTCGCGGCGGGGCGGGCGCCGCCGGCTTTGCTCGAGCAGCTCAAGCCGGGGGGCCGCCTGGTTATGCCTGTAGGCCCTGAACAAGGGCAGTTGCTGACGGTCATCGACAAGGATTCGGCAGGACAACTGAAGACCCGCAAAATCATCCCGGTTCGGTTCAGCCGGCTCGAAACGGTCTAACGAGGGGTGCGGACAACAGGCACGCAGGGAGCGCTAGGCGCCTCATCCTTATGGGATTTCGCCGTCTCACGGCTGCTTCGCGTCGGCTCGTTTGAGCATCGCAAATGCGCGATTGATCCGTTGCAGCGCTGTCGCGTTGGCCACGAGTGCGTACAGCGCGAACCCGCCCGCCAGAATCCAGGGCGAAGCGGCGCCCATGGCGGTCGCCAATCCGTCGGCGACCAACAGCACGCAAATGAACACCAGGCGTTCCATCCGTTCGAAGAAATCCGGCCATGCCTGGTTTTCTATGGGGATTTCGATCGCAGTCCGCGCCTTGGCGTAGCTGGTGAGGAGTCCGCCGGCGAACGCGATCATGGCGATTGCCCACATATCGGCGACCCAGCCTATTGCCGCAAACACGGCGAATTCCTGATAACGGTCGGCCATGGCGTCGAAATAGCCACCCGCCTTGGTGCTCATATGTCTGCGGCGAGCAACCGCCCCGTCGAGCGCGTCGAAGGTGAACGCAAACGCCAGGCAAAGGCCAAAGGCAAGGCTTGACTGGTGGTACAGATAGGCGGCGCACGACAGGGCGACGAGCACCAGCCCGCCTGACGTAACCTGGTTCGGGGTCATGCCGATCCCGATCAGCGGAGAGGCGGCGTGCTCCCATAGCGGGTCGATACGGCGTTTCATGAGACCGGCGATCATGATGACTTGGCTCCTCCGATGATGTCGCCCCGCGACGTTTAACCGGCAAATTGAGGGTTCGTTCCAGCCGGTCGGCGCCGATCGAGGTGGTCAGCGCAATGTCCGTCTGTGTCCGCTGTCGCAAATCGACTGGCGATCTAAGCGTCGCGGCTGAATGGATTCATGCGAGGCGCTTCAAGTTCTTGTTTTTACGCACGTCGTTGTCGCAAAACCGCTGCGCACCCTCGGGTCAGGCCTGCTTTTGCGCGACATGCATTAGCGGCAGTAACCGGAAAGACTGATACAACGCATATTCGCAATTCACCGGGAAGCCGTCCGAAACGCCATGCGTAGATTTCTGCCCAGGTTTGCTTACCTGCTCGCGACCTCTGCCGGCGCGGGATTATCTCCGGTATGGCCAGGCACCGCCGGCGCAGGCGTCGGAGTGGCTGTTGCCGCGGTCCTGATACCTGCATCGCCTTGGCTGATCGTGCTAGCCTATATGGGCTTATTCGCCGTGGGAGTATGGGCGTCGTCGCATGTCGTCTCCCATACCAGGACGGAGGATCCGCAGATCGTCGTCATTGACGAGACCTTCGGCACCGCCGCAACGCTTTCCATGCTGCCGCTAGACCCGGTCTGGTGGGCAGCAGGTTTCCTTGCTTTCCGGTTTTTCGACGTCGCCAAGCCTTGGCCCATCGGCATCGTGCATGAGAAGGTAAGGGGTGGACTCGGCATCATGCTGGACGACGCGGCTGCGGCTGTCTTCGCCGGTGCGTCGCTGCTTTTGCTGAACGATTTGATTCACCGTTTGCCGTAAGGAGGACAACTCAGTCTTCACCTGCCACCCAGCGCGAAGAAAGACCTCCTTCACTAAAATCTGCCGGAGCAGCGCTAGACCGCAGCGTCGCGTGGCCGCGCCAGGTCGTTCGTTCCCTCCGGGTCCGGCGCTTGGCCATAGCTCATCTTCCTCATCTGCTCGATCACCCGCGCCATCTCCTCGTCGGAAAGGACCGGCGGCTCGCCAAGGCTAAGCGCCTGGACATACATGCGCGACAGGGTTTCGACCTCGTTCGCCAGCCACAACGCCGCTTCCATGGTCTTGCCAAGCGAAATCTGGCCGTGCTGGCCGAGCAGGCAGGCGAGGCGATCCTTGAGCGCAACCAAGGCATTGTCGGACAAGGCCTGCGTGCCAAAGGTTGCGTACTCCGCGCAGCGGATGGTCGTACCGCCCGCCACCCCTGTCATATAATGGAAGCTCGGGATCGTCTTGTGATGGCAGGCCAGCGTCGTGGCGTAGAGCGAGTGGCAATGCAGCACGACGTCGATCTCCTGCCGCTCTTTCAAAATGTCACGGTGGAAGCGCCACTCCGAGGAGGGCCGTCGGCCGACATAGGTGCCGTCAAAGCCCATCTCGACGATGTCTTCGGGCGTCATCGTCTCGTAGGGCAGCGACGAGGGCGTGATCAGGAAACCGTCGCTAGAGCGCACCGACAAATTGCCGGCATTGCCCTGGTTGATGCCGCTTGAGTTCATCCGGCGGCAAGCATCCACCATCTCGCGGCGCAGAGCGCTGTCATCAGTCATCGATCGTTCCTTTTGCTGGTCTTGGCCCGTTGCAGGTTGTTTCGCTTCGCCAGGTCGCGCCACCGCTGTGCATAGGCTGCGAGCGTCTCACGATCGCCGGCAAAGGCAGTCGGCAGGCTGAGCGCGATCGGAGCCGGCGTGTCACGCGTTTCGTGTTCGCCAAGCAGCGCCGCACCCGAGGCGGTGCCATAGGAGTCGAGGTTGTAGACCGTTTCGGCGTTTGGCCGCAGCGCCGCAACCAGTGTGGCGTAGAGCGGGTCTCGCAGGAAGGTGCCATCCAATGCAACCAGCCCGGTTTCGTTCAGCGCATCGATACATTCCACCGTCAACAGCGCAGCGTAGAGCACCGCGAGCGCCTTGCGCTCTGCAGGGGTTTCTGCAGGCGGCCCTTCAAACCGGCCGAGCCCAGCGCTGCCTGGAAACAGGCCGTCATCGTCGCCGAACGACGGCAATGCGAAAGTGCCGCGCTCAATCAGCAAGCTGACCAGCGCAGCGTCGGCTGCAGTTCCTTCTTGCCCCTGCCCTGCCACATGACTGAACTCTCGTCCGCCCATGGTCAAAACGCCGCCGACCGGGCGTCCTGTCACGTCGCTGTTCAGCACCATTCCGCGATTTTCATCGAGTTGGTCGAGAGGTGTCGCCGCGCACATTCCGACAATCCAGGTTCCGGTAGAGATCACGCAGGCGTCGCGCATGCCTGCCGCCTGGTAGCGGTAGAGGTTCAGGCTGCTGTCGTGGCCGCCTGTCAGGACAGACAGCTTTTCCGGTATGCCGCGCCGGCGCGCCAAATCGTGCCGGATTGGCCCCAGCCTCTCCCAGGCCGGATGGAATCGTGGCATGAGGCGCTGCCGTCCCTGCCCCGCCACAATGGGCGACCACTGCTTGCGCACATTGTTCCACAGATGGGATTGCGCCGAGAGGACCGTCGTTTCGGCCGATGGCACGCCTGACAGCCGCCAGGCCCAATATTGAGGCAAGCCCAGATACCAACGAGCCTGAGCGACGCGCTCCGGATCAACCTGCTGCATCCAGTACAGCTGACGCGCCTGGTGAGCGGCCTTTAGCATGATCGCGCTGCCGCGATCGAAGAAATCGCCCGAAAGCGGCGCGTAGCCTTCGCGAATTGCAGGCGGCAGATCCTGCTCGTAGTCAATCATCGGCAAGGCACAAGTCTCGTCGGGATCTGCGTTCACCAAGACCCCCGCGGAGCCATGTCCGGTGCCGACCAGCTTTTCCAGCGGATGGTGTCGGCACAAAGTGGCGAGCGAGCCGAACAGCCAGTCGCTAATGCCGTTGAGATCGTGCCGCCGCCAAGGTGGACCGGGCCGCACTTCGTTGCGGACAGAGAGGCTCTCCACGAGCACGCCGTCGAGCGTCATTGCGGAGAGCTTTATGTTGGTCTTGCCGACATCGAAGACGGCGATCCTTGCGCCGTCCGCCTTCTGCCCGTCACCCATCGTCTCAGATCAGACCGTATTGGCGAGCCTTGTTGCGCAGGAACGGCAAGCCATTGCCCATCACTTCGGCCTCGTCCTTCGCAACCGGCCGCCAGACCGAGAGGCCGTAGGAGACTTCCGGCGGCATGTTGATGAAGCTTTCCATGGCCAGTCCGCCCTTGAAGCCGATCGCCGCCAGCGTCGCGTAAATCTCGTCCCAGGGGCAGTTGCCGGTGCCTGGTGTGCCGCGATCACTCTCAGACAAGTGGATGTACTTCAGGTGGTCGCGGGCAGCCAGAATGCCGTTGGCGGCCCCCTTCTCCTCGATGTTCATGTGGTAGGTGTCGAGATGAACAAAAATGTTGTCGGCCCCGACTTTCTCGACCATCCAGACGGCCTGCTCGCCGGTGTTGATCAAATGGTTCTCGTAGCGGTTCACCGCCTCGATTCCGAGCTCGATGCCGCGCTTCTTGGCATGCTTGGCGGCGACGGTCAGCACGTGGGCGATATTGTCGTATTCCTTTTCGGTCGGTGGCAGACCGGTGCGTTCGCCGATACCGCCAAAAATCACGCCGGAAAGCGCCAGCGCGCCCATTTCCGCAGTCTTGTCGATCGCCACTTCGAGATGTTCGATGGCGGCATCCGGCCGCACCGAGGCCCAGGCGCGCTCCGGCAGGCCAAGCGAGCAAACGGCAGGAAGATTGTGCTTTTCGAGCAAGGCGCGTGTGTGCGCGGCATCGACCGCCGGCGCGTTCAGAAGCGCGATCTCGATAAAGTCCATCCCGTATTTGACGGAAGCCGCGATCGCCTTCTCCGCCCCGGCCCGGTCCCAGTTCATCGTCCACATCGAGGTGTGGACCCCAAAACCATGCATCTAACTCACCCTCTGTTTGTGTTCAGGAATTTGAGGCGCCCGGCAAGCCAGCGCAGGATCATCACCGTGATCATCAGGATGCCCCAGACTGCCGTCGCAAGGTGCTGGCTTGCGCCCATCAGATTGAGTCCCGAGGACAGAAGCTGGAGCACGACGAGCGCAACGAAGACCGGGATCACCCGACCGAAGCCGCCGAACGGATTGACCCCGCCAAGGAAGCAGGCAAGCACGGTGATCAGCAGGTAAGACTCGCCGTGGCCGACACGCACCGAATTGAAGCGCGCCAGCATGATGATGCCGGCGACCGCGCACATCGCGCCGGACAATGTGTAGACGAGAACCTGCACCTTGCGCGTATTGATACCGGAATAGCGTGTGGCCTCGATATTGGAGCCTATCATGTAGGTGTTGAAGCCTAGCTTCATGCGCGTCAGCAAGACGTGCCAGATCAGCACGCAAGCGATGAAGATGAGCAACGGCACCGGGATGCCAAAAATCGAACCGTAGCCGATCGGCGCCAGGAAACCGGGAATGCCGGACACGTCGCCGCCGCGCGTCAGGAATTCGCCGAGACCGCGCAGGAAGATCATCATCGACAGCGAGACCAGGATCGGGTGAGCCTTGGTGTAGGCGATGACGAGCCCCATGATCAGCCCGCTCAGTGCGCCGACCGCGATGGCAAGGGCCGAGCCAAGGAGGAAGGCGCCGATGCCCGCTTCGACGCCTCCCTGGCTTTGCAGTACCCAAGCCAGCGTCAGGCCGGCCATGTTGGCCGTGAAGGTGATGGCCAGGTTCAGGCCGCCGGTCAGGATCGGCAGCAGCATGGCGAGTGTGAGGAGGCCGAGTTCCGGCAGCTGGAAGGCAACGGATCCAAAGGTAGCGCGGGAAAGAAAGTTCGGCGCCGCAAAACCGAACACGATCATGACAGCTACGAACGCGGCAAACGGACCTGCAAGTTCGGGGCCGAGCGCGTTGCGGACGCGTTCAATCAAAACCGTCATGAAGGCACCCGTCGGCTTTTCAGGAACGGCAGCAGGCGTTCGATGCTGGTGTTCGACAGGGTGATGGCGGCAAGAATGATGGCGCCGACGATCATCTTGAACGCGAAAGGCGACACGCCCATCAAATTTAGGCCGTTCTGGGTAATCGAGACCAACAGAACGCCCAGAATGCAGCCGAGCACGCTGCCCTTGCCGCCGCCGAGCCGCGCACCGCCAAGGACTACGGCTGCCAGGACGTCGAGTTCGCGCCCATAAAGGGCATTCGGCACAACCTCCTGCGCGTAATGCGCTTGGACGAGACCGGCGATACCCGCCATCAGGCCAAGCCAGCCGAAGGCGATAAATTGCATGGCACCGATATTGATGCCGAAGCGGCGCGCGCCCTCCGGATTGTCGCCAAATGCGTAGAGTTGGCGGCCGGTGGTGGTGCGCGTGATCAACGCCCAGGTAGCGAACACGCATATGGCCATAATGAGCACAGGAAGGGTGATCTCCGCCCAGGTCCCGTCAGCCATCTCTCGCTCGAACAACACGACGCGGGTGGTGAGCCAGTCCGGCAGGTTGTAGATCGACACGCCGCCCGTGAAAAACATCAGCAAGCCGAAGAAAATGTTGAAAGTCGAAATCGTGGCGACGATCGAGATGATCCTGAACCCGTGGATCAGGAAGGCGTTGATGCAGCCCAACGCCACGCCCAATGCGCCAGCGATGATGAAGCCGACAATCCAATTCCCACCGCCGATCCAGCCGAGGACGGTCGCGGTCAGATATTGCACAACCGAGGCAGCAACCGCGAAGGAGATGTCAATGCCGCCGGCGATCAGCACGACCAGCAGGCCAACGGCGAAGATGATGTTGACCGAGCTGGTGTTCAGAAGGTCAAACGCGTTGCCGAGGGTGAAGAACCGGTCCGTCGCGAACGAAAGGAAAACGCAGATGACTGCGATAACGGCGAGCAAAGCCAGTTCCGTTGCGTGGGAGCGGACAAACCTACGCATAGACCGCCTCCTCCATCGCCTGGAGGGTCGTAGCGCCCGGCGTAAATTCGCCGACAATGCGCCCCTGAGCCATGTGCAGCACCCGGTCCGCGTTGAAATAGACTTCAGGCACCTCGTCCGAGATCAGGATAATGGCCAGGCCGCTGTCCGCCAGCTTGGAAACGATGTCGAAAATGCCGGCGCGCGCGCCGACATCGACGCCGACGGTCGGTGCGTCGAGGATAAGCAGCTTCGGGTCGGTCGCCAGCCATTTTGCAATGGCGACACGTTGCTGATTTCCCCCTGACAGGGTCGAGATCGCGTCGTCCTGCTTTCCGATCCTGACCCCGAGGTCCCTTATCCAGCGATTGACCAGAGATCGCTTGCGATCGCTCGAAATGAAACCGCCTGTAAGGATCTTGTCCAGCGAGGCGATGACCACGTTGTCGGCGATTGCCTGGGGCTGAATGAGACCGAGCGACAGCCGGTCTTCCGAAAGATAGGCGACGCCGGCGGCGATCGCGTCACGGTTGGAACCGAAGCGAACGGGTTTGCCATCCAGGGCGACAGAGCCCGATTTCGGCTTGCGCATGCCAAACAATGTCAGCGCCAATTCGGTGCGCCCTGCCCCGAGCAACCCGGTGATGCCGAGCGTCTCGCCGCGCCGGACTGTCAAGGACACGTCGTCGAATTCGCCGGGCCGCGACAGTCCCTTGACCTCAAGCATGACCGGGCTCCTGCTTAAATCCCGATGCAGGACGGAATAGTCGAAGGTCTTGCCCGTCATCAACTCGGTGATGCGCGACTGGGTCAGGCCTTTGGTTGGATAGACGCCAACCAGGGCGCCGTCGCGCAGCACGGTGACACGGGTGGAGATTTCAAGAACCTCCGCCAGGCGATGACTGACGAACACAACGGCGACGCCCGACGCCGACAGATTGCGCACAACGTCCAGCAGATAGTCGGTTTCGGATTGGGTGAGCGACGCCGTCGGCTCGTCCATGAAGACGAGCTTGGCCTCACCGACGAGGGCGCGGGCGATTGCTACGATCTGCCGCTGTGCGATGGGAAAGTGGTGGAGTGCCAGATCGACATCGAAGGTAACACCAAGACGTTGCAAGGCGTTGATCGCGACACGACGCATCTCGGCATAGTTCACCAGCCGCGGCCAGCGGCCGATGACGGTCTGGAACGCGATATTCTCGGCGACAGTCATCTCGGGAAACAGGGCGAGGTCCTGCCAGATGACCTGAATTCCGCTGGCCTGCGCCGTAACCGGCGACATATGGGAGTAGCTCTGGCCATCATAATCGATTTCGGCGCCCGCCTCGGGCTTGTACACGCCTGTAATGATCTTGATCAGCGTGCTCTTGCCGGAGCCGTTCTCGCCGGCAAGACAATGCACCTCGCCCGGCAACACCTCAAAGCTGACATTCTTCAGCGCCTTCACGCCGCCGAACGTCATGTTGACGTTGCGGAGCGACAGCAGCGGCCGTGGTGCGGCGCCATCGAGTGCCTGATCAGCCATCGAGTCGAAACCTGGATCCAATCGCGTTTGCAATCCTGCAGCCGGGCCGGTTCGAGGCCGGGCCCGACTGCCATTAGCCTTGGGAGGCTTTACAGGCCCATCGCCGCGAGATCGTCGACAGTATCCTTGTTGATGGGGACGAGTTGATCGACGATGATGTTACGGTTTTCGAAGTCGGGCTTAACTGTCCCAAGCCCTTCGATCGTATCGCCATCCTTGATCTCTTTGCCCTTCATGAGATGATCGGCCAGCGTGACGAAAACCTCGCCCGCCTGCTTCGGATTCCACATGAAGCCGCCGGAGATCGCGTCGCTTTTGATGAGCTTCCGGCCCTGGCCTGGCGAGAATGGTCCGAGCACGAAAATTTCGCCCACCTTCCGGCGCTCTTCGATTGCGCGGCCAGCGCCGATCGGGCCTTGGCTGCCGAAGGCGAGGAAGCCCTTCAGGCCGGGATTTGCGGAAATCAGATCAAGCGCAGTGCTCCGGCTCTTGTCTACATCCTCGGCGACGCCGTAACGTTCGCCGACGAGTTTCATGTCGGGATTATTCTTCTTCAGATACTCGATTGCCGCATCGGCCCAGGCATTGTGCAGCGGCACCGTCAACGAGCCGACGAACACTGCATACTCACCCTTGCCGCCCATCTTCTCCGCCAGGAGCTTGGCGTGAGCCTCGCCGAAGCCGGTGGCGGACGCGAGTTCGAAATCCCAATCGGCGCCCTTCTGGCCAGGCGATTCATGTGTGATGACGATGATGCCGGCGTCCTTGGCCTTCTGCAGGACCGGTTCAAGCACTTTCGCGTCATTCGGCACGACGCCGATGACCTTGACGCCCTGCGCGATCAGATCCTCGATGGCGCGAACTTGCAGTGCTGGATCAGCGCTGGTCGGGCCGACCATGAATGCGTCGATCCCGAGCTTCTCGCCGCGCTCCTTGATACCCGCCTCCATTGCGTTGAACCACGGAATGCCGCCGATCTTGACGACGACGCCGACCTTGCCGGCCTGCTGTGCCATCGCAGCGAATGATCCGCCAATCATAAGGGTCACGGCAAGCGCCGCGATCAAGAGCTTTTTCATCTGTACTCCTCCCATAACGTTCCTAGTGGGAACACACTCGAGCCGTCGAACGACGGCGGCCGTTAGAAACCTCCCCGAAAGAGACGGGGCACTTCCCCATCGATCATCCACCGGTTTTCGCTTGCACAATCGATGGTGCAGAAACTATTGTGCATCGAGAAGCTCTCGTCAAGCGGGATATTGCTCTAAATAGACGCGCCGGAGGCGCCAGATGGATCAGCGGGTCAAGAAGAAGGCGACGATCTATGACCTGTCCGTGCTGTCGGGCAGTTCGCCGTCGACCGTGAGTGCCGTCCTGAACGGCACTTGGCGCAAGCGCCGCATCAAGGAAAGTACGGCGCAAACAATTCTCGGTCTCGCCGAACTCCACCAATACACCACCAATCTGCAAGCGCGAGGCTTGCGACGCTCGCGATCGGGCCTGGTCGGCCTGATGCTGCCCGTCCACGACAATCGCTACTTCTCCTCCATGGCGCAGACGTTTGAGGGGCATGTGCGCAGCCGCGGCCAATGCCCGGTCGTGGTTAGCGCCAGCCGCGACCCCGAAGAGGAACGGCGGACCGCGGAGACGCTGATCTCCTATTCAATCGACCAGCTCTTCATCGTCGGCGCCACCGATCCCGATGGCGTGCACGAGGTCTGCGAACTGGCGGGGCTGAGGCATATCAACATCGACCTGCCGGGAGCGAAGGCGCATTCGGTGATCAGCGACAATTATCAGGGCGCGCGGATGCTGACGGAAGCAATCATCCGCCACTTCGGCAACGACGATCCTCTGCGGCCGGACGAGCTGTTTCTGTTTGGCGGCCGCAACGACCACGCCAGCCGCGAACGCATCGCCGCTTTCCATGCGACCAAGAAGGCGCTGCTGGGCGCCGACCCTGACGATGGTGTGCAGTCCTCCGGCTATTCGCCTGATATAACTTTGCGTGCCTTCGAGGCGTTTTACCAATGCCGTGGCAAGCTGCCGCGCGCGTTGTTCATCAATTCGTCGATCAATATGGAAGGTCTGCTGCGTTTCATGGCCGGCCGGCCGGCGGAAATGTTCAGCGAACTCGTCGTCGGTTGCTACGACTATGACCCCTTCGGCTCCTTCCTGCCCTTCCCCGTAATCATGGTGCGGCAGAATGTTGAGGCGATGATCACGAAGGCATTCGAGCTGATCGATGAACCGCCGACGGCACCGCAGACCTTCTTGATCGCGCCAGAGTTGATCCAGCCCAGGTCTGCATTGAAAGGGCCGCTGGACACGCTGAAGGATATAGCCTGAGGGTGACCCGGCGCTATAGGGCGAAACCGCCTTGAGATTTTCAGTGGTTCATCGTGCCGACTCTCACGAGAGAGTCGCCGTCCTCAGCACGAGCCAACGGGTGGGTGCGTAGGCGCCTGTAAAAAGGTCTACAGCACCGAGCGTTAGAAGCGATAACGGATTCCAAGGGCGTTCGCATTGGAACCCTCTGTCATATCTCCAAACGTACCATCGGCGCCGGATCTATGGTGGAGTTGGTAGACGAGTTCGACGTTGGGAGCCTGCCTCACTCTGAACGAAAGCTCCGCACCAACGAAGCCGAGGAATGATGCATCGCCATCGTGGACGATTTCGCGTTCGCGCTCGATCTCGGTAGGGCCGGTAACGGCACTGAATCCAGCAGTCAGTGCGGGCGCAATCGCCAAATCACCAATGACCAGGCCGTGGTGGCGCAGTCGCGCTCCGGCCCAAAGTTCGCCAGTCGTATCATCGTCCTCGCCAAATCTTATGGCCGCGCCGGCGACGCCACCAAGAACGAAGCCAGCGCCGATATCGACGAAATCGCGACCGTATGCAGCTCCGATTATATAGTTGTCCGTGTAGTCGGCACCCAAAACATTGATCGCGTCCCCGAAGGCCCCGTGCGCAAAGACGCCACCAAAGACATAAACATCATTCTTGGTCGGCAAACCGTCTGCGAAAGCGTCCTGGGTCGCAAAATAGATAAAGGGAGAATTGTCATCGGCAAGTCCAGAACTGACTGAAATGCCCAAGATCACCGCAGCCAGGGCCACTTGCAGTCCACGCATAGACAAGCTCCGAATCAATCCATTTCCATGGTTGGCAATTGCAATGGGGAAAAACAAGGTACGAATTGTTTATCGCCAAAATACTGGATGCGGGTGGCTCGAACCATTCTTCAGGCTTTGCCGGGCGCGCGCAGGTGACCTTCGCCACAGGCCGTAACGGCGCAGTCTTCGGCCGCCAGCCTAACAGTAATGGCATCTGCCTATACCAATTCACGTCCGTTGCTGCGTTCGACTGCCCCGATAATCTGCTGAAGTTCCAAAGAAACCACCATTGAAGACCGTAGATCTCGGAACTTTTTCGCGCCGGCGCGGGTTGTCGATGGAGATGCATCGAACGCATGGGACGCCGGTGAAATGGCCATTCTTTCGGGAAAACCGGGAAGCTGTTGGGTGGCGGCAGCCACCGCTACGAACTATCCCCCGCTCGAGGGCTCGATCCATGCCGATGCCGTTGTTGTGGGCGCCGGGATTGTCGGGCTCACGACGGCGCTTCGCCTTTGCGAGGCCGGTCGGTCGGTGATCGTCATCGAAGGCCTGCGGACAGGCGGCCAGGTGACCGGCCGCTCGACGGCCAAGATCACGACGCAGCACGCGCTGATCTATCGCCATCTCATCGACACGTTCGGGCGGGGCCTGGCGCAGACCTATGCCGATGCGAATTCCGCCGGCGCCATCCAGATCCGGGAATGGGTTCGCGACCACGCCATCGCCTGCGATCTCGAGGCCAAGGACGCCTATACCTACACCTGCGATGCAAGCCGGCGCGCGGAGATCGTGGCCGAGGCGGAGGCCGCGCGCCAGGTTGGGCTGGACGCCGATGTTTTGGAGCGCGCGCCGCTGCCTTTCGAAACGGCCGCCGCTCTGCGTTTTTCCGACCAGGCGCAGTTCAATCCGGCGATGTATCTGGTTGGCCTGGCTCAAGCAGTGACGGCCCGTGGCGGACGGATTTTCGAAAACAGCCGCGCGATCTCGATCGGCGAGGCAAGCCGCTGGCGCGTCGTTACCGACAGCGGCACCGTTCACGCCGAGCATGTGGTCGTCGCCACCAACATGACGCTGAAGAGCCCCGTCGGCATGGCGAACCGGACCCAGCCGCGCTGCCACACTGCCATGGCGTTTCGGATCGATGACCCTCGTGCTGTCGACGGCATGTTCATCGGCATCGACGATCCGACGCATTCCATCCGCACCGGCCGCGACGCCGAAGGCCCGCTGCTGGTCGCGCTCGGCCCCAAGTTTGACACGGGCCAGGACGGCGACGTGGCGAAACGGTTTGTCGAGCTGGAACAATGGGTAAGAATGAGCCTTCCAGTTGGGGACGTTGCGTGGCGCTGGTGTAATGAGGACTATGATACGGCCGATAGGGTTCCGCATGCCGGCGAGCCCGATCCGGACAAAGCCTCCGGGTTTCATATTGCCACGGGTTTCAACGCCTGGGGCATCACCAATGGAACGGCCGCAGGCATGATGATCGCGGATTTGATCTGCGCGCGGCCGAGCCCATGGCAAAAGCTCTATGATCCGGCGCGGCCTTATCCCGAGGACTTTCACAGGAATGGCCGCAGCCAATCGATTGTCTCAAGCCTTGACGACATCGTGCCCGGCATGGGCGGTGTGATCGTCAGGGGTGACGAAAAGATCGCGGCGTGGAGAGACGCTGAAGGGGTGCTCCACCCGGTTTCGGCGACATGCACCCACAAGGGCTGCACGGTGACCTGGAACAATGCGGACAACACCTGGGATTGTCCTTGCCATGGCTCGATTTTCGCCGCCGACGGTTCGGTCATCCATGGCCCAGCTCGAAAGCCGCTTGCGCCGGCCGCGCTATAAGAGGCAGCGACTGGCGCGGCCCGGTGTTACCGTGCGTAGGTTCCGACCAGCTCAGTCTGCTCCAGCGCATGCTTCTGGGCTTCCTTCCAGACGAGCTGCACGCCCGCCTGTCCCGGCACACTGAGGCTCGGCACGTCGAGCGCGGCCAGCCGGAAATGATAATGATGGACGCCATGTCCCACCGGCGGCTGCGGGCCGTCGTAATAGGCATTGCCGAAATCGTTGGTGCCTTGCCTGAGTGCCGACGGGCCTGGCTTGCCATCCTGCGCCTCGGTGAGTTCGCTCGCATCGGGCGGGATATTGAACACCGCCCAGTGCCCGAAAATCCCGCTCGGCGCGTCGGGATCCTGCACGACAAGAACAAGGCTCTTGGTACCGTTCGGAACACCGGACCATTTTAGCGGTGGTGAGACGTTCTCGCCGTCGCGGGTATACCTTTCAGGGATTTTCCCGGCCGCCGGGAACGCCGGGCTGATAAGGGTGAGTGGCATTTCCATCTCCCCAAGAACAAGCGCTACAGCCAGCTATATCTGGCGCTATTTCACGCCGCTTGCTGAGCTTCCGCGACGCGCCTGATTTCTGCTGGCAAGGATTCCCAAACCTTGATCATCTGCCCCTCTCCCACATGGTGAGCGAGAACCTGGGATACGACCCTGAATGCATCCTTGGAATCGACCGGTCGGGTGAATTCCAGCTCCGCCTTGATTTTGGCCAGGAACTCGTCGAGCGACCGCAACTTCTCGGGAGTCTTGGAGGGCTGATATTGGTCGTAGTAGGCGCCGCGCACGAGGATCGGCAGCTGCGAGCCCAGGTGGGCGGCAAGATCCGGCTGCATGCGGTCTCGCAGGGCGTGGAGCACCGCTCCAAGCACATGCCATGCGACCTGCCGATCCGGTCCAATCTCGGTCATGATCTCGTCGAGCCAGATGTTTGTTATCTGCAGCGTCTTGTCGAATACTTCGAGTCCGGTGGCGCTCATCGAAGCCTCCTTTCAACAGGTTGAATGACTCATTGGACGAAACGGCCTTGGTCGGCTGTTGTTCCCGTCCCTAAAGGCCGCCTCTCGCGAAGGCGGGTGATCTATTCGGCCAAGTTTACGTTCGCCAAACTTAACGCGTTCCCGTCAAGAGTTGGCCCGTCAAGATTTGGCCCGTCAAGATTTGGCCGTGGCCACGGCAACGAAAAGAGATTGCCCTTGCCTGCTGATGCGGAACAACATCGGCTTGTTCAGCTGGCGGGATTTCGCCCACTCCTCTTGGATGTCCGACGGCTGTGTCACATCCCGGTTGTTGGCCGAGACGATCACATCGCCGGGCTGAACGCCGTTTTCGGCGGCGAGGCTGTTTGGAGCCACTTCCTGGACGAACACGCCTGTAGTATCCGGCTGGAGTCCGAGCTGCTGGCGTGCCTCATCCGGGATTGGGCTGAGCGACAATCCAAGACGCGTGTCGGCCGTTTCCGACTTCGGAACGGCGCTGGTCTGTTGCTCCTCATCGTTGCGTTGTCCGATGGTCAGAGCTATTTCCTGTTGGCTGCCTCCGCGGTTCCGTGTCAGCGTCGTTTTTGTTCCCGGCTTTTGGCTCGCAGCCGCGAGCGTCAGATCATGGACGCTCTGGATGTCCTTGCCGTTAAAGCGTGTAATCACGTCTCCCGCCTGTATGCCTGCCTGCTCTGCCGGACTGCCGGGTTCGACCGAGGCGACCAGCGCTCCCTTGCTGCCGGATATTCCAAGCGCCTCGGCAATCGACGGGGTGACCTCCTGGAGACGCACCCCGATGAAACCGCGCTCGATCCGGCCAGTGCGGATCAACTGGTCGACGACGTTCCGGGCGGTGCGGGATGGTACCGCAAAGCCAATCCCTATGCTGCCACCTGTGGGAGATACGATGGCCGTATTGACCCCGATCACTTCGCCGCGCGCATTGAACAGCGGGCCGCCGGAATTGCCGCGATTGATTGAGGCGTCGGTCTGGAGAAAATCGTCGTAAGGACCGGCATTGATGTCGCGCGAACGGGCCGAAAGCACGCCGACGGTAACGGTGCCACCGAGCCCGAACGGACTGCCGATAGCGATCGTCCATGCGCCGGGTTGTACTGCATCGGAGTCACCCCAGGCGGTCGTTGTCATATTGGACCGCGGGTCGATCTTCAGCACCGCGAGGTCGGTTGCCGGATCGCGGCCGACGAGCTGCGCAGGCAACGTCTCCTTGTCGGAGAATACGACATGAATTTCGCTTGCATCGGCAACGACATGGTTGTTGGTGACGATGTACCCCTCGGGGCTGATCACAAAGCCGGAACCAAGGGCCTCTCGCACCTGCGGTTGCGCCGGTCCGAGGCCGGGACTGCCGAAAGGACTAAGAAAGTCGCCCAGCGTCGCCTGGTCCTGGATGATCTGTTTGGTCGTTATTGCGACCACGGCTGGAATTTTCTCGCGCACGATCGCCGTGAAGTCGTTTGGGATTTCCTGAGCTGCGAGCGGAGCAAAGCCGCCGGCCGAGAGCATCAGAGTTCCGGCGATCAGGCCGGCGCAAAGTCTTTTATTCAATACCGGTAACATGGCCTGCGACGCCTCCAGCGTTCAGTGATCAAGCATGCGGCCGCTCCGGCATGAGCCAGCGGTTCACCAGCGGATTACGACAACCCTGTCGTTCCCGTTGGCGAGTTCGACAGCTTCGGTGCCGTCCGGTTTCCGGCTTTCGATCCGGGCACCTTCTACCGTTTCTATGCCGGCAATGTTGGCCGCAAAGGCCTCGTCAATCTCGGCGGCACAGACGAGGGTATCCGGGGGCAGATCCTTCACTTGGTCCATCAACTCGCGAAGCTTCATGGCGAACCTCCTTGGCACAGGCCCGGATTCTTTCAGCCGCACATTCCAACCATGTGCCTCCAGAAAAGTTCCCAGACGCGATTGCAGGCATGTCACAGGGACGAGATTCCGCCAACGATGCATCGGTGGTGGCATGGATCAGGGGCGCGGGCCGTGTTCACATGAATCGAGCTTCCTGCCCCCGGACAAGGGACCCGGCCATGAGCCTTCGTCCGGCCGCCCTGAATGCAAGGCGTCGGCCCGATCAACACTGCGGCGCCGGCGATGCCACCAGCCTTTTGCCGGCCAGCCGCTAACGAGAACGATCAAGACTTGTCGTCACCGTTCTGGGCTGGCCTCAATGCACAAACCTTGCCCTCAGCCAGGCCAGAAGTCTGTTCCCGGTAATCGTCCGGCGGACTCTGGCGGCAGCCCATCGCGCTTGCATCGTAGCACCAACGTGACAGTGACAGACGATGTTGTGCAACTGCCAGTCACTTAGCTCGAAGAAGCGCTTTGCCTCACCGTAGGTATCATCTTTCAGACCCATGGCGCGCAGCACCGGATCCTCATAGGCAACGGTGATCGGCGACCCCGCGCCACGCGCTACGTCACGAGCTTCAGGACTGAGATATTCGGTGCCTGAAAGGGCTCCGAGGCAACGCCGTGGATTTTGTTCGAGAAGCTCTGCCCAACGCTCGATCCGCTGCGCCCGAGTCATGGTCGGGTATGTCGCCGAGGGCTCAACTTTCGCAACTGTCTGCAGTTGGTCGAGTGTTTGGTGTTTCATGGTCGGCTCCTTTCAACAGGTGGAAGTGCCCACGCCCTAACAGAAGATTATTGCGCTGCGACGCGCCGACAAGGCCGGAATTGACAATGTCAGGAGTTTGCCCCTCGCCCGGTTCGGATCAGGAACCTTCCGGGGGGCCTGCTTGTTTTGGCTAGTGAAAGGAGACGGTCATGAGCACAAAACCACCACCCGTTCCGGCAGAGAACCAGAGCCCAAAGGGTCCGGGCGATAACAAGTCGGTTCCTGTCGACCAAACGCAGCACAGCCATTCCGCCCCAAATCCCGACAAACAGGGCCAGCAGGGCAACACGAAGGTCAATACGACCCATCAAGGCCACCAGCAGGACCGTTAGGTGATTTCATGTCCACGTCGAAGAAGACCCGCGCCAGTATTCGCCATGGCGGTCCTGGCGCATCGCACGAAAACGCCAAGGAGCCGCTGGTGATAGAAAAGCCGCCAGCCGATTCCGATCTGCGCAGCCGCAGCAAGATCTCAGGCGGCGGAGGCGAACGCGACAGCCACCATACTCATGACCCCGAAAAGAAGGGCGGTGGCACCCGGCCGGCAAACAAAGGAAGGTGAATTGTATTCACGTCCCCTGCGAAGCGTGCGGCATGGAGGTGCCAAGCATCATCCGGCCGTCGACTGTGAGCACCGCCAGTGGCTGTGGCCTTCTTTGGCCTACCGCCGCAACTTCCGACTGCGTCAGGCATTTTTGCTGTGATCGCCGTTCCTCCAGGCGGTCCGAGGCTGAGAAAGCCTGTCGCCCGCGGCTCCCGGCCGGCGGGCTGTCTCGTCAGCCTACCGGCTTTTCCCGCTAGACGAGCGACAGCGATGCTACTTCCGGTGGAACAGGAAGCCCCCTCTGGGAGTTCATACCGTCATCAACAGGCGCATGGACGTGCCCTTGTACGGCGCGGCAGCGCACGAATGGGAGAACCACCATGAGCCTCGGAACCATACTCATCATCATTTTGATCCTTATCTTGCTTGGCGGGTTCAGCGGTTTGGGTGGTGGACCGTTCTACGGCACCGGCTATTATGGTGGCGGTGGCCTCGGTCTCGTGCTGCTGATCGTTATTATCCTGGTCCTTCTCGGGCGCATTTAGTACACGATTAGGCGGACAATTTGGCGATGATCCTGTGTGGGCCTGATGCCTTGCCCAGGAATGTCGCCGCGACTGCGGGCAAAGGGGGCCGCACGTGATTGTCCGGACGGAACCGAAACCGCTCAAGGGCATTATAGCCGCTCAGAAATCCACGAGAATGGCGCCATAAGTGAACTTCGTTGAACAAGCCGATGTCGGCCTCGGAGTTCCGGGCATTCCCACTGCCGATCTGATGCAGGCACTGCCGGTCGCCATCTACACCGTCGACGGGCAGGGACACATCACCTTCTTCAACGAAGCCGCAGCTGAACTCTGGGGCCATCGTCCTGTTATCGGTCGGGACCTATGGTGCGGCTCGTGGAAGCTTCGTCATCTGGACGGTCGGGATATGGCGCATGGCGAGTGTCCGATGGCCGTGGCGCTGCGCGAAGGGCGGGATGTCTCCTGGGACCAGGCGATTGCGGAGCGGCCGAATGGCGAACTGGTCCCATTCAGGGCTCACCCACGCCTGCTTCGCGACGAAGCGGGCAATGTAGTCGGTGCCATCAACACGCTGCTCGACCTGCGCACGCAGACGCTGGGCGATGAAGCCCGCATGCGTCTTGCCGCCATTGTCGAGTCGTCGATGGACGCCATCGTCTCGAAGGACATGAATGGCATCATCACCAGCTGGAACGATGCTGCAGAACGCCTGTTCGGCTACACGCCTGCCGAGGCGATCGGCCGGCCGGTGACGATGCTCATTCCGCCTGACCGTCTCGACGAGGAAGTCTCGATCATCAGCCGCATCCGCGCCGGCGAACGCGTCCCCTCCTATGAGACGATGCGCCTGCGCAAGGACGGCACGCTCGTTTCGGTCTCGCTCACCGTCTCACCGATCCGCGACGGGATCGGGCGGGTCGTCGGCGCCTCCAAGATCGCGCGCGACATCAGTTCCCACAAGGAGAACGAACGGCGCATCCGACTGCTCATGCGCGAGGTCAACCATCGGGTGAAGAACCAGTATTCGGTCATCATCTCGATGATCCGCGAGACAAGCAAGCTGACGAGCACACCTGAGGCTTTCCTCGGGCAAGTTCGAGAGCGCATCATGGCGCTTTCGGAATCCCATGATCTCCTGGTCAATGCCGAATGGCGCGGCGCGACGGTCGGCGAGCTCATCCAGGCACAGCTCAAGGCCTTCGCAGCGCAGTCCCGCGTGTCGATGGCCGGGCCACTGGTGGTACTGCAGCCGAACGCCGTCCAGTATCTCGGCATAGCCTTTCACGAACTCGCCACCAATTCGGCAAAACATGGAGCGCTGTCGTGCAACGGCGGACGCGTCGAGATCGATTGGCACGTGGTCCCTGCGGGCGACGGCGCTGAGACCTTTCGACTGGTCTGGCGTGAGTTGGACGGGCCAATCCTGGACGCTGTCAGGGCGCGCGGTTTCGGACTGGTCGTGCTCGAGCGAGTGGCGCCGCAGGCTCTCAGCGGCAGCGGGCGGCTGGAGTTCCACGCCCGAGGCATCACCTGGACGCTCGAGGCGCCGCTGCATTTCGTCCAGACATCACTGGCCGAAATCGCGGCCGATTGAAGGAATTTCGCCGCGCTCGTGAAGCTGAGCCCTTCCCCGCGACCGACTGTGTTCGGCCAGACTTATTGCGTTTGGTCCGGCGGGCGAAAATAAGGCGAAACAGCCCTGTCCTCCAGAACATCGACGTCGCCTCTTCCAGGCAGGGCATCGCAGCCAAGCGAGTGCCGATCGACGTTACCTGGTTCAAACACGGTCAGGCTGTCGAATTCCATGGCCGCCCCGTAGAACTGGGCGGCTTGCAACACCAGGCATTCGACGTCTTCAAGCGCAACGTTTTCTGCGAGGTTTCGCAGCCGCACAGCCTCGGCCACCGCAGTGACATTGAGTATCCCCTTATCCCGGGCGGCTGCCCAAACTTGCAGGTCAACGTCGTGACACAAATGGGCCGAATAACCGTCTCTCATGGAAAACCCTTCCTTTCAGGAGCGGTTTGTCCCTCAAGATCAGCATGTGCCATAGCAGCTCGAATGACAAGCGTAATCCATCAAACAACACACAAAATCAACAAGTTAGCATACCGCTCAGGCTACACGATCGACGCTTGACAGTAACTGTGAACCTTTCACGCCGATGGCCAATGAGCCGGTCTTGACGGCTGACGAGGCTTTTCCTACTTCTTAGACAAATATTAACTTTGAGCGGCTGGAGGGCAGAAATGGCCGAGCTGGAAAGACCCGAACGACTGCAGATCATGCTAACCTCGGAGGAATTGGCTGCTTTGGAAAACTGGCGCTTCGAAAGGCGCATGCCAAGCCGGTCTGCGGCCGTGAGGGAGTTGCTGCGGCGCGGTCTCCACGCGGACGGATTTTTGACAGCGGCACAAGGTGCCAAGTCGCAGGATTTTGGAATTCTGCCCAGTTCCGGCATTGTCGATGGAGCGTCCCGCGACCAGGGCGGCAGCAAGCTGTAAGGCTGCCCTCGCGGCGCTGGAGATGTTTCGGCGCCGGAGCCTTGCCCATTCTGTGGAACTTCAGGCAATCGTCGCGCGTTCGGTGAGGCATGTTGTGGACCGGAACAAGGCCGGTTGCAGCATCACACAGGCCAGCAAGGATCGAGGCAGTGAGCTTCCTTTACCGCGCGGCAAAAATCGCCGAACAAGCTCATGCGGGGCAGACGGACAAGACCGGACGGCCCTATATTGAGCATTGCCGCCGGGTCGTTGATGCCGTCGAAACGCTCGACCAGAAGGCCGTTGCCTACCTCCATGACGTTGTTGAGAAAAGCGACGATTGGGATCGCGAGCGGCTCGAGGCGGCAGGTTTCGGAACCTCCATCGTGTCGGCAGTCGATGCGATGACACGCAGGCCGCACGAGGACGACCTCGCTTTCGTGCGCAGAGCAGCAGCCAACCCATTGGCGCTGCCGGTCAAGCGCGCCGATCTTGCCGACAATTTATGGCAAGCACAGCAGATTGGCGCGTCGACATCGAAATATGAAGACGGACTGCGGATCCTCGACGAAGAATTCTCCTGATGACGAGAGGATTGTCGCCTGTGGCGTGATCGGCCGATGTGCGACCTTCATGCGAGGCTCTATTCGGGGATGTGAGGCGTATGTCGCTTGTCCTCGGCAGGATCGGCATCGATCCGCGCCTTGCTGGGATCGAAGGCGCCATGGCGGGCGATGGCCAATGCCGGCGTGTCGGGCGTCTCGTAGGCCCACATGAAGTCGTCGGCCGCTCCGCCGACCGCGTGGACCCGCCAGTAACTGGCCGTGCCCTTCAGCGGGGAGTGGGTTGTGGTGTTGGTTTTCTCCAGAAGGTCGAAATAGATATCCTCGAAGGGGATATGGAAGACCGGAGCTTGCCCCTCTTCATGGAGCACTTTTGCCCGCTCTGTCGAGGCAATGATCGCGTCGGAGAACCTGACCGTCACGGTTCCATTGAACGGGGTAATCGTCAGCGCGCCGGGACGGCTGGTGGAATTTACGGCTAAGGGCTGCATTCGACTTCTCCGTTGGCTGCCGATCTCCTGGAACGTCGTATCGCCCGTCAGGGTTCCAACCGCTTAGGCTCATTGGAGCCGCGACATCGGGGGAGCCGGCGACAGATGAAAAACCTCCCGCGGGGCATTCAGATTCAAGGGAACGTTACCGCCGAAGAGTTCGTTTCCTAGATTGACACCGGAACCGGCGGCGGGGCTTCGCAAGTTAAGGGAGATTGCCATGAAGGTCGGCAACTGCATGACGAGGAATGTACAAGTCGCTAACCCCGAACAGTCGATCCGCGAAGTGGCTGAGATGATGGGCAGGCTTGACGCCGGAGGGATGCCCGTGGGCGACCACGACCGGCTGGTCGGGATGATCACCGATCGAGATATCGCGATCCGCGGCGTAGCATTGGGCAAGGGACCTGACACGAAGGTGCGTGATGTCATGAGCCCGGAGGTCAAATATTGCTTCGATGACGAAGACGTCGAGCATGTGCTTGAAAACATGGGCGACCTGCAGGTACGTCGGCTCCCGGTTCTGAACCGCGACAAGAGGCTCGTCGGCATCATCTCGCTTGGCGATCTCGCGACGAATGGCGAAGCGGCAGAAGCGGGAGAAGCTTTAAGCGACATCTCGAAGCCGGGCGGCGAGCATTCGCAGACTGCTCACTGACTAACGCCGCGACATGTCGGCGCAAGGTCAACATCACTTGTTTCGCGGTGCGTCGGCTAACGCCGGCGCCCCGCCGGAGCCTTCTGCATTTGCGATGTTTTCGGCAAAGGTTCAGGAGCATCCATGACAACGATCCGAAGCACCGTGTCCTTCAGCGCCGAAAAAAGCGCGGCAGGGCGAAATCATCGTGCAGGCGCGGACGCGTCAGATCACGCGCCGAGACGTTCACCCGGATGTCGTGTCGTGATAAGCTGTTCTTGCGACGGGACCGCGCGACACCGAGGCGGGCATCTCGCGGCCGGGCAGCCCTTAGTCGCACACGATGAGCTTGAGCACCTGATGTTCTCGAACGATTGCAAGCGTCCTGCCAAACCCTGTTGCGAAGGTGGGGCCTGTTGCCAAGGTGGGGCCTCTTGCGAACGTCGGGCCTCTCGGAGTGGACGGATTTGGGTTGGTCGCTGAACCTCGGGACGATCGCCGGCACCACCGTGCGCGTTCACTTTACCTTCCTGCTTCTGCTCGTCTGGATCTGGCTGACGCACTATCAGATCGGCGGCACGCCAGCGGCCTGGCAAGGCGTTGCCTTCATCATTGCGGTTTTTGCCTGCGTGGTCCTGCATGAGTTCGGCCACATCGCCGCTGCGCGGTATTTCGGCATCAACACGCCGGACATTACGCTTTTCCCGATCGGCGGCGTCGCCAGGCTCGAACGCATGCCCGAAGAGCCGGGGCAGGAGTTCGTGATCGCGGTCGCGGGGCCGCTGGTCAATGTCGCGATCGCCGCGCTGATCTTCGTCCTGCTCGGCGGGTCGGCGGGCGTCGAACAGATGGCCGGGATCGAGGATCCGCGTATGAGTTTTCTCGCCAGGCTTGCCGGGGTCAATGTCTTCCTGGTCATCTTCAATATGATCCCAGCCTTCCCGATGGATGGCGGCCGTATCCTGCGCGCCGCACTCGCCGCCCGCCTGTCGTGGTCGCGCGCAACCCAGATCGCAGCCATGATCGGGCAAGGATTGGCCTTCGTCTTCGGTTTTGTTGGGCTGTTCTACAATCCGCTACTGATCTTCATCGGCATCTTCGTCTATCTCGCCGCGGCAGCGGAAGCGCAAAACGCACAGATCCGGGAGGTAGCCACAAGCGTCCTTGTCGCGGATGTGATGATCACCGAGTTCGCCCGGCTGGAACGGTCGGCGACGCTCGACCAGGCAATCGAGATGCTGCTCGCGACGACGCAGCACGAATTCCCTGTCGTCGACTCCGCTGGCCATCTTGAAGGATTGGTGACACGCAACGACATGATCCGGACATTGAAGGAAAAGGGACCCGCCGCACCGGTCGCGAGCGCAATGCGGCACGATATCCCGAAAATACATTACCGCAAAAGTCTCGAGGAAAGCCTGCGGCTGATGCAGCAGGCAGACGTGCCTGCTGTAGCCGTCGTCGACAGTTCCGACCGGCTGGTCGGGCTCATGACACACGAAACCATAGGCGAGATGCTCATGATCCGCTCAGCCGTGTCGGATGCCTTCCGATTTGGTCGTTTGCGTGGGGCCAAGCCGCGATTCACACGGATCTGAGCACGAGGATTCTTTTCACCGCCGGATCGGGTGAGTGCGCTCTAAATCGTAGCGGAGCGATAAGCAGAAATCGGCCGGAACGAAGGTCGTCCCGGCCCTTTTTCTGTGTCTCAAGCGCCCGGAACGTGAGGCAGAAGTTCAAGCGCACCGCGATAGATCATGTCGCCAGCTACGTAGAGGATGACCACCAGCCCGACATAGGCGATCCAGCGGTGCTTCTGAAGCAGATTGGCAATGAGGTTTGCAGCGATGCCCATCAGCGCGACGGAGAGGACAAGGCCGAAGATCAGCACGTTCGGATGTTCGCGCGCAGCACCGGCTACCGCCAGAACATTGTCGAGTGACATGGAGACGTCGGCGATGATGATCTGCCAGGTTGCCTGGGCCAGGGTCTTGCGCGGAGCCTTGCCAGCTACGACGCCATCGTAGTCGACGTCGCTTTCCGAAAGCGCTTCGATCGCCTGTGCTTCCTGCGCATGGTTTTGCCGGAGTTCGCGCCACATCTTCCAGCAGACCCACAACAGCAAAAGACCGCCGGCGAACAGCAGCCCGACGATCTGCAGGAGCTGGGTTGTCGCGGCCGCAAAGCCGATGCGCAGAACGGCCGCTGCGATTATGCCAACGACGATTGCGTTTCTGCGCTGCTCTTTGGGTAGTCCGGCCGCGGCAAGGCCGATAACGATGGCATTGTCGCCGGCCAGCACCAGGTCGATCATGATGACCTGCATGAGAGCGGTCATTGCTTCGGGACTGAAAAAATCTGTCATACGGCACCCTTGCGTTCAGCTAGGGTGACGCGGCTTGCGAGTATAACCGTAGAGCAACGCGGACACCGCGTGTGACAAGAGAAATGCCGCTACAGCTGAGGAAAACTCAAAGCCAGGCCACCCGGATTGGAATTCCAGTCCGACATCGCAGTCCTGATGGACTGCCAGAGGGGCCCGGCCTGGCAGCACCTAGCTATTGCCCCAAGCGCAAAAACTCAAGGCTTAATTGTGATCCGCATATGCGGCATCGAGTTCGGCAAGCTGGTTAAGCCAGGTCGATCGGCCACGCGGCCATTGAACGGGCCGGCAGCCGCAAGTAGACTGATACAGTGCGCTTCGGTAAATTTCTCCAACACCCGATCTGCGACCGTCGATGGCGATGAAGGAATTCCGTCTTGGCTGCTCATCGGCGACCGATCGGCAAATATCTGTTCCCAATCGGCTCCTTGGGCCTGGCCGCACTCATTCATTTCGGCGCCGCGTCGATCGAGCATTCGCCGCTCTCGATCAAAATCCTGGCGTTGATCGTCGTCGCTATCTTCATCTTCGCGACAGTGTTTGTGGTTTTGCATCATGCAGAAGCCGTCGCACTGCGGCTCGGTGAACCATATGGCACGCTGCTGTTGACATTTTCGGTGACGGCCATCGAAGCGTCGGTCATCGTTTCGATGATGCTGCACGGCGAGAACAATCCGACGCTGGCACGCGAATCTGTGTTTTCGACGGTCATGATCGTTTGCGCTGGCGTCGTCGGGGTCTGCCTCACTCTGGGTGGGCTGAAGCATCGATATCAGGACATCAAACGACAGGGCACCAACGCCTCGCTTGCCGTCATTATGGCGCTGACAGTTCTTACGCTGATCCTTCCAAACTACACGCTTGCAACAAGCCCCGGTACGTTCTCCGCCTCGCAGCTCGCTTTCGTGAGCGTTCTTTCAATCCTCCTCTATGGTGCCTTCGTCTTTGCCCAGATGGTGCGCCATCGGGGCGATTTTATCGAAGACCTGACGTCCAGCGCGGAACATGACAAGCATGTATCTGAGGGCGAGAAAGTGACCACCAATGTGCTCCTCTTATTTGTCGGACTGGCAGGGATCGTTCTTCTGACCGAGCAGGTGGCCGGCAGCATCGAGAATGGGCTCAAGTTTCTTCAAGTTACCCAGGCGGACGCCATCGTGGGCTTCTTCGTCGCTGCGCTTGTGCTTATGCCGGAGGCGCTATCGGCGGTTCGGGCAGCGCTCAATAACGAGCTTCAGCGAGGGCTGAATGTCGCCCTCGGCTCGGCCTGCGCCACAATCGGCCTGACAATCCCGGCGATCTGTGCGGCGAGCCTGCTCACCGGACGAAGCCTGACTCTTGGTCTGGGTCCGGGGGATACCGTGCTTCTCATCCTCGCGCTTGCCATCAGCATCGTGAGCTTTGGGACGGGCCGAACAACGATGCTGACGGGGCTCGTTCATCTCGTCGTATTTGTCGCCTATCTGTTCCTTATCTTCGTGCCGTAGGTGATCGACCCTCCGTCTTCGGCCATCGCTGCGTCCTGTCGATTTGCGGCGCACATGCCTAGCCTGCAACTACTGGACCTTCGAGCGCAAGCGATCCGTCACGAACTCCATCAACACCACGATGGCAAAGATCACGAGAATGATGGTCGAGGCATTCCTGTATTGGAAAAGATCGAACGCGACCTTCAGCTCCTGTCCGATGCCACCGGCTCCAACGAGGCCGAGAACAACGGACGAGCGCACTGCCTTTTCAAGCGCGAAGAGCGTGGTGTTTATCAGGGACGGCATGGCGTCAGGCAGTACTGCCCCGCACAGAACAGAGAATCGTCCGGCGCCGATTGCAAACAGCGCTTCCTGAGGTCTTTCGTCGGCATCCTCCATCGCCTCGGCGAAGAAGCGTCCGCAAAAGCCGATCGTATCGACGACGATGGTCATGGTGCCGGCAACCGCCCCGAGACCAACGGCTGACACGAAAAGTAGTGCCCAGACCAAATCTGGAACAGTCCTGAACAACGAGACCAGCATCCTGGAGATATGCCGGAACGGGCCGATCGGGGTTATGTCCTTGGCCGAGAGCCAGGCAAACGGCAAGCTGAGGACGACACCTATTGCTGTCCCCACGAGCGCTATCTGAAACGTTTCGACCATGCGCCAGAAAACCCTCAGGAGGAACCCTGGCTCGACATTTGGGGGTATCATGCGGCCGACGAGACGGACCATTCGGGGCACCCCGCCTGCCAGTTGTTCCGGCGAAGGTGCGACCTGCCCGGCGGAAACGATCACGAGAGCGGCCAAAGCGACGGCAAAGCTGAAAGTGACTGGCGAGATCGATGGAATCCGGCTCAGCGAAAGGCGGTCATGCATCGAAGACGTCTTTCAGATCAGCGCGGGTCACCTGCGCCGTCGGTCGGTCGAAGAAGACCTTGCCCGCCTTGAGCGCTATCAAGCGGTCGGAGTAGTCGAGAGCATGCTCCATGTCGTGCGTGGTGTAGACCAAAGTGATCGCCTGTTCCTGGGTCAGCTCGGAGAAGACGCGCATCACATCATGTCCAGCCGCCGGGTCGAGACTTGCCGCCGGTTCGTCTGCTATCAAAAGCTTCGGACGCCGGATCAACGCACGGGCAATCGCCACCCGCTGCGCCTGCCCTCCAGAAAGCGCGTCGGCGCGGGCGCCCGCCTTGCCGAGAAGCCGCACTTCGGCGAGGGCCTGCATTGCTTCCTCGCGCCAGTGTTGCTTTGCGATGGAATGGTGCCAGCCGCGCCAGCCGCCGGGCAGCCCGAGCTTGCCCTGCAAAACGTTTGTAAGAACCGATTGTCGGCTGACCAGTCCGTGGTGCTGGAAGACAAATCCGATCTGCCTGCGTATGCGCCGCAGCTGGGCGACGGACGGCGCCGAGCGGAAGCTCTCGCCGAGGGTGACGACCTCGCCACCGCTCGACGGTAGAAGACCAATGAGGCATTTGAGCAGGGTGGATTTTCCAGCACCGTTCGAGCCAATCAGGGCAACCCGTTCGCGCGATGCTATGGTGAGGCCGATACTGGAGAAAATGACCTTTCCGTTCGCATAGCTCTTCGCAAGATCGTGCGCCCGAATGATCGCTGTCATAGTGACCTCTTGGCCCAGACCGAACTGCGAAACAGGCCGGCGGTTAGCCGCCGGCGTTGTCGCTGAAAAGGAGCGAGCCTCAGTTTACGAAGTCGGTGAGGGTCTCGATTCCGATCGTGCGGTACATCGAGCGGACATAGTCGTAGTCCGAGTCCCTGACATCAGTCAGGAAGAAACCGCCCTTGAATTTCTGGTTGTCCTCGCCGGTCAGGATCGCTTTCATCAGCTCATTGCCATTCTTCGCAAAGGCATCGCGGATCTTGACGAACACGTCATCTGAAATGTCCTTGCGGGCGACAAGAATGTCGTTCGGCAGATCGCGGCCCCGTGCGATGACCGAGAAGGCAACGTCGGGGAATGCTTCCCGGACCGAGTTGAGATAGCCGAAATTCAAGCCGATAGCGGCGATGTCGCCGCGGATGAGAGCCTCAGCCGCGATGTTGCGCGATATGATTACTGGTTCGTAATCGGTGGCATATTTCAGGTTGAAATCGGCCAGCGCCTGCGCGGGGCCGAGGTGCTGGGAGGTCGAGCCGACCGAGCCGAATGCGACCTTCTTGCCCATCAAGTCTTCGACCGAGCGGATCGGTCCATTCGCCAGCACGGCGATCTGAGCGAAATAGTCGGGGCGCTGCCAGGCGACAACAATCTTCGGCTGGCTTAATTCCTTCATGACGACGTATTCTGCAGGACCGGTCAGGACAAGATCGACCTGCCCGGAATTCATCGCCTCGACGGCGGTGGTCCGCGAACTGACCGGAAACAGCTCGACATCCAGGCCGGTCGCCTCCTCAAGAGCGGTCTGGAAAGCACCGAATTCCTGCTGAAGAGCCTCCAGTCCCTCCATGTCGGTTACCGCGAATTTCACTGGCTCCGCAAACACTGGAACGGCGGAGGCAAGCGTCAGGGCGAGTGCGGTTGCGATGCTGCGGATCATCGTTTTTCCTTTGCTGTATAGACAGGAAACTGTTACCCGCTAATCCGTATACGCAGCAGATGACGTGCTCGTGACATTTCGCCGGCGCCACCGGCAGCCTTTGCTTTTTTGAGGGATACAGTGAACTGGCACATCCAGGGTGGTCGCATCCTAACCGAACGGGGACTTGAAACCGCGGACCTGAGCGTCACCGGCGGCGCCCTGTCAGAGCTGCGAGCGGCCCATGCCTCCACAATCGATGCCGATGGTCTGCTCGTGCTTCCGGGGATCGTCGATATTCACGGCGACGGCTTCGAGCGCCAGATCATGCCGCGGCCCGGTGTCCGCTTCGACACCGCGCTGGCGCTGAAAGATACGGACCGCCAGCTTGTCGCCAATGGCGTAACCACGGCCTTTCACGGCGTCACGGTGTCGTGGGAGCCTGGACTTCGGTCGCTCGACGCTGCCAAACAGCTGATCGGCGCGGTCTGCGATCTCCGCGATAGCCTTGGCTGCGATACGCGTCTGCATCTGCGCTGGGAGACCTTCGCGCTTGATCAGATGGCGCAGGTCGTACGATGGCTCTCGCTTTGGCCACGGCCGATCATCGCCGTCAACGATCACACGACGGGGTCGGTGCTGAACGGCACGATTGCCCGCAAGATCGGTCAGATGGCGGAGCGGTCTGGCTTGAGCCGCGAGCAATACATGACGTTGCTCGGCCAGATTTGGTCCCGCCGCGCCGAGGTTGAGATCGCGATCGGGAAGCTGGCCGCAACTGCGCGGGCCAATGGCAATGTGCTTCTTGCCCATGACGAAGCGTCTCCCGAGGAACGCATGTATTTTCGCGCCCTCGGCGCAAAGGCCTCGGAATTTCCGCTAACGCTCGAAACAGCCAAGGCCGCGCGGCAAATGGGCGAGGACGTGATCCTCGGCGCGCCCAACGTCGTGCGCGGCGGCAGCCATAATGGAGCGCTAAATGCCACCGAGGCCGTCAGAGCCGGACTTTGCACGGTGCTGACCAGCGATTACCACTACCCTTCGCCTCTGCATGCGGCCTTCAGACTGTCTTCGCCAGACGCCGGCGACTTCCCCTCGATCTGGAATCTGGTTTCGGCAAACCCGGCCCGGGTGGCCGGCCTCGACGATCGCGGCTCGCTTGTTGCCGGCCGCCGGGCGGATCTGATCCTGGTCGATGCTGGCGATCCAGAGCATCCGCGTGTGGTGGCCACCATGGTCCATGGACAAATTGTCTATAGCTCCGGGCTGTCCCGCACAGACCGATGGTCTGCACAGCGGTCGCCGGTGGATAAGGTTTCATGAACTTGGACACGAAAATTTCAATACCACACGAGCGCAATGGCAATCGCCTTCTGGCCTTTGACGGGCTGGTCTTTCGGCCACGCAACGATACGCCGATCTGGCAGCAGATCTACGATCACATCTTCGATCTGATCGAGAGCGGCAGTCTTGCGCCGGGCAGCCAGCTTCCCGGAGAAACGCATCTGGCAGAGAAATTCGCGGTCACCCGCATTACGCTTCGCCGGGCGCTGCAGCAGTTACAGCATGAGGGCCACCTCACCGCCCGCAAGGGCGTCGGTATCTTCGTGCGAAACCTGCCCTCGACATTCACTGTTCGCGACGGACAGCGCTTTCTCGACAATTTCGAAGCCCACGGCCAGGAAATCGGCACCAATACGCTGCTGATCGTCCGGGAACCGGCCGAAGCGGCCGTGGTGGAACGGTTGCGTCTCGCACCTGACACCACCATTATCCGGCTGTGCCGGATCAGAACGTCGGACAAGCAGCCAGTTTACGTCAATACCAAGTTCTTTCCGGCGCATCTCTTCCCCGACTTCGAGCAGAGATACGATGTGCGTCAGTCGGTGACCGATGTTTTCCGCGCGCATGGCATCGACAACTACCGGCGGGCCGAGACGCGCATCAGTGGCGGCTTTGCATCCCCCGATGAAGCGGAAATCCTGCGGCTGACGCCCGGAACGCCAGTATTCCGCATCAATGCTGTCAACGAGGACCGCAGCGGCGTACCAATCGAATGGACCCGCGGCTGCTGGCCGCTGACATCCGTCGAATTCGTCTTCTGATTATGGCGCATGTCAACACGACCAGTTGAGGACGTCAGTCGGGCAATTGGGTCGACCCTTAGACAGACACCACAAGCCGGTCGAGAAAAGGCCGCTGGCCGACAAGCAACTTTTCCCGGGCCATTTCGAGGCCGAACCACCCTGCGCGATCGATCTCAGGAAAAGTCTGCATGCGGCCGCTGCGCGGCGGCCATCGCATCTCGAACATGTTGCTGCGCAAGGTGCCGGCATCGAAATCGCCTTCGGCGCCGAAGGCCGTAACAAGCTTGCCGCCGGGCTGGCGCAGTTCCCCTAGCGGAAGCAGTGCTCCCGAGAGCTCCCAGCCGGTTTCCTCCTCAAATTCGCGACGCGCCGCGGCTTCCGGCTGTTCGTCATCACCATACTCGCCCTTTGCGATCGACCATGCGCCGAGATCGCGGCTTTGCCAGAACGGCCCGCCCGGATGGACAAGCAGCACCTGCAATTCGTTGGTCGATCTGCGGTAAGGCAGGATGCCCGCACTTCTTTTCGCCATCGCCTCATGCCTCCGGAATCCAGCCTGTCATCGCAGGCAGGCTGAACGGGAATGATGCGCCTGAATGGCAGATGCCGTTAGACTCGAGATACCTCAATTGATACTAGCCGCCGCCGCAAGTCGCTCATTCGGATTGCATTCGACTACCCCAGGCGGTGGTGGCGGCACTTCTGGAAATCCATCCACGCTGGCCATCAGCTCCAGATAGCGCTGAGCTGACGCGGCCCACTGAAATCGCGCCGCCCTGGCGCGACCGCGTGCGATCAATTTGGTTCTGAGGCCTTCTTCGTGGACCAGGCGCATAAAACAATCGAACCACGCATTCTCGTCGCAAGGTGATGCGTACAAGACCGCATCGCCGCCGATTTCGGGGAGGCTGGCACGGTCCGACATGACCACCGGACATCCCAGTGCCATAGCTTCGAGGGGCGGCAGCCCGAAACCCTCGACCAAGGAGGGGAACGCGAGGCATAGGCAATCGCGCAGAAGCGCGCCGAGTTCTGCGTCCGACCTTCTTCCCAGCCAAATGACGTTCGGCGATTTCTGGTCGCCGCTGCTGGCGAAAACGCGGGACGTTGAAGCGCCGACAACAACAATCTGCAGCCCCGCCGCGGCAAGACGCTCGTGCATGCCGATGATCAAGCCGACATTTTTGTGCGGGATAGAACTGCCAAGCACGACGATCGTACCAGGGCCGGCCACTGCCAGTGTTTGTTCCGAGTGGCAAGGAGCCCATCGCAACGCATGCTCATGCCCATTGCCTACAATTTCGACCTTTGCCGCCGGGCACACGCCATTGCGCGCCAGTTCACCCGCAGAGTATTTCGATACCGTCGTAATCTTATGCGCGGCCCGGCCCAAGGCAGGAACCAAGGTGCGGTAGAGAAGCCGAAATGGAAATGAATAGCTCTGCGGGCATGCCCGTGTATTGACGTCGTGAATGCACAGCACTTGTCGACGAACCGTCAAAGGGCCCGTATTGCAGAGGCTAAGCAGCCCGCCGCGAAGACAGGCCGGAAGCACAGCCTGTTCCCATAAATGCCCGCCAAAGCTGCCGACAGTCCGGACACGGATCGCTGCCAGGGGCAATTTGTCAAGCGCCCCCGGCGGGACCAGCAACTCGACCGTGAGATCCCGTGTCAAGGCAGCCTGGCCCACGATCAAGGCGTCCAGCGCCGAAACGATC
This sequence comes from Mesorhizobium sp. WSM4837, assembly GCF_055811435.1. Lineage (NCBI taxonomy): Bacteria > Pseudomonadati > Pseudomonadota > Alphaproteobacteria > Hyphomicrobiales > Phyllobacteriaceae > Mesorhizobium > Mesorhizobium sp. WSM4837. Next base: position 265,392 of record NZ_JBVVQE010000001.1, read on the forward strand.
TCGCGTGCGTACCGCTGAACTCCGGTGGTCGGTTGCGCGAGAAAACGGCCGTTGATTGTCCAATGTCGTGCCATCACAGGGTTTTTGGTCACCAGCGCCATGCCTCAGTTGCACGACTTTGGACGACCAGGACAGCAGGGTCATCCTGGCCTTTGGGACGTACCCGGTCGTTTGCCCGAAAAGGCTTCCCGGCAGCTCTCATCCGAATGGCGAGGCCAATCATCGGCGTTTACGCCAAATGTGTGAGGTTCTGCGTGGCGCGGTTTTGATAGACTGCGTTGGGCAGCGCGGCAGATCTCAATCGTCGTGCTCGGATGGATGTCAGGCGAGTTGAGCGAGTGGAGTGATGCCGCATGATGTCCGGCGCAAAACAGGCAAGTTCGCGCTGATGCAGCGCCCGACCAATCCATTGCAACCAGGCTCCGTTGGACGGGCCGTCGCCGCGACCAGACGTCTTTGGACAGCCCTGGCATGCCTGCTTGGCATGACAGCTTCGGGCGCAGCGGATCTGCTCTGGGGGGTCAACGGCCATCCCTTCAACGCCTATCCCGGGATATCGATCGAACAGCAACTCGACTATGTCAGCGACCTCGGCATGAAGTCGTATCGGGTCAACATTTCCAGCGCCGACAGCGCCAACAAACTTGCCGAACTGGTCAAGGCGGGCAAGCAGCGCGGAGTCCAGATCCTGCCGGTAATCACGCCCGACCTGGACCTCGACAATGGGACCGTCGATGACCTCTATGCGCAAGCCTACGATCTCGCGTCGACACTGGTATCCCGCTTCAAGGACGACATCCGCGTTTGGGAGCTTGGCAACGAGATGGAGAACTACGCCATCCTGATGCCCTGCGAGATGCAGGACAACGGAATCCAATACAACTGCTCCTGGGGCCCTGCCGGCGGCACCGAGACGTCCGACTATTTCAGTCCGCGCTGGGCAAAGGCAAGCGCAGTGCTGCGCGGCCTGTCGGATGCAACCATCGCAGTGGATCCGACCATACGAAAAGCAATGGGAACGGCCGGCTGGGGCCACCGCGCAGCGTTCACCCGCATGCTGCAGGACGGCATCAGATGGGATATCTCGGTCTGGCACCTTTACGAGGGCGACCCCGAGGAAGCATTCAAGTTCCTGGCCACTCTCGGTCGTCCAATCTGGCTGACCGAATTCAACTATGCCGGGGGCAGCCAACGAGGGGAAAAGCAGCAGGCGGACGCTCTAGTCCAGACGATGACGCTGCTGCGCCGATATCAATCTCCATATGGATTGGAAGCTGCCCATATCTACGAACTGCTCGACGAGCCGTACTGGGCGCCAAGCTACGAGGCCTTTATGGGCCTCGTGCGCCTGAAGAAGCGCGGCGAAGGGCTATGGGCGCCGAGCGGGCGAAAGCCGGCATACGATGCCGTAAAGAGGACCATTGCGAACGGCAATGCAGGCTCGAGCTCGTCAATGGCCGCGACGGAGAGCTTGCCGCCTGCTGACCAGATGTCGGTGCCCCGCGTTCCCGGCATCGGGGCATTTCACCCCTGTTCGCTTGATGCGTTCGACAAGTCTGTCTTCAACCACGCCAACCAGATTGCATATGCTTACTGCCTGGTCCTGCGTCGCATGCCGTCTCCGGCCGAGCAGTGGCGCGAGGTCATCGCGATGAAGAAGGATCCATCGATCGTTCCATTACTGACGAAGATGTTGCTTTCGGTCGAATTCAGGACTGACAATCAGCCGGTTGGGCTTGGAAACGCGCAATACGTGGCCCTTCTCTATCGGACATTGCTGGGACGGGAGCCAGACGGCCAGGGACTTTCTGCTTACGTGTCGAAACTGGACAGCGACAAGGCGAGTGGAGAACAGATCGTGGCGGAATTGATCCATTCGTATGAGTTTCGCTCCAGACACACGGTTCTGTTTGCCAACGAGCCTTAGCTGGCGGTCCAATGATTTTTTTTGGCCGACAGGTCGTGACTGGCGCTGTTTGGGCCGCAGTCGATAGCTGGGGCCGACAGATCGCTATGCTCGGTGTATTTGTGGTGCTGGCGCGGCACCTTGGCCCCGAGGCGTTCGGGATTGCGGCGCTCGCCATGGTGGTGCCCAATATTCTGGCTGCTCCGGTAAACGAGGGGTCTACCTGACGCCATTATCCAGCGGGAGGAAATCGATCCCATGCATCTTGATTCGGCTTTCTGCCTCCTTGCGGCGACAGGCGTTGTGATTACTGCACAATCTGGATATCCGCCGGTGCCATCGCGGCCGCGTTGGACAAACTGCATTTGGAGACGCTCGTAAAAATGGACCAGCGCCATAGGCTGCGGGCTCGATGAAAGTCGTAATCCTGAGCTAGCCTTTTGACACGGTCACGCCCCTGGCCGCGGTCGCCGTTGGTGGCACAAAGTCTCTACGCATTCGACTTTCTCGCCCAAGCCATTCGGACAATACGCCGTCTATCGCCCGACGTGGTCCACACCCAGAATTTTCCGCATGCCCGCCATTCGATAGGGGGCGCCGCAAGCAGCAATCGTGTTGCACATGCATTGTGACTGGCTTGCAGAACTTGACCGCCACGCGATGAACCGAGCCCTCGCGCCAGCGATCTCACCGTCGGTGCTCAGAACATGTCGTGACGGCGGCGCACGTGCTTTGCTGAAATGGGCACAATTTTCGCAGTCCTGCCGAATGGAGCGCCCCCGCGAACCAGGACGTCGCCGTAGCGCGAATACCAGGAAAAGTATTATTCGTTGGCCGTGTGTCGCCCGAAAAGGCATTCACACGCTGATTGAAGCTTGGCAGACCGTTATCGCGGCCTGTCCTGAAGTCCCGCCGCGAGATCGTCGGCCCCATCGGCAACGCTTCCTCGTGAGTTCCTGATTGACCTGAGTGGACCGCGAAGTCTGCGATCTCGCTCGCTTCTACCACAACGGTAGCGCATACCCCGGTCCCTACTATGCCGCGCTGCGCGTGATCCCACTCTGAGCTTCGTTGGCACCCTGCCCTACGAAGAATGGCCGCGCGATATGCCGAAGCAACGCTTCTGATAATCCATCTCTCAGCGAGTCCTTCGGAATGAGCCTGTCGAGGCGCTGTCGAATGGTACTCCTCTCGTAGCCACTCGCGTCAGCGGCATGACCGAAATCGTGGAATCGACTGGCGATGGCGTTGTGGTTGAAAAGAATGACCCGGAAGCGCTTGCAGCCCATATCATCGGCCTTTCTTGATATGCAGGCGGGCGGCGAACCTGGGACGCCAGGAAGCCGCGCGGGTCGCCGATCTCTATTCGGGGGAAAAAATAGCCCAGTCGACCCGGGACCTGTACGATGAGGCCGTCGTCATCCAACCGTTCATGGCTTGGAAAGCGAAACCGCTCTTTCGCTCAGCGCCGGGCCTTGAACGACGTGAACACCGAGCCCGTGTCATCTCCCCACTCCCAGTTGACGGCGAGTCCGACCCGCAAAATTTGAAGGGCGGCATCGTCGGGATAGATATCGGTGAGGCTTCGCTGCATCACCAGTTCGTCGTCGATCAAGATTGCAAACCGATTTCCGTCGAACGCAACGCGCATGCGAAAAGGTTTTCCCCAAACGACCTTGTCCGCCACATTTGTCCAAACCGCGTCATAAAGTTCCTCAAAGCCGAGCCGCTTGATGAACACCGAAATCGATGCACCCTGGTAGACGTCGTCGAGCCAAGTCGTGACACAAACGTAGTTGTCGCTGTCTTGCCAGAAAAGCAGTCCTGCCCGGCCGCGCTGATCTTGTCCTCGGCGCTCCCCAGGAGGCTCGATTGTGGCCTCGAGATCGGCGAATCCCGGTAGGTCCCATGGCAGCGAATAAAATGTTCGACCTGGGTTCGGTCTGTCTACGCTCGCGCGCACACGCGCGCTGCCCAGCCCATCAACGTCAATGACACCGGTGCCCAGTGTTCTGGCCCATTGCCCGTCGCCCAGCTCCGACGTGCGGCGATCTAGTTCGCCGGCAGTACCGGTAAAACCGTCGGCATAGGACAGGGTTGCTCCGAGTTGGTTCCAAGGTGCCCCCAGAGGCGCCATAAATGGGATGGGAACTTCGCAAGGATGAGCCTCGAAATTATGCCAGCGCGGCTCGCTATCGAAGCTTTTCCATATACCTACTCCGGTAGCGTTCTCGACCGAATCGGCATTGACAGACGCTTCGAAAAGGCGAACCCCGTCAAGAAAGCAGCTCACCTGACCGTTCCAGTCAAGAATCTGGACCGAATGGGTAGAACAGCTGCGCAAAGCGTGTTCCGTACCGGTCGCGATCGTAATCTCTTTGCCCGATTGCTTGCGCACCAAGGTCCATCCGAGCGTCGACAGTTTCAGCACCCAGAAATTGTCGTTGTCCCGAAACCGACAAACAAGACCACACACATCCGAGACGGCGCCAATTGCCAGCAGCCCGTGGATCAATCCTGAAGGGCGACCAGGATCGACGACGGATAGGTTATCGCCAGCGTCCTGCGAAAAATGCCACCGCCCCCCGATTGCAGCGATTTGCCCCGGCCAGCCTTCGACGAGTGCATCGGCGGCGTGGGCGGTGCCAAACAGCGTCGAAAATTGAGGTATCCGCCCGACTTGGACCGCTTGGACGCGTGTGTCGACCCGAAAACCGATCTGGCCAAGTGCCGAAGAATGAACACCCGCAAACAGCTTTTCGTCCTTGTTGAAAGGATCGATCGCGATCGGACGCATCATCGGAAAAGCGGCAAGACCGTGGGCTTTTTGGTCGGCGGCCGCATAATAGACAGCGCCCTGCTCTCGCAACGCCACGACATAATAGACATGAACATTCTTTAGGCGCCGAAACGCACTCAGGCATTGCTTTCCTACACGAGCCCACAGCTCGCCGTTTTCGCCTTCTGCGGCATGCACGACAAAGCCGCAGCCCTCTTCCACGGGATTAATCGGCGCCTCACTGGGGAACCAGCCGACAGCCAGGTTCTCGTCGATGTTCGATCCCCGGTAGGTTCTGGAGGTGCTAAGCGTCCACCACCAAAAACGGCGAAGGGTGAGCCTCTTTCGTGGCGCACGTATCAGGGCAACCAGTCGGCCGGGCCATGGGTCAATGCCGGGTCCTCGCAACCAACGGTAGAGCCGCCTGGCGAGGTCATCAGGCAATGGCGATCCCTGCGATGTGTTGTGGCCGTTGGTGATCGAGACCAATAGCACCAGACCAGCCTCTCGCTGAAAGGGACCATAGGAGATCCCTTGCCGGCCCCAACCTGGCCTGACGAGCGGCTGGAAACGAAGTGCGCCGTGATCGATCGCGATCTGGCGTTCGATGTCACGTCCTCGCCTGACACCTCCCTTGACTGCCAAGGTGCCAATTACCGCACCGCGGGCGCGTTTATCTTGAAAATCGTCTGCGACAAGAACCTCCGGCCGGGCAACGCCGGACCCAGCCTCTTCAGCAGTTTCTACCCAGTCATGACGGTGCAACAACAAGACCCTCCTCACGTCGTCGTACGAGATTCTTCAAGGCATCAATGACGTTTCGCAGTCCTGGGCAGAAGTCGCGCACTGCCTCGCTGTCCCATTGATCAGGCTTGCTGTCTCGCATGACGCCCGCGAAGATAGTTCTTAAGCGCCCACCGGCCGCGCCAAGACGTGTTCGACCCGCCATTCCCCATTGCCATAGGAGGCTGGCAGCGGTTTTAATGCGTAGCCTGCAGCAGTCAGGAGTTCCGCGATCTGTCGGGCCTTGCGGTCGAGCCCCTCGCGCGTTGCATCGTCTACCTCATAAATCACCTTCGGACGGTGTCGCCGCAGTGTTTCCGTCATACCGCCCAGGACGTCAATTTCGGCGCCTTCCACGTCGATCTTGACCAGCGAGGGCGGCCTGAGGCCTCGCTGGGCGATGGCATCGTCGACGGCGACTATGCTGACCTCCAGGCGGCCGCTGATGTCCGGCGGTGCTCCCGCCGAGGCAAGCGCGGCGCCGCCGATGTGATGGGCGAGCAGAAGCTGGCCACGGCCGGATGTGGCGCCCGCAGCTTCGGCGAACACCCGTATTGTGTCGAACCCGCTAAGCCGTGCACTCTCTGCGACAGCTGCGGCATTGCGGGGAACAGGTTCGAACGCATAGACTTGACCGCGCGGCCCGACGCGGCGCGCGGCGATGAGGCTGAAGAAACCTATATTCGCGCCGATGTCGAAAAAGGCGTCCCCAGGCGCCAGGTTTGCCGCGATCGCCTGTTGGATGGGCGGCTCGTAGGTGCCGCGAACAAAGTTCGGGTCGGCGCTCTTCGCCACCAGTTTGAGACCGGCGGCCTCTCCCTTGGCTATGACGCGCGCGTCGCTGAACACGCTGAGGAACCTTGCCGTCAATGTCACGCGCTCTTTCCCATTCTTCGACGCCTCGGGGACGGGGCCAGCCCGTGCCGCTCGCCGCGAAGGTGACAGATTGCGCGCCCGGGATCGAGCCCGACAACCGGTTGGCCGGCTCCTACCTCCTCCGACTGATCGCTACTCCGATTGTGGGCCATATCTCATCTTGGGGGTACCTGCCCGGCCTCCCGGTCCGATGGAACGGTGGCATCGTTGCGCGAGACATGGATGGCCTGGGGAGCATCCCACCCCTTCGAAACGATCTCACGATCGCCGTCGCCGTCGAGGTCGACCGTGCGGGCGCCGAGATGACTCTCGACGCCCTCGCCGACCAATTGCTCGATGAACCGCCCGCCTCCCAGATTGCGCCAGAGCGAAAGGCGCAGGGCGCCGCGGTGCTCGCCCATGACGAGGTCCGGCCGGCCATCGTCATTCATATCGGCCACCGAAAGACTGTTGAGCGAGCCGCGCGAGGTGATCTCCTGCTGCTCCCAGTTTTGCTTGATGTCGCCGGGATTGCGCCACCAATAGGCCTTTGCGTGGTCGGCCTGCCCGTTTTCTTCACTCACGACGATGTCGGTTCGTCCCTCGCCGTCCAGATCGGCGACCGCCACGCGGTCCGGATAGACCATGTTGGGGACATTGGCGACGTCGCGGCGCTGCCAGTCGGCAGAGCCATCCCCCGGATTGCCCCACCATGCGATCTCCTTTGCGTTGCGGGTAGTGGCCGCAAGGTCAAGCAGGATGTCGCCGTCGATATAGGCGAACGCGATCCCTCGTCAGAGGCCTCAGGGCAAATGCGGGTTAGCGGCCCCCCGCCGCCGTGTCGCCGGGATGGGAAAGTAGAACACTCCGAGACCGCTTGCGACCGCAAGCTCGGCCGGCCCCCTTCGACGATCTGCGACGGTGCATGGCCCTGCCCCGAGATCGTGGCTGGCGGCGGGAACCTCGCCGATCTCATGTTCCTCAAAGCCCCGCGCTGACGCCTGCTGCGCCTGAAGCCACGCCAGGTTCAGTGTCTCGCCCCCGCCGCGCTGGGCGATCACTTCCCCGCGTCCGTCGTCGTCAACATCGATTGCCGCGATCGCATCCACTCCCTCGCCGAGCCGGCCTGTTCCCATTCACCTTGCCAGGGATCGGCCGGCCGGCGATACCAGAACGGACCCGAGGCTCCGTCTTGGATGGGACGGCGGTTCATCCAAAACGGGCGGCAAGTAAAGTCGCAGAGGGATCGAAGCCGCACCGCAGCTTTGGCTCGAACCCCGAAGAGGTCATGGCCGCCCCGCCGACTTCCTCCCGAGACGCTTCAGGCCGCCTATGTTCACGCATTAAGCTCGTATCGCGTGAATATCTCGTGCTCGCTCAGCAGCCGATTCAGAAAATCGCCCCCACCTACATCCGCCAGGATAGGCCAGTCGTCGAGTCCCGCTGGCCGCTCCATCTGGGACCGGTGAGCTGCCAGCGCGTGACGTTTTGCATCTATCACGTCGCCGATAAAAGCGTGGGAGTTGAACATCTTAACGCCGCGCAAGCCGGCAAGGGTCCGGACCGTCTGCCGCAATGCGGTGCGATTGAATCCAAGCACTCGATCGTGCAGACGAACCCAGGGCCACTGATACCAGTACCAGACGGGATATTCGAACACGGTCACGCGCCGGCCATACAGTTGCAGCGCGCCTCGGGCGCCAAGATTGGTGGCAACATGGTCCGCGGGCGGCTCTTTTGCATGGGTGACGAACACGCTCTGCGGTTGCCAAACGAAAAGCAACTCAGCGATCGCCTCTGCGATCTTGCCGATGTGATGCTTTGCCGTGCCGTCGGGAACACGCAGGAATCTCACCCGATCGGCCGACCCTCCCAACCGGCAAACCGCCTCGATCGCTTCGACCTCGCGGGCGATCCGCAGCGCCTCCCTGTCAACCCGATTTGCATGGGATGCCGAACCGTCGGTGACAAAAATAAACCGGACATCGGCGCCCGAGCTAAACTTCTTGCTGGCAACCCCTCCACATCCCAGCGTTTCATCATCGGGATGGGGTGCAATGATGACCGCCGACGCCTGCCAGTCTGCTACATCGAAAGGATGAGACCGGTTACGCATCGCTCTATCGAGCATAGCGCCAATCGTATGCCTGACGTCATGCATCGATGCTTCCGAACATCCCTTCTTCGGTGTGGTTCAACCCGACCTGCGCATGGTAGCAAAACACTGTAGGCGATTGGGGTGAGAAAACAATGAAGGTAGGAATTCTTGCTGGCGGACTGGGAACGCGGCTAGCGGAAGAAACCGAGATCCGGCCGAAACCAATGGTCGAAATCGGAGCAAAGCCGATCCTTTGGCATATTATGATGCATTACTATGCCTACGGCCACCGCGAGTTCGCCGTCGCGTTGGGGTACAAAGGCGAATACATCAAACGCTGGTTCAGCGACTATGTCGCATTCGATGGCAGCTTGACTGTCAATGCTGCATCGGGAAGCGTCAAGCGCCACTCGAACTCGCTGCCTGACTGGTCCGTCGATCTTGTGGAGACGGGACTGAATACGCTGACGGGCGGCCGCATAAAACGCCTGATCGACTGGATGGGCGACGAGACATTCATGCTCACTTGGGGAGATGGCGTTTCGGACGTCAACCTTGATAAACTGATCGCCTTTCACAAATCGCATGGCAAGCTTGCAACGATGACGGCGGTGCGTCCGCCAGCACGCTACGGGCACATCGAATTCGATGGCCATCGCGTTGTCGACTTCACGGAAAAGCCACAGGCCTCGGAGGGTTGGATCAATGGCGCCTTCTTCGTGCTCGAGCCGGGTATAAAGGACTATATCGACGGCGACGATGTCATGTTCGAACACGCGCCAATGCAGCGGCTCGCGACTGACGGCCAACTGATGGCATATCGCCACGAATCCTTCTGGCAATGCATGGACACCATCCGCGAAAAGCATCTCCTTCAGAAATTGTGGGACAGCGGGCAAGCGCCCTGGAAAACATGGGAATTGATCGATGAAAGTTCTGGTTACAGGCCACCTCGGTTACATCGGTTCCGTCCTGACTCCGATGCTGCTTGAACGCGGCCATGACGTCACGGGCCTGGACAGCGACATCTTCCGGTCATGCACTTTCGTAGGAACGTTGGCCGAAGTGCCGACGATCGAGAAAGACATCCGCGACATTGAAATCGACGACGTCGCCGGCTTCGACGCGATCATCCATCTCGCCGGACTGTCAAACGATCCGTTGGGGGACTACCGACCCCTGCTTACCGAGGAAATCAACTGCGGCGCTTCGGTCAGGCTCGCGCAACTCGCCAAGGCCGCCGGCGTCCAGCGGTTCCTGTATGCTTCCTCTTGCAGCAATTACGGCGCGGCCGGCGACAGCTTTCTAACTGAAGATGCTCCCTTCAACCCGGTTACGCCTTACGGCGCCTCGAAGGCGAATGTGGAGCGAGCGGTCGCCCCGATGGCGGATCAATCGTTCAGCCCGACGTTCCTGCGTGCGTCGACTGCATACGGCCTGTCGCCTCGCATCCGCTTCGATCTCGTGGTCAACAACCTGACCGCCTGGGCCTACACGACCGGCCTGGTCTACCTCAAGAGCGACGGCTCGCCATGGCGGCCGATCGTCCACGTGGAGGACATCGCGCTGGCCTATATCGCGGTACTCGAAGCCGAGCGAGAGCTGGTCCACAACGAGGCATTCAATGTCGGCTTGACCACGGAAAACTATCAGATTCGAGAGATCGCGGAGTTGGTGCAAAGGATCGTTCCCGATAGCCGGGTGAAGTTCGCGCCCGACGCCGGGCCTGACAGACGGTGCTATCGCGTCGACTGCACCTATATTGGTCGCCGCCTGCACGGGTTTAAGCCGCAATGGACAGCGCGGCGCGGTATCGAACAGCTCTATCACACATTTCGAGCGGAAGGCCTTGCACTTGGGGATTTCGAGGGCGAGCGGTTCAAGCGCATCGCCCATGTGCAGAAGCTGATCCAAGATGGTGAACTGGATACCGATCTGCGTCGCACGCCGCAATTAGCGGTAGCGGTTTGAACAAACACAGCCGGGAGCCATGGCCATGATGATTGCTGGTGCAGCCTCTGTAACCGAGCAGGTTTGCCGCTCCTGCGGCGGAAGTCACATCGACACTTTCCTGAAGCTCGGCACGACGCCCTTTGCCGATCGGCTTTCCCTCAAGGTCGACGACGGCGAGGACGAGCCTGTCTTTCCGCTCAGTGTGGTCGTGGTCGAGTAGGTCAGCAATTCGGCTTTCGCCGTCAGAGATCCGGGCGTGCGGCTTTCCCGAAGCCGGCTCTTCCCGACCCGCGCGCCGTCAGGGTCTCGAACTCCGACCAGCCATACGCCGGCTTTCGCCGGTTTTCTGGATGCGTCGCGCAAAATCCGGTCGCCGCGTCGCGTTACGATCCCGACGCCATCGCCTCGCCACCAGCATGTGTTGCGAATTGATCCTTTGTCGGAACGGAAAGAAGTCTTGCAGTCGTCTGCGTCAGATGGCAGCGAAGATGCTGCGCCGCCGCGTCCATTTCACCCCAACATCCTGCTCTTGGCTCAACGCCGTCGAGGGCTTCTTCGCCAGACCCACCCGGCGCAGGCTCAAGCACGGCGTCTTCCATTCCGTTGTCGATCTTCAGGCCGCCATTAACCGCTTCATCTGCGAATACAATGCCGAGAACCCGCGACCATTCATCTGGAAAGCCAACCCCGATGACATCATCGCCGCCCGAAACCGCAGGTTCCAAACGTTGGAATCAATCCACTAGGTCGTGAGGCACGTACCTTCGAAAGGATGAATTCGGCTCTCAAAGGACGAACTTACAATGCCCATCGGCGGCCTCTAAGCTCACTTTGACGCGCTCTGCCCAAAAACTGGTCTCCTTGCTGAGATCGCAATGCCCGACGCAAGAGATCACTTCTCGAAGGCTATCAAATGAGTGATTTCGACTTACGAAGGCCCAACACTCTGAGCTTCTTCCGGCTATTCTTTGCGTCGCTTGTTATTATATCCCACTCGCCGGAACTTATAGATGGGAACTCGAATCGCGAGGTGCTGAAGAACATCTTCGGTACATTGACCTCCGGCCAGGTAGCTGTTTACGGATTTTTCTTCATTAGTGGATTCCTCGTGCTCGACAGCGCGATGCGAAGCAGCATCTACGCCTTCATGTCCAGACGTGTACTTCGTATAGTTCCTGGATTTGTTGTGGCATACTTGATCAGCATTAGTCTGGTATTCTGGCTGGGAGGCGGTGACTTTGATGAACTATCTCCGAGCCAGTGGGCGGCTAAGCTTTCCAAAATGGCGCTCTTGCTGAATCCGGCGCAGGTAGGATCGGCGTTTGCCGGGTCCCATGCACCAGATGTTAATGGATCACTATGGACTATTGCATACGAGTTTCGCTGTTATGTGCTTGTGGCAATTGTGGTATTCTGTCTCGGTCGCGTTACGCTTGTCTTTTCGATCATGTCAATGTCACTGGCCATAATCCTTGTTAGTTCCATTTCGCAGGGTGTTTACTTTCGCTACGACCTTGGAAACTTTGAGCCCATCGGTAACGTGGACGATGCCGTACGTTTTACGATGATATTTTCCATTGGGGCGTTGTTTCAGCTGCTCAAGGAGAATGTGAGGAGGAGCAATCGGGTAGCGCTTTTGTGCTGTTTCCTTCTCATAGGCGGGATGTGCTCGGAACGGCTAGCGCCACTCGCAGTGGGCGTGTTTGGAGGTTATCTGGTCCTGTATTTGGCGTTTCTAAACGAGAACAGCGTCTTAAATTCGATTAACCGAAGGAATGATATATCGTACGGCGTGTATCTCTACGCATGGCCGATTCAGAAGCTACTGATCATGTATGTTCCGGCAATCACGCCTACGCAGCTAACGATCTTGACCTTGCCTATAGCAGTCTGCGCGGGCTTTCTCAGCTGGCATCTTGTTGAGAAACGCGCGATCCATATGCGGCTGCCGATCCTCCGCACTGCATAGTTCGGCTGTCGTTGGGCCGGTGCCCATGTTTGAAGACGACCTCGGTCGAAGGCGACGGCTCCGCCCGTCGGATAGACGCGGTTTCGCTCGCCGGACCGCCATCACATGCTCGACGTGCCGGTTCCCATTGGCGTAGGAGGCGGGCAGAATGGTTACTCATAGTCCATCGATGCCATAAACGACGCGATCGCCCGGGACCTTCAGCTGAAGCCCCTCGCGCCTGGCGTCGTCGAGTTCATAGATCACCTGTGGGCGGTGCGCACTTAGGACCGACCGCTTCGGCGAACACGCAGATGGTGTCGACCTGTTGGGCCGAGCGCTCTGCTCAATCGCGGCAGCGCTTTGCGCACCGGTTCAGATGCGTAGGCGCGCCCTGCCGCCCCCCACGCGGGCGCGCCGCAATCGATGTCGTAGACAACGTCACCTGCGTTCAGGTTCGATGCAAGTAGCTGCTGGACCGGCGGCTCGTAGGCGCCCCGCGCAAAATCTGGGTCGCCGCCTCTCGTTACGATCCTGAGGCCACCCGCCTCGCCACCAGCAATGCGTTGCGATTTGGAGAACAGATTGCGGAGCGTTACAGCCAGGTTCACTCGGCCTCTCTCCGCCCTTTGGGCTGGGTGCCCCTGACGCCCGTTACGGAAGAGAACGGCGGGGCCTGACGGGCCTATTTCAATCCGACATGGGTTGGCCGTAGACCGATACGCTCACTGGGTTGAGCGCTACACTGAGGGTCGCCGCATGAGCATCACATCGGCCTACAAGCTGCGAGGCACTTGGCGATCGCCGCCCACCGCTAAGGCTCAATGGCTCACGATCTTTGTGGAAACATGGACCGGCGTGCCTGGGCGCAGTTTCTGATAGACGGACTTGAGCCGTTCTGCGCGCGCCTCCCACGAATACAGCTCGACGGCACGCTTGCGCCCCTCGTTTCCCATTTCGCTTGCCCGGACGGTATCCTCCAGCATCGTGATCAATGCCTGGGCGAGTTCGCCAGGAGCATCGACTTCGACCAGCATCCCGGTGCTGCCAGCTAGAATGGATTCACACATCCCGCCCACGCGCGTTCCAACCACCGGTATCCCGCAGGCCATGCCCTCCACGACCGATATTCCGAAGCTCTCGCTGAGTGACGGATTCACCACAATGTTGGCCTCATGGTACGTCGCTACGAGGTCCTTGTGGGGCACGTTGCCCACGAAGTGAACTCGATCACGTAACCCGTGGCTCTCGATAAGTTCTTCTAAGTGTTCCCGATATTTGCAATTGCCCCAGCGATCGTAGAAACGGCTCAACGCGGTAACCCGCGGATCCGACGAGAGGCTGGTCAGGAAGTCCGCCGGGAGCGGAGAATGCGGCCCTGCGATCCGAAGTTCCACGTCCGCGAACCTGGTCGCAACCTCACTGAAGGCCTCGATCAGTGTGTGTAGCCCCTTCTCTGGCGACACCCGCCCAACGAACAGGATGACATGTCGGGTTCTGGTGGATGCGGAAGCCCGCTGCTCGCTCGGCCGAAAGTAAGAAACGTCCACGCCATTACCGACAGTGGCAACGACGCCAGGATAGTCCGGGAATGCAGAACGAAAGGTGCTTGCGATGTGGTCGCTGACGGCGACCACAGCATCCACCACCTTGAGCTGACGGGCCACCTGATCGCGGTCACGCTGTGACAGCCACTCACACTGCATCTCAAGCACGAGCCGATGAGATGAGCTGGCTGCTTTCAGTTCCCGGCACCATGCCCAGTAATTCATCAAATGGACGATATCTGGTTGATCGACGGCGAGGTAGCGACGAACCTTGTTACGATATTGCGAGTGGTCATCGGCCTTCCGATCCAGCCGCAGCCAGCGCGCCAGGCGCGGAAACTGGTGGATGATCCGCTGCAGCGCGCGGTCGCGCCGCGCCGCAGCCCGCCGCACCGCGAACGGCAGGTCCGCGGGCACCGTATCGTCTCGATAATGCTTGCCATAGAGCGTAATCTGCAGGCCTTCGCCGAGCCGCAGCGCCGTATTGTAGACGATCAGACCGATTGAGTTTTGAACAGGCGGAAAAAGTCTATCGTACGGCTGACCGACGTATACGAGCTTCATGTCACTCCCCACCGTCAGCTCGTTCAGGCGACTCTTCTAAGTGCAGGGCGGTCTTCGGGTCGGGAGAGGTGGTCGGCGAGGCGGCGAATGCCCTCTTCGAGCGGCACCAGGGGACGGTTCAATATGGCCTTCATCTTGTTCGTGTCAGGACAGCGGCGCGTCATGTCGCCCTCCGCAAGGGGCGGTCGGAATTCCAACTTCGATGACGAGCCCAGCACTTCGATGACAAACTCGGCCAGCTGTCGAATGCTCATTTCCACGTCGCTGCCCACGTTGATCACTTCGTTCTCGTGCGCGCGCGTTCGATGAACCGCGATGCAAGCGTCAACCGTGTCGTCGACATAGCAGAAGGTGCGGGTCTGCGAACCGTCCCCGTAAATCGTCAGGGGCTCGCCGCGCTGGGCGGCACGCACAAATCGCGGCAGAACGAAATCCTCGCTCTGACGTGGTCCGTAGGTGTTGAAGAAGCGAAAAATGGTAAATGGCAGTCCAAACTCACGCTGAAAAGTGCGCAGATAGACCTCTCCAAGATTCTTCACCACTGCATATGGCAGACGAGAGTTAAGCGGCGTGGTGCTCTCGTTTTGAGGAATCTCGAAAGGCTCGCCATATACCTCCGATGACGAAGCGAAGTAGACACGCTCGGCGCCGGTGTTCTTGCATAGCCTCAGCACGTTCTCGATACCGGTGATGTCGCGCAGCACGAGCAACGGATTTGCCAAAGTCCGCTGCACACCGACCACGGCTGCGAAGTGGAAGACGTGGGTGAAATGGAAACGGTAGAACAACGACGAGATGTCGTCGAAATCGTTCGCATCCGCCTTTACTACGGTCAGATTGCCCGCGTCTATTTGTACCTTGTCTCGACTTCCGGTCGACAGGTTGTCAGCGACGACCACCTGGGTCTGAGGTAGCTTGACCAACGCGCGAGTGAGGGCGCTGCCGATATTGCCCGCTCCACCAGTTACCAGGATCGATTGCATCATATTCCCCACCTCAACAGAACAGTTTAATCGTCTGACGCAGTGTGCGTCCCTTCGCCAAACGCGACATCTTCGATCTCGCGAGCGAAGGTGGCTCCTAGATCCTTTAGGACGTCGCTTGAAAGTTAAATGTGGCAGCGCCAGGTTTATTTGACAACGTGGCTTGGGGTAAGCATTTCGGCTGTTCTCCCAATGGTGCAATCCATGCTATTTTCAGCTCTGGGGCTGGCTAAGCACATACATTTTGCTGATTGCTGTGAACTGCTTCCCCGCGGTAATTGAGGCGATCCTTTATTGTCGACATTGAAGCGAAAGTTGCCAGCATCTCATGCAAACTGCTCCAGATCTTCAGGAACTGGTTAACCGCATCCGAACGCGGGACTATACCATTGGCATCATGGGCCTTGGCTACGTTGGCCTGCCGCTCGCCATGATCTCGCTGGACGCGGGGTTCAAAGTCATCGGTTTCGACATCGACGCGTCTCGGGTTGCACTTCTTAACCGCGGAGAAACAGGCATAGATCATTTGCCTGGTGCTGCCATCAAAGTGGCTGTCGACAGCAAGCGGTTTCGCGCCACCAGCGATTTCGCCGACCTAAGCGAACCTGACGCGATCTTGATAGCGGTGCCAACGCCGCTTACCAAAAACCGGGAGCCGAACCTGTCGTTCGTCGAAAACAGCGCACGTGCGATCGCGGAGCGGCTGCGCCCTGGTCAACTTGTCGTTCTGGAGTCGACGACCTGGCCAGGAACGACGCGGGAGGTCGTGCAGCCGTTGCTCGAGGCGACGAATCTTTCTCTGGGAAAGGACTTTTTCCTCGCCTATTCGCCCGAACGGGTGGACCCAGGCAACGACGTACACACCACCGCCACAGTTGCAAAGGTGATAGGCGCCGACGATCCATCGTCCCTACAAGTTGCAAAGGAACTGTATGATCAGATCATCGTGCAAACCGTTCCCGTTGCCTCCACCGCAACGGCAGAGGCTGTGAAGCTGACCGAGAACATATTCCGCTCTGTGAACATTGCGTTGGTCAATGAGCTAAAGGTGATTTTTGACAGGATGGGCATCGACGTCTGGGAGGTCATCGAAGCCGCCAAGACCAAGCCGTTCGGATATATGGCGTTTTATCCAGGCCCCGGCCTCGGCGGGCACTGCATCCCGATCGACCCATTCTACCTGACCTGGAAGGCAAGAGAGTACGAAGTAACAACACGCTTCATTGAGCTTGCCGGTGAAATCACACGAACATGCCGCATTATGTGGTTGACCGCCTTGTGGAGGCCTTGGACCGGCGAGCGAGCCGCGGCCTGAGCGGTTCGCGGATCTTGGTGATCGGGATGTCCTACAAGAAAAACGTGGGTGACACACGAGAAAGCCCATCGTTGAAGCTGATCGACATCATGGAGCGACGCGGGGCAGTCGTTGATTACCACGACCCCTACGTACCGGAGATACCCGGAACAAGAGAGTACGCCAACCTGGCAGGTCGCCCCTCTGTGGACATCTGCGCTAGCAGTTTGGCATCGTATGATGCCGTTGTCATCTCGACAGATCATGATGCGATTGATTGGCACAACATCACCAAGCACGCAAAGCTGGTGCTCGATACCAGAAATGCTTGTGCGCGCAGTCAGTCACGCACCGACAACGTCGTAAAGGCATGAGCGTCCCGACTTGCGCACTGGCTTGGTCAACCTGCTAGCGACAACGTCGAATAGTTTAACACGCCGAGCGAATGAATTCATTCAGCGCAGCGCAATTTTCCCGGACTTGAGCGTCGAGGCATGAGCGCCGGCGCAGCCGTGTAAACAGGTGGAGCCGGCCGAGCTCGCTACGGTTCATGCTGCGCCGGCCGATGCTCCCACCGTCAGCGGGCCTTTTGGTCGCCATCAGCATCCTTGCCGACCGCGTCATTCCGCCAGACATGGATCGCTTCGAATGCGTCCCATGCGATCGACACAATGTCGAGATCCCCGTCACCGTCGAGGTCGACCGTCCTTGCTCCGAGATGGCTTTCCATCCCTTCGCCGACCAGCTGCTCGATGAACCGTCCCCCACCCAGATTATGCCAGCTCGAGAGGCGAAGTGCGCCGCGATGCTCGCCCATGATAAGATCCGCCCTGCCGTCCCCAGTCATATCGGACACTGAAAGGCTATTAAGGGAACCGCGCGAGGTGATTTCGTGTTGCTCCCAGTCGGAGGAGCTGTCGCCGGGGTTTTGCCACCAATACGCCTTAGCGCTGTCGGCATTGCCATTTTCCTCGGTCACGACGATGTCCGCACGTCCATCGCCATCAAGATCGGCGGCCGCGACGCGGTCGGGATAGACCATTTCAGGAACTTTTCCAACATGCCGAAGCTCCCAGTCTGGCGAGCCGTCACCTGGATTGCGCCACCATGCGGCCGTCTTTGCATCGCCGGTCGTGGCGACAAGGTCAAGTAGACCGTCGCCATCGATATCGGCGAATGCGATCCCTTCATCAGACGCTTCGGCGCAGATGCGGGTGCGCGGCCATGGCTCGACTGTTGGATCGTCAGGAATCTTAAAATAGAAAACCCCACCCCCACTCGAGACCGCCAGCTCCGGCTTCCCACCTTTTACGACCTGGGCTAGGGCATGGCCCTGAGAGCCGAGCTCATGACTGGCGGCGGGAACCTCTCCGATCTCGTGCTCTTCAAAGCGGTGCGCTTCAATGTCCTCGGCATGGAGCCACACCAGGTGCAGAGCCCTGCCTTCGCCGCGCTGTGCTATGACCTCCCCGCGCCCGTCACCGTCGAGATCCAGGGCTGCGACCGCGTCCACACCCTCGGCAAGCGGTGTCCGTTCCCATTCTGTGTTCCAGGCTTCGGACGGTTGACGGTACCAGAACGGACCCGAGATGATGTCAGTGAGATCATCACCATCCATGGCGGAAAAAGCGACCCCAAAGGAGCGGACGTGCCCGTTCGTGATACGATGATAGGTCCAGCGGTCGAGGCGGACCGATGCAGGCGGATCCAGCCGATTGATCCACACTCTGACAGGCGGGTTGCCCACCCAGTTCGCCCCATAGATGTCAAAATCGCCGTCCCTGTCGACATCGGCGACGACGCCGTTGTGGAGACCCACATCGTCGATCACTTGACGGGCCCAGCGCGTTCCTCGCCCGTCGACATTGTAATGAATCGCGAGCTTGCGCTCCTCAGTCGTATGCATCTGCCCGACAACGACATCGTTGTCCCCGTCTCCGTCCATGTCGGCGGCCTGCAGCGTATGGGCGCCCGCGACAGAAGGCTGAATGACATGGCGGATCCAGCGGCCCGTCGGTCCGGCGAGGGGCTGGAACCAGGCGACGTCGTCAGTGTGCTCTGAACTTGAAGTCAGAATGTCGGCGCGGCCGTCCTGGTCAAGGTCGGTGACGAGCGCCTTGAATGCAGGATTGAACGGACCAAGCTCATAGCTGCGCCATAGTGCTGCATCGCGTGCTGCCGCTGCGCCCGGATTCGACGCCCATACTCCGTGCAGGACGAGATCGACATCAGCATCGCCGTCAATATCACCAATTGCCATTCCCTCTTCGCCAAGGTTGAAGAAAAAGCCCACGCGGGCCCAGGAGTTGGGGCTTTCTTGGAAGAAAATCATCACTTGGCCAGGCGCCCGAACGACGATATCAACGAGGCCGTCCTCGTCGAAATCAGCCGCCTTAATGTCTTTGCCCCAGCTGCCGACTGCACCGATTTCCCGACGATTCCAGCTGGGACCGTGGGTCGGGTTACCATTCGGCCGCGGGTTCTCGAACCAGACGAGATTGACAGCATCGGGCCCATCGGCCGTGACGATGTCGGGATCACCGTCCCCGTCGATGTCGGCAAGCACTCCGTCGGTGGTGAACTCGACGCGAGGCCTCGCGATTACGGTGTGAACCAGATCGGGCCACCGCCACCAAGACATCGCATCCTCGGGGAAGCCGCCAAGGACGAAATCTAGTCGACTGTCGCCGTCTATATCGCCAACAAGCTTTACGTCTCCTGAATAGGGGGCAATCTCTTTGCGTTCAAAAACAAGACCCGACTGTAGAATTTCTTCGGGAGGCCCCTGTCCCCGAGCGGCCTCGCAACTTGCGAGGGTGTACCCGATCACCAGGACCGCGATCAGGCGGCCGAACATGCTAAATGTTGATTTCGCAGCGTGTGAACATTTCGTAGTCGGCCAGCGACCGCCCGACGAAATCTCCCCCTGACAAGTCCGACAGCGTCCGCCATTCATCTTGGTTCTCCAGGCGCTGCATCTGCGCGCATGCGCCGCCAGCGCTTCCCGCGTTACGCCGATAACGTCGCCAAGACAGGCGAGGCTATTGAAGGTGGACGACGCAATGGTACCAATCCAGACTGGATACTCTAATACCGCAACAGGGCGACCATAAGCACGAAGCGCCGCGCGAACTGCTGCATTGACGGCGACATGATCAGAAGTCGGATCCTTTGCATAGTTCACGAAAACGCTCCGCGGCCGCCATGATTTGAACATCGACACGACCGCATTTGTTATCTCATGAACGTGATGATTGGCCGCCCCGCCTGGAAGGCGTAAGAATGTAATACTTTCGGATGCGCCCAGACGATGCACTGCTTCTATGGCTCCGGCCTCGCGTGTCCGCAAGGTTTCAGGATGCCTAAGGTCGCGGTGAGGAGACGGCGCCATCGGTGACAAAAAACAAACGGACCTGGGCACCCGAGGCAATCTTTTTGGCCGCAACGCCACCGCAACCCAGCATCTCATCATCCGGATGCGGCACAACAACGTCAGCCGACGCTGACCAGTCGCCTACCTCAAACGGCCTAAGTCGCAGTCGGAATTGACTAGCAAGCATGGTGCTGAAGGTCCGCCTAATCCACATTGGTGCGCTTCCATCATCCGTTCGCTCGCATTGTTGAACGCCGATCGCCCATGGTAACAGAACTCACTGGCGTTCGAGGCCTGTGTTTGTTGGTGGGGAAGACTTTTATGAAAGTGGGTACCCTCGCGGGAGGATTTGGGACACGGCTGGCCGAGGAAACCGAGAGCCTGCACGCGTTCAAGCCGCAATGGACGGCCCGACGCGGCGTCGCGCAGCTCCACGAGGCATTCGGCACTGTTGGTCTTTTGCTTGAAGAGTTCGAGGGGAGCGCTTCAAGCGCATCGCCCACGTGAAAAAGCTGATCCGCGATTGCGAACTGGACGAGCACCTGGTCTCGTTCCCGTTCTAGCCAAAGCAGACTGAGCCGGGCTAAGGGGGACGATATGGACATGATGTGCCTAGATGCGAAGTCGGTGACCGAGCGGGCCTGCCGATCTTGCGGTGGAAGTGGCATTGAGACGTTTCTCGAGTTCGGTAAAACGCCACTGGCCGATCGCCTTCTCACCAGCAGCGACATCAGCGAACCGGAGCCCATTTTTCCGCTGCGCGTCGCGTTCTGCAAAGACTGCAGCCTCGTCCAGATCACCGAGACGGTGAATCCGATAATCCTTTTTGCCGATTCTTATCCATATTATTCTTCTTTCTCCCCTGCTCTCTTGAAGCATTCGCGTGCGAATGCGCTTGATCTGATCAACCGTCGCGGTCTTGGCCCGGAGAGCCTTGTCATCGAATTGGCGAGCAATGATGGTTATCTGCTGAAGAACTACGTCGAAGCGGGAATCCGGGTGCTCGGAATTGATCCCGCCGACGGACCTGCCGCCGCTGCCGAGAGGGTCGGCGTGCCCACGCGCTGTGCGTTCTTCACCCGCGATCTCGCTGAAACGCTGCGCGCGCAAGGCATGCGCGCGGACATTGTCCATGCCAATAACGTGCTCGCCCACGTGGCCGACACCAACGGATTTGTGGCAGGAATTGCCCGACTTCTCAAGGATGACGGTGTGGCGGTTATCGAGGCACCCTATGTCGAACCTTTGATCGAACATTGTGAGTTCGACACGATCTATCACGAGCATCTTTGCTATTTTTCAGTTACTGCACTGGACAAGCTGTTTCGCCGTCACGGGCTTTACCTCAACGAGGTCAAGCACCTTTCAATCCACGGCGGTTCGCTGCGCCTTTACGTGGAAACGCGCGAGAACGTGGGTGCGACAGTAAAGGAACAACTTGCCCATGAGGCCTCGCGCGGGATCGATGCAATCGGCTATTTCCGCGATTTCTCCACCAAGGTCGACGCGCTGAAGCGCGACCTTTCCACGCTCTTGCGCCGGTTAAAGTCGCAGGGTGCCACGATTGCCGCCTATGGAGCGGCAGCCAAGGGAGCAACGCTGATTAACACCGTCGGCATCGGGTGCGACCTCGTGGACTTCGTCGTGGATCGCAACGTCCATAAACACAACAAATATATGCCCGGACAGCGCCTGCCGATCCGCTCGACTGAAGCGCTTCTCGAGGTGCAACCCGATTACGTCCTTCTCCTTGCTTGGAATTTCGTAGACGAAATTCTCGATCAACAGGCCGAGTATCGTGCACGCGGCGGAAAATTCATCCTCCCCGTCCCAACGCCGAGAATCATATGACAAAACAGGCGGACCGCGCGCAAATGGCTTGCCTGAAAGCCGATGGACCGACGCAGTCGGCGGGTTCCATTCGAACCGATTGCTTGGTCTGCGGTCAGCGAAATCTGCTCAATTCGGTGCTATTCGAAGCGTTGCCCCTGCTCTGCAACGCGCTTTGTGCGGACGCGGCATCGGCGCGCGCGGCACAGACCGGCAGATTTGCGACTACCTTCTGCCTCGGCTGCACGCACGTCTTCAATGCCTCATTCGAGGAAAATCGCATTGGTTATACGCAAAGCTACGAGAATTCGCTTCATTTCTCCCCCCGTTTCGTGGCGTTTGTTGAAACGCTGGCCGAGCGCCTGAGCAGGACCTACACGCTCTCCGGGAAGACGATCGTCGATATTGGATGCGGCAAGGGGGATTTCCTGAAGCGGCTAAGCTTGATCAGCGGTGCGCAGGGAATCGGTTTCGACAAGAGCTTCGAGGACAATCGGGGGGAGGTGGTCCCTGGCGTACGATTTATCAACGACTGGTTCGGCGATTCCTACGCGGATTTGCGTCCGGACCTAGTGGTATGCCGCCAGGTTCTCGAACATATCGCCGAGCCGGTGAAATTCCTGCGCGCCCTTCGCGCCCATCCGGGCATCGGACCGGAGACGGTGTTCTTCTTTGAAGTCCCGAATGTCCTTTACACGCTCCGAGATATGGGAATCTGGGACCTCATTTATGAGCACGCCTCCTATTTCACGCCCGCTTCGCTGAACGCGGCGTTCGAGACAGCTGGCTTTCGAGTGCTGGATGCAGGGACGTCTTTCGGCGAGCAATACCTTTACATTGAGGCGCGGCCGGCTGCCCCCAAGTACGCTACTTCCGTTGACAGCCGCGAGATCGAGATGCTCGTCCGCGATTTCGAGCGCGCCTATCGCGACAAGATCGAGCGATTGGGTGGTTACATCGCGAGGCGCAATCCCCAGCAGACCGTCGTCTGGGGAGGGGGATCGAAGGGCATTACATTCGTCAACGTGGTGCCAGGCGCCGATCGGATCCGCGCGATCATCGACGTGAATCCGCACAAGCAAGGTCGCTTTGCCCCAGGAACCGCCACTCCGGTCCTTGCTCCGGAGGCGTTGCGCGGCCAGCCAGTCGAATCAATCATCGTCATGAACCCGCTCTACCGCGAGGAGATCACCAGTCTCGTAGCGGAGCTCGGCTTCACACCGGAGATTGCGGTTGCATGAAAGTTCAATTCAACCGCGGCGGCACGAAAGCGCAGAACGGGATTGGCAGGGGATACTCCAATGACCGTGCCGGTCGGGATCAACACGGCCATTCCACCAAGGGTCATCGGACTTTCTCGTCTCGTTATAGCCCGACAATCTGGCAGAGAGCGCTCTCACTTTGATTGCCGCGGGCACCTCGTTTGCCCTTGAATATCAGCCAGCGCGGAAAGAGGTAGCTCCCGCTTCTTGATCGCCTGTGCGGATGGGCATGTGGGACGCGGGATGGTCCATCGGTAATCGGGCTGCACCAAACTGCCCGGAGGGGCGTAAGACATACGTCGTTTGGGGACGTTTACGTTCCCACGCTCCGGCGTAAGGTTTGGCAAGATGCACTCGAACGAATTCGAATCCCGGCGACGCGCCCGCAGCGATAACGTCAGGATATCAGCCTTAACACCGCCTAATTTGATTGCGCTACAAAGAGGATTTCCAGAGGAGCTGCCTATGACCAATAAGAACTGGAAGCAGCCATCCTTCCTCGCCAACCACAGCATCCTCAGCCATGCGTGCTTGTGGGGTGGTGGAATAGAATGACGAGCAAGCATGCGAAACGCCATCTGTGTCCCGCGACAACTCTGCGTTCGCGAGATTCCAGCTCGATAAACGGTAGCCGGAGAGAGATCGACGGCTCTCCTTTTTATTCACGTAGACCAGGCCAGATCGCTAGCGGCGCAGCTGTGAGACGACGACGGAAAGCCTTGACTGCGCGATCGAAAGTCGCAGTTCCGTCCTCCAACGGGCAAAGAGACATGCGATGACATCGATCGGCGCGAAGATTGTCACCGGCGCAGCTTGGACAGCAGTCGAAACATGGGGGCGGCAAGCAGCCATGTTTGCCGTTTTTGTCGTATTGGCCAGGCACCTCGGACCTGAAGCATTCGGCCTCGCCGCCCTCTCCATGGTTGTACCCGTCATTCTTGCTGTTCCGGTCACGACCGGAATACCGGAGGCACTCATTCAGCATCCTAAAATTGAGTCCTTACACTTTGACTCGGCCTTCTGGCTTCTCGCCGCGAGCGGCGCGGTGATTAGCGGGCTCATCTGGATGTCTGCCGGTTTGATTGCTGCAGCGTTCGGACAGCCCATTCTCGAAGATCTCATCCGCTGGAGCAGCGTGGTCGTCGTAATCCAGGCCCTCTCGTCGGTACCTGCGGCTGTGTTGAAGCGCCAACTCGAGTTCCGCTTGTTCGCGTTGCGTACGCTTGCCGGCACCGTCGTCGGCGGCACACTCGGCATCGTCTTGGCAATAGGCGGTTTCGGCGTATGGAGCATGATTTGGATGCACCTTGCAAAAGCGGCTGTGGAAACCGCTGTCCTGCTCGTTGGCAGTTCTTGGCGACCCCGTCTGACCTTCTCCTATGCAAAGGTTCGTGACCTATTAGGATTTGGTGGCCCGCTTATCGTCCAGACTTTTTGGAGTTTTTTGAATGAGGAAATTCCAAAGGTCCTACTCGGTACGTTCCTCGGCCCCCACGCGGTCGGAGTCTATGCTCTCGCCCGTCGTCCGCTCGACCTTCTGGTGCAAGTATTCCTCAGTCCGCTGATGGCTGTCACTATGCCCACCGTGGCACGGATTCAAGATCAACCCGAAAAGATCGACCGCTTCTTCAACACGACCGTCCGCATCGCCGGGATAGCGGGGTTTCCTGCATTCATCGGATTTGCCGCGATCGCACCGATCGCGGTTCCCTTTATCTTCGGCCCGCAATGGGCCAGCGGGGTCGTCGCTGTCCAGATTCTCATGCTGCTGGGCCTGCAACGCACGGTTGACAGCCTCTGCGCGTTTACGATCCTTGCAATGGGTCACTCCAGGTTGATCCTGAAGTTGAACATAGCCTACTCTGTTGTCGCAACGATGCTGTTGTCCGTCACTGCGCAGATCAGCCTCGAGATGACAATGGTGGCGCTCGTAGCCTGCGGCCTGGTCCTCCTACCAATCTTCCTCTTCTACGCTCAGCGCATCGCGCGTATCGACGTGCTGAGACCCCTTGAGATCTTCCCACGACTGGCTCTCGCCGCCCTCCTGATGTTCGGCGCCGTCAGCGCGTGGCTAAGCAGCGCGCCTGAGCACGCCTCACAGGAGACGCTTCTTATTAGCGCAATTGTCCTTGGAGCCGCTGTCTATTGTACGGCTCTCTTCGTGCTGGTGCGCTCTGACCTGTTCAATGCGCGAGACTTGTTCCTCAGGCTTCGCGGCTAGTTTGGTGTCGGGCGCGACCTGTAGAAGAACCCGGGGAAATAGGAGCCCTTCCAGCCGGCGCCGGTGGCGCCCCCAACCTCTCGGCGGCAAAGCCAATCATCTCGCGCAAGAGATCGGAATCCGGAGTCTTCTCCTCGAGCGCGCGCAAGTTCTGTCGATGACCACCGCAAAGCCGCTCGATCGCAACAGCGCTATCGAGGGCGCGCTCGCGAGCGGCGTCGCTACCGCCGAGCTACACCACCTGTGGGGACGCGACCGTGACCAGTACCTCTTCATCGAAGCAAGCCTCCCGAAACCGGGATGACCGCTGGTCTTTCAAGACTGGAAGGATTGATACGTTGGTCCGCCGCTTCGACCAAAACTATCGCGACAAAGTCGCCTGGTGGCGCGATTACCCATTACCTTGCCTGGGGTGCGGGATCAAACGGTATCACTTTCGTCAACGTCGTTCCCGAGGGCGCGCGGATAAGCGCTCTGGTCGACGTCAACCCGCACAAGCAAGAGCGCTTTGCTCCAGGCACAGGCACAGCTGTGGTTGGGCCGGAGAGTCTACGCGGCCGACCCGTGCGGTCAATCATCGTGACGACCGCTCTATCGAGACGAAGTTGCCCAGGCGGCACACAAGCTTGGTCTCGCGCCCAATATCATCGTTGCCTGAGCCGGCGACCCAGACTTTGCGGCTGACGGCCTGACTTAACCACTCCTTCGACGTCGATCCGTTGCAGGTTGACCGGCCTCAGCCAGCAGTGTCGCGTATAGTCGGTCGAGCGGCGCATAAACTGCGGCCATCTAAGTGGCGTCTTGGGCAGCGCCCGCCAAAGGGACAGCGAGTTAAGGCCGATCAGAAAGCGAGACCGGATGAGCTGCCCGCGCCGGTCCACCGCTGCATAGGTTACGAACCCGCGAAACGCAGCGCCGAACCTCTTCAGCACAGCATCAACCTGCACGTCATAACGCTCGTTGGCGGCGAAACCTTGAAGCGACTTTGTTGTCCCGACGGGCCGCGTGTGTCTCACAACGACATCGTCAACGATGGCGTACCGCAACCAAGGCATGTCAGTCAGGCGGGTCCAAAGAAGGTCTATTCCCGTCTCGTAGCCGAGCCCGAACAATTTCAATGCCGTTTGCAGGCACTTGGCGCTGAACACCGGGCACATCATCTCGACCGTGTTGGTATATCGCAATAAATATCGCTTGCCGATGACAAGCGTCGCTGCGTAGGAGAAATAGCTGTCCCAAGACAGTGCTGGCTGAAACAGATCAAGTTTATAGCGGCGGCCTATGGCGAACAGACGATTCAAGTCCAGCTTCGTCGTCTCGATGTCATCGTCGATCAGTGCAATGAGATCATATCGCGTCACAATTTCAGGGTAGCATTGAAACAAGGCATGATAGCCGGCGATCTTGCGCCCCGGGAGAAATACGCTGAACTCGTCCTGTCCATGGGAGACGCCAGCCTCGTAGGCGGCGACGAGAAGATCGAAGTCGGCGTCGCCCGCCCCCTCAGTCCAGCCGGCATGCAAAGAGCTACGCCCCGCCCGGACGATCACCAGATTTCTCTTGCCCGAGCCCTCCGGCAATTTTCGGAAGGCTGACACTGTTGAGGCCGCGGGCGTGACTTGGCGAAGGTTCATACAAAGCCTCCCGACGGGCGTCGCACCAGATCACTCGTTTCTAGCCAGGCGATCGGTTTGACACGGCATGAATGCGTTTCAGCGCTCCCAGGCCGGCGCCGCGGAGCTTGGTACGAAGCTGCGGAGATATGGCGCCTACAAGTTCCAGGAACAATCTTGCGATAAGCAGCGGATCCAAGATCCACGCAACCAGATGAAGCAGTGTCATGCCCAACGGTGCTGTGCGCCTGTGCCGATAGGCAATTGCGACGAGGTGTTTTAGCCGCCTCGACAATTCAAAGGCATTCGCCGCGGAGTCACCAGGATTTTGCCAAGCCAATCGCTCGGAGCTTGGCAACCGCACCGAGCGCGTCGGATGGTCACGGCTGTACAGTATCGCGTTGGGCGCATGAACAAACGTCCCGAGAAGAGCCATCTCGGCCAGAAGCGCACAATCGGAGCCGTAGTAGGGCTCGTGCAATGTCGTCTTGGCTAAGGATTCCCGACGCCAAAGGCCGAACATCGCAGCATCCCAACCGTGCGCAGCAACCATCAACCGGAAGCGGGATGCGGGCCACGGTCCTTCCATGTCCGGCAGCACCCTTTCGACATAGGAAGTGAGCTGCCCTGTCTCGTCGATTCCCAGCAGGCGCGGGTAGGCAATAACGTGGCGGGCATTCGCGTCAAGCGCACGCACGCAGTCTGTCAAGAAACCACCGCTCAAGAGGTCATCGTGCGCGCACCATTTGAAATATTCGCCTGTGCTCAGCTGGAAAGCTCGATTGAAATTGGCACCGGCGCCCAAATTGCGCGCGTTTCGGACATAACGGACGCGCTTGTCCAGCCTCGCGAATTCCAGACATATATCGGCTGTTCTATCCGTCGAAGCGTTGTCGGTGATGACGAGTTCGAAATCACCGAAGTCCTGCTCGAGGATCGACCGGATCGCTTCGGCGACGAAATTCTCGCCGTTGTAGACCGGCATACCAAGGGACACTTGCGGCGACTTAGGACGTTCCATTTCGGGTTCTTCTTTGACGAGAGAGCGCAATCAGACCGCGACGACTTCCGCTCGAAGGTCCAGCGCAATCAAGGATTGCGTCACTTCATTCAGGTATATCGGGTTCATGACGATGACGAGATCAGGGGGAGCGTCCAACAAGTCGCTTGGCGCGATGACCGGGTGCCCGGTTCCGGGCGTAAACTTGCCTTGCTTGTAGGGGTTGATGTCGACTGCTGCCCAGACTTCGTCTCCAAGCTGCAAGGTCGTCAGGAACGACACTGCCTTGGAGCCGCCGCCCCACAGGACGACCCGCCGGCCGGCGGCGTGCGCGGCGCGAATGCGCTCCTGCCAGCAAGTCTGAGCGGCTCGCACGCGGGCGGGAAAGGTTTCCGCCAAACGGTGCATCACTTCCAGATCGTGCTCGAGCGGTAGTCTCGGCGTCGTCCGGCCGGCTGACGGCCGGGCGTACTGAACGATGTACTGGTTGTCGTAGACGAGCTCCAGATCGGTAACGTCGAAACCTTCCTGGCGAAACAGGCGTGCGTGCGCGCCAGGACTGAAATAGGAGCAATGCTCGTAGTAAATGTCCCAGAACGCGCTCTCCACGAGCACACGTTTTGCATCCGGCGTCTCGAAGACCGCCCAATCCTGGGTCCTCTTGCCGATCATCTTGCGGATCAGCCGCACGAAACTCGACACCGAGCTTACGTGTTCGAGCGTGTGGCGACAGAGGACCGTATCCGCCTGGAGATGCTGGTAGTCCGGTCCGAAAAAATCGACGATGATCTTGACGTCGCCGTACTCGTCATTACGGCCTTTGTCGGCTCGATAAGCTGGATCAATGCCGAGCCCGGTGGCGCCGGCCGTCATGCAAAGTTCGCGGAGAAATTCACCCTTGCCGCAGCCGATCTCTAACACGTGCTTGCCGGCTATCGCACATTTTTGTGCAATCTCGCGTGCAAGTCCCTTCGCGAAATTGTTGAAGGTGCTGGAAAAATGCTGGGATTCCTCGAAGTTGGTGGAGTACCCCATGATCGTCTCGTCAAAGGCCCTGTTGAATATGAACCCGCATGCTTCGCAGAATGCGAGGTCAAGGTCGCGACGAGGAAAGGCATGGGCTTCTTGGGCCGAGTTAAGCAGGACGCAACTATGCACCGGGATGGCTTCGACCCGGTAGATTGACCGGCTGACTGGCGCCGAGCAGCACGGGCACACGGCCAATCGAAGCGTTTTGCGGTTACTTGCCATGTGAAGGTCAAATGAGTTCATTGTAGAATTGGCTCGACAAGTGAACCGGTTATATCGTGCGTCGAGCTCTCGGCTCCGAAGAGTTCATTGTACTCGGTTGCGCGAGCGAGTTGGACAGACTGGGCCAGGCCAAGGGCGTCGAGAATCGCCAGGTCGAATCTTTCCTCGGAGAACCGGGTCGCGTTCATGCGACAGGCGTGCGGCGTAATGGACAGTGCATTTTTCTCGAATAGATCAATGGCCCCAGCTACGGAATCGACGGCCTGACGGTCGAAGAGCACACCTGTCGGATGGGCGCTCTCGCCAAGCGGCCGGACAATGTCGCGCGCACCTCCGCGGCCGAAGGCGATCAATGGAGTACCACACGCTTGGGCCTCGGCAAGCGTTATCCCGAAATCCTCGCATCCAGCGAACACCATCGCACGAGCATTGGCGATTTTTTCGATGTATTCATGCCGCGGCAGATAACCGGTGAAGACTATGTTGGAGCCGGCAAGCGATCGCAGATGCTTGGATTGTACTTCGTCGCCTACAACAACCAGGCGACGCGACGGCGTTTTGCTGAACGCCTCGATTATCAGATCCGTACGCTTATACGGGGCGTGGAACGCGGCCGTGACGTAGTAGTCATCCTTGTTGACCACGAATTTAAGATCCTCGATGGCGACCGGCGGATGGACTACCCGCGCGTCGCGGCCGTAAATCCGTTCGATTCGAGAGCGGACATAATTCGAGTTTGCCAGCATCAGGTCAGGACCATGTGCCGTTCGGGTGTCCCAGGTCCGCAGCCTGTGAAGCATGTAACGAAAGGCTAGACCTTTTGGTCCAAATCCCAGGCCTGCTTGCTGCAAATAGGAGAATTGTTCGTCCCACGCATACCGCACCGGACTGTGCACATAGCACAGGTGTAGTTGGTCTGGGCGAGTCAGAACGCCTCGAGAGAATGCGGCCGAAGAGGAAATTACCGCGTCATAACCCGTGACATCAAATTGTTCGATCATAAACGGACAGAGAAAGAAAAGTGACCTGTAGTACTTTTCCACGAACGGAAGTCGATTCATGCCGGAAACGTGGAAAATTACGCCTGGAAAATACTCTTCCTTGATTTCCTTCGGGAGAAAATCAAAGAGGGTGAAGACCTCGGCTCTTGGAAAAGTCTTGCAGATACGAGCAAGGACCTGCTCCCCTCCCCGAAAGTTGGGGCACCAATCATGCACGACGGCGATGCGGGCGTTGCGGTCTATCGCGGCAAATGGCGTCTTGCTGATGGATCGCAAATGTTTGGCATCACGGCCCACCATAGTGGTTGCTTTCGGCTGTCGCACATGGCGCATGCTTTGCCCCTCACGGAATGTTGGCACTTTTTCCGGAATTCTTGTTGCCCGGATGCTCAGCGACTGTGTGCCGTCCGTCCCGTCCAAACAAGTTGCCTATCGGGTTAAGCGCCGCACCCTCCCGAGGCCGGATGTACTCCAACGAGGTACGTCTACTACTTCGATGGGCCTAAGCAGGCCTCAACGCTAACCTTATGCGCAGGCTGTATCGGCGCGGCCGGCGGATTAGGATCACAGCGCGCTCACTTCGCAAGCAGTGGTCGCACGCCGTATCTGTAATCCATTGCTCGCGAGGAGAGTTGATCGTCGATGAAAGTGGTGGTGATCGTCGCAACGTTTGGTCGCAAGGAACAAGTGGCTCGGCTTCTCGCACAGCTTGAGCGACAGACCCTGCTCCCTGACGCCGTGATACTGTCGGCCCCCGACGCCAGCCATATTCCCGGTAACACGGTTTGCCGGTTTCCCGTATCGCGCGTCGTCGGAAGGACCGGCTTGCCGGCGCAGCGCAACATCGCCCTCGACGTCGCAGGCGACCGTTTCGACATAATCACCTTTTTCGACGACGATTTCATTCCGGCGGACGACTACCTCGAAGGCGTATCGAAGGCGTTCAAGCAGCAGCCCGACTGGGCAGTGATGACGGGACACGTGCTTAAGGACGGCGCGACAACCGCAGGGCTCACATGGGACGAGGGCATCCAGGCGCTTCGCGAGGCCGGCCCTGCGACTGAATCGCGTGGGGTGGATCAACTCAGCGCCTATGGATGCAACATGTCGATCAGGGCCGCATTCATCAACGGCCTGCGCTTCGACGAACGGCTTGCGCTCTATGGCTGGCAGGAAGACGTTGATTTCACCAGCCAGTTGAGAGCCAGAGGGCGGGTCGTCCGTTTGCCGTCGATCCGCGGGGTTCACCTCGGCATCAAGAGCGGTCGCGTAAACGGCATCCGTTTCGGCTATTCCCAAGTGGCGAATCCGATCTACCTCGTCCGCAAAGGCACCGTCCCATCGACTTTCGCACTTAGATTGATGGGCAAAAATCTGCTCGCCAATCTCATGCGCAGCCTCTGGCCGGAATCCTACGTCGACCGGCGAGGGCGTCTGCGCGGCAATCTCCTGGCCCTTTCACATGTGGCAAGGGGCCGGGTGGAGCCCGAGTATATTCTGAAGATCTAGTGCAGAGGTAAGAGATGCTCCAGGAACTGCCCTTTTCAGTCGACAGCGACGCTCGCTCAAATCATCGAGTTCGGCGCCTGGGCCAGTTGTCGGCTCAGCGCAAAGGTTGGCGCATTCTCCACGTCGTGGTGTATGCGGGGATATCCCTGGCCGGCATGTTGGGTGCCTCGGCTGCAAACGACAAAGAGTATGTGCTCGGTCCGCAGGACAAGCTCCGCGTCAAGGTCTACGAATGGCGTGCGTCACGCGACAAGATTTTTGGCTGGGATGCTCTCAACGACGAGTACACGGTCGGTCCCAATGGCTCCGTTTCGCTACCGCTGGTCGGCGAAATCAAGGCCGCCGGACTCACCACCGGTGAGATCGCAAACTCGATCGGCGACAGTCTCATGAAAAGTACCGGCCTTGCCCGAAAACCGAATACGGCGGTGGAAATCGTCCAGTTCCGACCGTTCTATGTTGTCGGCAAGGTGACGCAGTCGGGAGAATTCGCATACCGGCCTGGGCTGACCGTGTTGCAGGCATTGAGCATCGCGGGCGGGTTGCGGACTCGAGAGGACAGGGACGCCAGGTTCGAGCGCGAAGTGATCCAGGGCGAAGGGGATGTGAGCCTGCTCAGACTGAACGAGGCCAGTCTCATCGCTCGCAAGGCACGACTCGAGGCGGAACTCTCGCATGCCAGCGACATTCAGTTTCCGGCCCAATTGACCTCCCGCATTCAAGACGACGTCTTTGCGATGCTCTTGAAGCAGGAGCGCCTGATCTTCCAGGCGCGCAGCGAGGGATTGGACACTCAGGTCAGGGCGCTTCATGGACTGCGCGAGTTCCTCCAGAAGGAACTTGCCTCGCTGGAAGCGCAACTCGTTTTCCTCGACAAGCAAATCGGCTCAATCCAGAAAGAGTTGACAGCGGTTTCGGCGCTTGTCGTCAAAGGCCTTGCGGCGGCCCCGCGCGAGTTTTCTCTAGAGCGGGCCCTTGCCCAGGCGCAGAGCGAGAGGTTGTCGGCGGAAACCAGTCTGCTGCGTGGGCGTCAGGAAATCAGCAAAACTGACATATCAATTCTCGAGCTCCAGGATGGGCGCAAAAATGAGGTAACGATCGACCTGCGTCAAACGCAAGCTGAGCTCGATGCTCTCGAAAGCAAGACAGAGACGGCAAGGCGGCTATTGTACGAGTCCGCGGTTTCTGCCCCGAGCCTTCTTGCCCGCCGAACTGATGCGGAGCTGGCTGCGCCGATCTACACGATTTTCCGGCCGTCGGCGGATGGTGCGACAGTGCAAATCCAAGCTAGCGAAACGAGTGCCGTCGAGCCCGGAGACACGATCAAGGTTGAAATACCACTGGCTGAGGATGAAACGGGCGCGCTGGACCTGACATCGACCGAGCGGCACGAGGCGCCGGGAATAGAACTCAAGGCAGAAACCGCCGGCGAACTGTAGGCGTTCCGTAGCCTCCCGGTGGGTCTTGCTAGAAGGATTAGGTAGAAACGCGCGACTGCTTGATGTAGATCAGGTAACTTCCTTGACCAATACACGCACTATATAGCTCTATCGCCATCGCGCTCTTTGAGAGGAAAAGAGACTTCGCTATGCAAGCAACTGACCTACCGAACGTCTTCTTGACCAACACGTTCGATGAATGGATTCAACAGAAGCCATCCAAGTCTCAGACGGTACGCTTTGCCAACAAGGTTCTCCGAAAACTTGGAATAAATCTCGTCCTCGCACCACCTGTTCGCACGGGCTGGATGACCAGTGTTGAACAGAGAATGGACATGTATCACTTGGCAGGCGCAGCGCTTTTCTACAACGTACCGGGAGACTTCTGTGAATTGGGATGCCACGAAGGCAAGTCAGCCGTGGTATTCCAACGCATACTTCAGCATTACGATCCAAGCAGGAACCTTCACTTGTATGACAGCTTCGAAGGTCTCCCGAACGCCAGTGCCGAAGACGGCCACGCCAACGCTCACAAGGGCGACATGGCCACTACGAAGGATGCGCTCATGGCAAACTTCAAGCGTTTGAATCTTCGGCAGCCTATTCTTCACCAGGGATGGTTCGAAGATACGCTTCCCACACAGTTGCCGGACAAAATTGCATTTGCGCATCTGGATGGTGACCTATACGACTCGGTCAAGGTCAGCTTGGAGTATGTGTATCCTCGCCTATCAAAGGGTGCTGCATGTCTGATAGACGACTACAGTGATCCTGGATTGTTCGACTCAGTCAATCTCTATCCGGGGGTAAAGAAGGCCTGCGACGAGTTCCTTAGCGATAAACCCGAAAAGGTTGCGCTTTTGTATGGTGGATTCGATAGCACTATGGGTTTCGGAGCTCATGGATACTTCCGAAAGCTCTGAGCCTGTCGACCGTGAACAATCCGGGCGCTAAGCGGCGACCGACTTCGACCGAAGTTGAAGCAGGGCGATCAAGAGCGACAAAAAATCCTTCATCCACCTGAGCAGGAGGGAGAAGTTGTAGCCGGCGGCGGCCAGGATGGCGTTGAGGGCGTCGCCCTGCTGGCCGGCGAGGTAGTTGCGGCCCATTCTGTGTTCGCTCTTGATGTGGCCGATGACGGGCTCGACCGCCGACCGCCGCCGCATCTGGCGCTTGATGGCTGGGGTGACGCGGCGCTTCTGGCCGGCGGTGAAGACCCT